>CALAQS010000346.1 GCA_937888435.1 uncultured Acidobacteriota bacterium
CCTCGGAATCCGGTTGCGCAGCAGGAGGGTCGCGGTCGCGCGGTAGTGGTCGAACTGATCGTAGAGCGGCCATGTCGGGTGGACCGGGTCCGGCGTCCAGGTGTGATCCTCGGAGACCGGCCGGAAATGCTGGCTCGACGTCGTCGCGAACGGTTCCTTGACGTCGACGTCCGTCAGCTTTTGAGCCGCGAGCGGAAGCAGCGGAGACCGCCCCGTGACGGAGACCCGCACCCCGATCGCGTTGGAGATGTCGAGAGCCGGAAGAGCCGCGGTGAAACTAGGTCCCGCCTGGAAGGGAATGTGCGTCGCGCACCCGGGCCCGGGCAGCCCTGCGCATCCGGGAGCGGCCCCATCGATCGTCTGGGACGCCGTGTTCCAGACCAGGGAGCCGTCCGGCGCCCCCGCGCCTCCCGCGGCGGCGGCCTGCGAGTACATGTACGCGACCTGCAGATCCTCCACGTTCTCCATCACGTTCGTGAAGCGCGGGAGCGGGCTGCCGACCGCGGGGTAAGGGTTGTCGTTTGCGGGGTCGAACAGCCCGAGCTTCTGCTGCAGCTTCGGAAGCCCGTCGACATCGTCCGTCAGCACGCGGAAGGAGATCACCTGGAGACCGGTGACGAGGTAAACCGGATCCGCGAGGCTCAGGATGCCTCCCCCGGGATTCGGGGGCGCAGGAACCGTCGAGGCCGTATCGGCGGTCACATGGATGTTCTTGAACGTTGGGCCCAAGTCGGAGCAGAGCCCGTCCGGATGATAACCCGATTCCGGAATGCGCACGTAGGACCAGCTCCCGTCCTTGTCGACGAGCATGAGAAGGGCGCTCCCGGTAACGCCGTCGTCTCCCGTGGCCGCCCGGAAGGCCGTGAGGTTGGCCGCATCGCTCGTCGCGCAACCGACCCGGTAGTTGAACCACAAGTCGACGCCCGGGCCAAGCGCCGGGAACGGCGCCCAGACCAGGTACCGGCCGGGATCGAAAGGTGTCACCATCGTGATGATGTCGGTTCCGATGTCGCCGAAATTCGTCGATGCAATCGCCGTCGGGATGAGGGGTGGGTTCGCCGGTATGACGCGGGAGCCGTTTCCCGGCTCGTCGCCCGGATTTCCAGTGAGGTTGTTGTACGAGGCCTGCGTCAGGGTGCCGTTCAGGTTGTAATACATGATCAGCGCGTTCGGGCTCGCGTGCGTGGAATCGACGTAGTTGACGTCGGAAGCCCCCGCGAAATAGAACGAGAGGTAGTCGACGGCACGCCGCGCCGCCTGTCGGGGAAGCATGAAGTACTGCTGCCGCTCCGCGAAGGCGCGCATCTCGAAAAGCATCGTCATCGCCACGATGAGCACGATGACGAGGAGCAGGAGCGAGACCATCGCCTCCAGCAGCGTGAAGCCGCGAGCGGGACCGCAGCGAGCCCTCTCGCTACTGCGTGAACTGCGCCACATAGTCCACTCTCTTGCCGCCGCCGTTCGTGCCGATTCCCAGGTAGCGAGACGCGCCGACGGCGCCGGGGACGTCCGTCGGCACCGCCGAGACCGTGATCACCCAGACGTTGACGCCGGTGTTCAGCGTCTGGGTCGCGTCGTTCACGAGCGTGTAGCTGAGCTTGTATGGGCCGTTGTCCCTCTCCATCACGTTCGCTCCGTCGGGGCCCCAGAAATCCCACCCCGGGTCGCCTGTCAGGTACGGGAGATTCACGGTGCCCGCCGCGAGAGGCGGAATGAAGGTGTTCGTGGGCGCGGCCAGGCTGTTCGACGTCACGTAGTAGTACCAGCGGATGTTCTCGACGACCTGCTCGCACTTGAAGAGCATCTGCGTGCGGGCCGCGGCGCCCTTGTTGACGATGAGCGAGACCGAGAACATCTGGAGGATGCCCACGAGGACGAGCGCCATGATGGTCATGGCGAGGAGGACCTCGACGAAGCTGCTGCCGCGGCGGGAGAGAGAGCCCGTCCGGCGATCGCGCGAGGCGCCGCGCTCAGCCATTCTGGGTCACCCACGTGTTCGTCGCGTCCTTGATCTGTTTCGCGTCGCGGACGGTCCAGACCGGGTTGATGCTGAGCACGTAGCGCGTCGGAGGCATCAGGGCCTGGTTGACGACGTTCACGTGCGTGAAGACGAGCGTGGCCGGCCCCGCGATCTGCCGGCCGCTGAGCGTGTCGATCGCACGCCCCTGAAAGTCGCACATGAGGACGCGCGGGTTGTTCCAGCTGGTGGAGTTGTCCGACCAGAGCGACGACTCCACCTGAGTCACGTCCAGATCGGAAAGGCAGAACTCCTGGTCGACGCCAGTCACGCCCTTCACGCCCGTCAGGCCCTTCACGACGATGTCGTACTCGTCGATGAGGAGGTCCGGACAGGGCACTGTCGGCGGATTCGCAAAGCAGGCCGCGAGGGCGCCGTCCCCGTCCGCGTCTCCGACGAGATAGATCGGCATGTACCTCGCCGCGCCCGCCGTGATGAGAGGGCCGACCTGGATGAAGGTCCGCATGTTGCGGCGCTGCATCTCCGAGAGCGCCCTCTGAAACAGGATCTTGATGTCGGTGGACGCGCTCTGCATCTTCTGGCGCTTCCAGGCCTTCGAGATCTCGCCTCCTCCGATGATGGCGATGATCCCGAGGATCGCGACGACCGCCAACATCTCGACGAGGCTGAACCCCCTCCGCGAGCGCGGTCGGAGCACCCTGAGACGGGGGCGAACGAGCGGAAGAGTAACGCTCATCATGCAGAATCCGCCTTTCCTAAAGCGAGGTCCGTGCCGCAATCCGGTCCTGATAGCCAAACGACTCGTGGCAGCGATCTTACACCCGGTCCTCTCCCGGCCGACTGCCCCGGTCGCGTCGGTCGATTCGACACTTTTCGTAACACCAGCTGCCCGGCCACGGACGATTCTCGGCCCGCGCGCGCGAGGCCCGCTCGGCTACGATAGGCGGCCATGGAGACGGGCTGATGGTCCTCGAGAAGCTGCGCGGCCTGCGCTCGGAGCCGGCCGTCGTCGCTCAGCTTCGGGACCACAAGTGGACGAGCGAGGAGCAGAAGAGGGAGCTCCTCGAGAAGTTCCACGCGATCGTCAAGCCCGACGTCGAGTGGATCGTCTGGACGGCGCTCGAGCAGGTCCCCGAGATCCGGACGGCGGGTCTCGCGATCCTCAAGAGGCGCCACGACCGCGCCGGGCTCGAAGCGCTCGTTCCGCTCCTGAAGACGCGCTCGGAGGCCGTGCGGCGCGCCGTCATGCGCTTCCTGAAGGAGCTGGCTGGGCCGCAGCTCGGCCCGTTTCTGCAGGAGATCGGATCCCGCGGCGACGACTTCGCCCGCCTCGCCGCTCTCGAACTCGCCCGGGAGCTTCCCGCCGAGGCGGCCTTCGACATCGCGCGCCGGGTGCTCACCGCGTCGAATCCCGCCGTGCGTGCGCGGGCCCTGAAGGCCGTCAGCGAGATGAGCTTCGAAGGCAGCGCCTCCGTGGCCGCGAGCCTCGCCGTCCCCCTGCTGCAGGACGAGAACGAGGAGATCCGCTACTCGGCGCTCGCGGTCCTCGAGAAAAACCCGAACGAGAGTTACTTCCCGGACGTTCTTCAGATGGCGCGCACGGGCGGCGGACGCGTGGCGGAAGCCTCGTTCGCGGCGCTCAAGCGCCTCCTGACGACCGCCAAGCAGGATCACACGACCGAGATCGTGCCTCTTCTCGCGGACGGAAACGCGATCGTGAGACAGGGCGCCGTGAACCTCCTCCTGCCCTATGCGCCGGATCTTCTCGCGCGCCGGATCCTCGAGCATTTCCGCGGCTCGTTCGTCTGGGTCAGGGACCGCGCGGTCGAGACGGCCCGCGACGGCCTGCCCGGCTTCGTGAACGCGCTTCTTCTGCTCACGAAAGATCCCGATCCCGCGTTCGCGAAGGCCGCATCCGAGATGACGCTGGCTCTCGCGGACGCCAAGGCGCTTCCCGTGTGGATCAAGCTCGTGGACGATCCCGACCTCTGGGTGAAGACGCGCGCCATCGAGACGCTCGGGCGAACCGGACGGGGAAACGACGAGGTCCTCGCGCGCCTTCTTCTTGCGCTCAAGGACCCCGACCTCGTCATCGCGGCCGCCTCTGCTGTCGGGGAGCTCGCGGACGCGCGCGCCGCGCAGCCTCTTCTCGACGTGTTCAAGGCCGCGGTCGCGCGTCCCGACGTCCAGATGGAGATCCTCGACGCGATGGGAAAGCTCGCGATGAAAGAGGCCCGCGTGCAGCAGCAGGTCGTCACGATCTGCTCGAGGGTCGTCCAGATGGCGCAGATCGACCAGGCAGTTCGGGCGCGCGCCCGCCGCCTCGTGGGAAGGCTCTCGGGCGACGAGGCCCGCGACGCCCTTCCCGAGATCGAGCCCGAGGTGGCCACCGTCGATCTGGCCGGCAACCAGAACGCGCGGCTCGTCGAGTTCCTCGCCGACATGGTCCAGCGCGGGGCCTCGGACCTTCACCTCGCGACGGGCTTCGTGCCGCATCGGCGCATGCAGGGCGTCCTCGAGCCCATGGACGTGCCGCCGATGACGCGCGCGCGCGCCACCCAGCTCATCCGCGAAGTGCTCGACGAGAGCGAATGGAAGAGGCTCGAGCGCGAGCGGCAGATCGACGTCTGCCTGAAGCTGCCGGGGCTCGGGCGCTTCCGCGCGAACTTCTACTCGCAGCGCGGGGGGTTCGACGCGTGCTTCCGGCTCGTGCCGAAGTCCATTCCGGCGATCGAGGAGATCGGGCTGCCGCCGTCGCTCTCGGACGTCCTCAAGTTCACACAGGGCCTCGTCCTCGTGACGGGCTCGTCCGGTTGCGGGAAGTCCACGACCCTCGCCGCGCTCATCGACCGCATCAATGAGACGCGTCCCTGCCACATCATCACGGTCGAGGACCCGGTGGAGTTCGTCCACCCGAACAAGGAAGCCCTGGTGAACCAGCGCCAGGTCCCCCACCACACGGCTTCGTTCGCGCGGGCGCTCAAGGCGGCGCTCCGCGAGGACCCGGACGTCATCCTCGTGGGCGAGATGCGCGACCTCGAGACGATCGCGCTCGCGATCACGGCCTCGGAGACGGGACACCTCGTGCTCGGGACGCTCCACACGACGAATGCGCCCGCGACGATCGACCGCATCCTCAGCTCGTTCCCCGCCGGGCAGCAGGGGCAGGTGCGCGTCATGCTCTCGGACTCGCTGAAGGCGGTCATCTCACAGGTCCTACTTCCGCGCCGCGGATTCGCGGGTCGTGTGGCGGCCTTCGAGATCCTCCGCTCGACGTCCGCAGTGGCGTCGCTGATTCGCGAAGGCAAGACGCACCAGCTTCCATCCCAGCTTCAGACCGGCCAGCTTGCCGGCATGATCACCATGGACCAATCGCTGATGAAGCTCTGCGAGGACGGCAAGGTGGACCCCGAGATCGCCATGGAGAAGGCGCTCAAGAAGGAGCCTTTCGAGAAGCTCGTCGCCGACGAGAGGCAGGCCCTCGAATGACGAAGACGCCTCCCGCCTCCTCCTCGGACATGGGCGTGAACCGGATCGACACGCTCCTGAGGATCGTCGTCGACAAGAAGGCCTCGGACCTTCACCTCGCCGTGGGATCGCCGCCGATCGTCCGCGTCGACGGGGATCTTCAGCGGCTGAAGTGGCGCACGCTGACCGAAGAGGAATACGAGAGCCTCATCGGCCCGATCGCTCCCGAAAAGCCTTTCAAGGACTGGCAGGACACCGGCGACGCGGACTTCGCGTATGCCATGGGCAAGATCGCGCGCTTCCGCGTGAATCTCTTCCGCCAGGAGCACGGGTCGGGCGCCGTGCTGCGCATGATCCCGCCGAAAGTCCTCAGCATCGAGGAGCTGGGCCTGCCCGCGGTCGTCGCGAGCGTCGCACGCGTCCCGCGGGGCCTCGTCCTCGTGACCGGCCCGACGGGCTCCGGCAAGTCCACGACGCTCGCGGCCCTCCTCGACTGGATCAACCGCACGCGCGCCTCGCACATCGTCACGATCGAAGATCCGGTCGAGTTTCTCCACGTGCCGCAGAAGTCGCTGATCTCGCACCGCGAGCTCGGTTTCGACACGCCGACGTTCGCAGCGGCGCTCAAGGCGGCGCTTCGCGAAGACCCGGACGTCGTCCTCGTCGGCGAGCTCCGCGATCTCGAGACCATGTCGATGGCTTTGCAGGCGGCCGAGACGGGCCTCCTCGTCTTCGCGACGCTCCACACGAACTCGGCGTCGAAGGCCGTGGACCGCCTCATCGACAGCTTTCCCGCCGACGAGCAGGAGCAGATGCGCACCGTGCTCGCGGAGGTGCTGAAGGCGGTCGTCGCGCAGGTGATCCTGAAGAAAAAGGGCGGCGGGCGCGTCCCCGCTTTCGAGGTGCTCCGCGGATCCTCGGCGCTCTCGAACAGCATCCGGGAGGGCAAGACGAGCATGATCTCGACCCTCATCCAGACGGGCCGCCTGTCCGGGATGATCGCGATGGACCAGTACCTCGCCGACCTCGTCGTAGCGGCGATCGTGGACACGGACGACGCGCTCGAGAAGGCGCTCGACAAGGACCAGTTCAAGGCGCTCGTCGAGAAGAGGAAGACGGCGGTGGCGCGGCCCACGGCCCCGGCCGCCGCCGGCTGACGCGAGCACGCGCTCAGGGCGCGGCGGACGCGGCCGGAAGCTCGAGCGCGAACCGCGCGCCCTGAAGAGCCGCCGACCGCCCCACCGCGATCGTGCCGCCGTGGAGCGCGGCGATCTTCGCGACCATGGCGAGGCCGAGGCCCGTCCCCGTGTCTTTCGTCGAGAAGAACGGAACGAACAGCTTCGCCGCGGCCTCGTCGGGCACGCCGGAGCCGTTGTCCTCGACCGCGATCCGCGTAAACCCGGCGGCTTCGCCTTCGCCGCGCAGCGCGACCCGGCCCGCGCGAGGGCCCGCCGCCGCGGCTTCGCACGCGTTCTTCACGAGGTTCACGAGCGCGCGGCGCACGAGAGCGGCGTCCGCGAACGCGGCCGCGAACGTCCCTTTCACCTCGACCGCGACGCCCGGCGTCAGCGTGCGCTGCTCGTCGGCAATCTCGAGCGCGAGAGCGCGGAGGTCGCACGGCCCCGCCTCGAGCCGCTCGGGCCGGCCGAAGAAGAGAAAATCGCCCGTCACGCGCGCGACGTGCTCGGCCTCGGTCTGGATCGCCTCGATCTGCCGGGCGCGCGCCGCGGGATCCTCCGTCTTCGCGGCGAGGCGCGCCCAGCCGAGGATCGTTCCCGTCGCGTTCCGGAACTCGTGCGCGATGCCCGCCGACATCTCGCCGAGCGCCGCCAGCTCGCGGCGGGACGACAGCTCGCGCTCGAGGCGCCGCGTCGTCGTGCGGTCCTCGAGGAAAAGGAGAACGCCCAGGACCGCCTTCGAGGAATCCAGGATCGGGACGGCCGTGAGCTCGACGAGGCGCGCGTCGGGCCCCTCTCCGAGCGCGAGCTCCTTCGAGAGCGTCGGCGTGCCGCCGCGCGCCGCCCGCGCCGCCTCGCGGATCGCGGGCACCGCGTCGACCGCGGCCTCTGCGGCCGGAGAGCCGAGCTCTTCTTCGGCGAGACCGAGGAGCTCGCGGGCCGGGACGTTCGCCTGGGTGAGGCGTAAGGCGGCGTCCACGACCACGAGCCCGCCGGGATGCGACCTCACGAGGGTGTCGGCCGTCACCGCGAGGACGTCGGCACGCCGCTTTTCGGAGCTGCGGAGGCCTTCCAGCTCGGCCGTGCGCTTCTTCAGCTCCTCGACCGTGCGCTGGAACGTCGCGATCGCCGTCTCGGCTTCGTCGCTGCCGGCGCGCACCGCGGGGACGAGGCCGCCGGCGCCGCGCGCGGCCTGGGTGAGGGCGTCGATCGGCTCGAGGAGGCGCCTCAGGAACGGCACGACGAGAAGGACGAGGACGAGGGCGGCCGCGGGCACCGCGACCGAGAGGATGCGGGCGTTGCGGCGCGCCTCGGCGATCGACGTGCCGTCCCACACGACCCGCAGGATTCGTGTCCCGCCGGGCAGAACGACGGTGATCGCGGGGGAAGCGCCGTCCCCCGCGCCGACGAACGGCTCGACGGGAGGCCCCTCGGCGGCCGGCGTCACCGTCACGGGAGCGAGTCCCGCGTCCGGCAGGAACGGGGCGTCGGCGACGCGCCGGCCCTGCGCGTCGTAGAGCGTGGCGCTGCGCGCGTTCACGTCGCGGAGGAGGCGCGCGACGAGGTCATCCGACACGAGCGCCTCCGCGGGATCGGGTGCCATACCGAGGCGGTTCGCGACCCCGCGCGTCTCGGCCGTCAGGCGCCGCAGGTTCTCGCCCACGCCCCACGCCACGGTGTTCCTAAGGACGACGACGGCGGTCCCGGCGAGGAAGAGCAGCGTCGCGAGGCCGCCCACGATCACGTTGCGGACCTCGCGCTCGAACGCGCGGCCCGTCACGGCAGGAGCCTCGGGATCCACGGCACGCCCGCGGCGAGGGACTCCCACAGGGAGCGCCCGAAAACGAACGCCGCGAGCGCCCCGCACGCGAGAAACACGCCGAACGGCACGTCGGCGCGTGCGAGGAGAACGAGCAGCCCGGCCGGCGTCGCCTCGGCGCGTGCCGCGAGGACCCGGAAAAAATCCGCCCCGTCGTCGAGCGCGAGGCGCCCGTTCGCCGTGCGCGCGCCGCGCTGGGCCCGCGCCCGGGCCAGTCGCACGAACGCGAGAAGGCGGCCCGCCGCGCGGGGATCCGCCGTGAAGCGCGTTCCCTCGGCCGCGGCTCCCGGGATTTCACGGAACCGGTCGGAGGCCGAAAGCACGCGGCCGTCCTCGCCCACGAGGAGCCCGGCGCGCGCGGCGACCGCACGGGCCGCGGAGGACGAGCGGCGGGCGCGCCGCGCCTCGATGGACCAGCGCAGCGCCCGTACGAGAGCCGCA
>CALAQS010000347.1 GCA_937888435.1 uncultured Acidobacteriota bacterium
CCGAATGGCCGCTCGACCAAGAACAGAGCTATTCCGAACCGTCCGCGCGCGTGACATGTAGGAGGGCGCAATGGGAATTGCGGCGGGCGCTGGCGCGCGCAGACCAGGAGGTGTTGTCAAGCGCCACTAATTTCCGACCCCCTTGCGTCATTAAAAGCGCCCCCCTCCCGGTGCCCGGTTTACGGTTTCGTTCTGAAATTCGTAGTAGCAGGGCGGTGGAAACGGTGGGAATCGCGGAGCGATTTCCAAGTCGCCTTCGGGCGGCGTCCGTTTCCACGGCTTCCCCTCACGCCTCAGTCTCCTGAGGCTTCGCCGCTCGTCCGAGCAGCCAGGACGAGTCTTCGGCAGATTCAGGGAGTGCAATGGGAATTCAGGCGCGAGACCCTGGTCGGTACGCTCCGGAGCCCCCGGCAATTCCCATTGCGCCCCTACGGAGGGCGAGACCTGGTCTTTACGCGCCACAGCTCCCGGCAAATCCCATTGAGCCCCTACACTGTCGAGTTACTTCACCGCGATGCGCGTCGAGCCTCCCTCCGGGACCGTGAAGGGGACTGGCACCGTGGAGGGGCACGAGAGCAGGCCGGCGACGGGCGGGAAGTTCGTGAGGTGCGTCGACGCGCTCGCGAGCGAGAGCTCCCCGCGTTTGCCCCATTGGCGATAAGCGAGCGGCAGCCCGCGCGCCGTCACCTGGCACGAAAGAGGGCCCACTGCGAGGCGCTCCGCCGGTACGTCTATGTCCAGGGTTCCCCCCGGCGTAAGAATCACCGTGAGGCCGGGTCCCGGGACCGTGACGCCATCGTATGCAGAGGGTGCATACCCGCTCGTGTTCACGATGATCGAATACGAGCCTGGCTTTAGAGATGGGATCTCCCCGCGGCCAGAGCTGTCGAGTTGAACGTATGACCCAGCGAGCTGGGCGCCAGTGCCATCGAAGACTCGCGCAGAGAAAGACCCGAGCGGCGTCCCGAGGATTCCATCCTGTCCGGTTACGTCAAGCCCGTCGCCGCGGGTCATTTCGATCACGAGATCATCGGCTGCGTCCGCCGAAACCGTTCTTGTGTCGACGAGGTAGCTCTTCTTCTGCGCCGTCAGCGAGAGCGGCCCCGCATCGAGCCCGGAAAGCTGAAATTGGCCAGTGCTGTCCGTCATCGCGCTGTGTGACATGAACGATCCGCTCGTGCTCGCCGGTGAAACGGTGACCTGTACGTCGGCGAGCGGTTGGCTCGACCCGGACGCGACGACACGGCCGGCGAGGCGCCCTGCCGGGAGGTCGAACTCCAGCGTCTGGTCGCCGTTGACGTCGACCTTCTGCTCCGGCGCGGCGCTCGAGGTCGCCATCGAATACACGAACACATGGAAGGTGCCGGCCTTGAGCCCCGTGAGGCGACAAGACCCGGACGCGTCAGTCGTGGCGCTTCCGAACGTGCCGTTGTCGGGCAGCGCGGGGTTCGCATGAACCCAAGCGCCCTCGACGGGTTGCCCATCGCGCTGGACGTGGACGGTCAGAGTGAAGCCGGCTTCGAAAGGCAGCTCCACCTCGATCGTGCCCTCCTCCGGAATCGTCACCGAACGCCTCACGGACTTTCCTCCGATGTCCATAGAGGGACCTACTCGTGCGTAGACCCCAGTTGGACCCGGTGCGACGTCGAGGACCTCGAACCGCCCATCCGGAAGCTCCTTTGCGTTGCCGAGGGAGGCGTTCGTGTTGAGATACACCGTCACCTGGCTTCGTTCTTCCGGCGAAAGACCTGTCACGGTCGCGAGAACCGTCGCGCCCCCGCCGATCACGACGCGGACGTCTTCACGCGCCTGGTCGGCCTCCAGGGTTAGGTCCACGGGCTTCGCGTACCTGCCGGCGATTCCGGCCGTCAGCGTGTACCGCCCGGGCGCGAGGTGCGAGAAGAGCAATCGTCCATCCGGCCCCGCCGTAGCTTTCGTTCCATTGAAGGAATCCTGGCCTGCTTGAGTCAGCGTCGCCTGGGCGCCGGCCTGCGGCTCACCTCCGGATGACACGACGACCGCAGAGACGGATGCACCCGCCGAGAGCTTCAGCTCGACCGAGGCTGCGTTCTCTCCCGCTTCGACCTCCTGGCTGGTCGAGGTGTATTCCTGGCCGCGTGCCGTGACGCGCACCTTCCCGGGCGGCAGGCCCCCGATCTCGAAAGAGCCGTCTGCGTCGGTCGTGGCGCCAGATGGCGCGCCCTCCACCCGAACGTCGATGTCGGGCAGAGGCGCGCCGCTCCGCGCGTCGATGACGCGCCCGTGAAGGGACACGCCGCGCGAAAGGGTGACCTCGACGCCGGGGTGCGTCTCGCCCTCCTCGAGCGCGATTCCTGAAATACGCCCAGGCTGGTATCCCTTCGCGACGGCGCGCACTTCCAGAAGGGTGGCCGGAACGTTCTCGAGAGCGAATTCCCCGGACTCGGAGGAGATGTCCTGACGGACCGGGTTCACCCTGTTGGCGCCGCTGCTCCCATCATTTTGGGCGGTCACCTGGAACTCCGTCACCGGCCGCCCTGCCGAGTCGATGACCCTGCCCTCGATGCGCCCGGTTCCGGTCCCTGTCATCTCGACGCCTTCAGCCGGTGCGACTACCCATTTTCGCTGCCCACCGGGAAACACCGAGGAAAGGGTGAGTGTGTACGTGACGCCGGGCTTGAGTCCATCAATCCGGAAACTACCATCGGCAAGCGTCTGGGCGGATCCGCTGCTGTGGATGGCCGCATCAGAGGGCGCCGCCCGGACAAACTGATCCGCGACACCAGAACCGCGCTTGCCCCGAACGCTGCCGGTGATCACGGCCTCAGGCCCCAGAGCGAAGACTAGTTGTTGCGGGCCACGACGACCCGCAACCACGATTCCTTCCGTGCTCTCCCGGGCATATCCCGTCTTCGAGGCCGTCAGTGTGTATTCACCAGGCGCGAGGCCCCCAATCCGAAAGCGCCCGTCGGCGCCAGTGGTCGCGCGCGGCCAGCTCCACACGGGCCCGGCAAGAGAGCGTGGCGGCGCGTCGATACCTGTGCCTCTGCGCCCGAGCGTTAGGGTCACCTGCGCACCCGCAAGTGGCGCCCCGCCCACGGTCACGATACCGGCCACGGTCGCTCCTCGAGAGAGCGCGAAGGCGACGCCTGTCCGCTTCTCGCCCGGCTTTAGCCCGAGATCTCCCAGCGAGGCCGGCTCGAAATCGGGATGCGTGGCGACGAGGCGCAAGGTCTCGACACCCGGAATCCGCCGGAGCGTGAACGTGCCGTCCTCGGCCGTGAGGGCCGCCGCAGTCGGGCTCGAGCGGGAGTTTTCCAGCACTCTTATCCTCGCCGCGGCGACTGGCCGGCGCTCGTCGTCCGTGACACGCCCGGAAATCGTCACGCCTTCCCTGAGGAGCAACTCCACCGGCTTGTCTGTATCCCGTGCACGCGCGAGCCGCCGCGTCGTCTGGACGTAACGCGGAGCAATAGCGCCGACGAACCAGTCGCCGGCCGGTGCCGGGCGGATGACGAATGACCCGTCCGGCGCAGAGCGGGTCCAGAGACGCCGCCGACCCGAGACGGCGTCGACATACGCACGCGCGACGGGTCTGTGCGTGGTGGCATCGAGGACTCGTCCGCGTATGACGGGTCCGGGCTCGAGGACGAGGGTGAGAGGAGTCGCCGGGAGCTGCGGAATCACGACTCCAGTGATCTCGCGGATTCCATGATCGCCGCCATCGGCAGCCACGAGAACGCGTCCGGCCGCGAGCTCACGGACCGTGAATCGGCCCTCCGCGTCCGTTTCGGCGAACGCCGCGGCGTCCTTGCTCTCGACGCGCACTACGGCGCTTTTCACGGGGGTTTTTCCGTCCGTTGCGAGGACCACTCCCCTGAGCGGCAGCCCCGCACGCAGAACGACGGCCGCCGCGACTCCGCCCCGGAGGCCCGGAACCTTCGCGGTTGCATACCCCGCCTTTCGGACCGTGAGGTCGTTCCCGGACTCAACGACGCCTTCGAGTGTGAATCTTCCTTCGGCATCTGTCCGGACAGAGTCGAGGCCGCCGGGGCGAAGGATCTCCGCGTCGGCGACCGGCCGCCCCTCGACGTCGACGACTCGCCCGGAGAGAGAGACACCCTTGCGAAGCGCGGTCTCCCCGAAGTCCTCCGAATCGCCTGTATCCCCGAGGCCGGAGATCGAGCCGCGCGCTACCCCTGGACCCGCATAACGGAGCTCCACGATCTTCCCGGGTTGGCCCGGCGGGACCTCGAAAACGAGGCGCCAATCGCCCTTCGGGTTCGTGATGGTCTTCGCGACCGCCTCCGGCAGTGGCTCCCGTCTCGCTTCGCGGCGGTCCTTTTCGAGGGAGGACTCGTACGGCACGGACGACACCGTGACACCGGGGGCGGGACGATCGTTCAGCATGAGCCGCCCCGACAACTCGCCCGCCAGGACCGGCCAGGCAGACAAGAGGAGACAAAACGCCATTTTGGATCTCATCGTCCTAGAAGATTCTGTCGGCGATGCGTCCGGGGGTCAATCGCGCCGTAACGAGAGTGCCGGAAGAACCGAAGACGGGATGACTGTAGGGGCGCAATGGGAATTGCGGCGGGTGTTGGCGCGCACAGACCAGAGATCGGCCGTGGTTTGCGTGCCCAGAGCGCAGGACCTCGCCCCATTCCATCTGGGGTGGCACTCTTCAGCGCGCCCCGACGAGCCCCCCGCAACCGCTTCCACCCGAAGAGGATCGTGTCCTGAGAACATTTGAAGTTCTCAGTTTTCGACCTGAGAACAGTTCGCGCAGTCGACCGAGTGTGGAGCCATCTTCCTTCGCCGCGAAAGCACACTATCCGCGGTTGACCCGAACCCCGCGACGCCCTCGCGGGGTTTATCGCGTGTTAGCGGCCCTGGGAGAAAGGAACTGGCTCTCGGCCGATCTCGCGCGGGGTCGATCTGAGAGCGCTTCACCCTTCGGGAAATGCTGCTCCATGCCGATGAGCCGTTCTCAGACGACGGCTCTTGTCGAGAGCGGCTGAGAGCGGTTTACAGCGAATCTTGGGGGACCCAGCGATGAGTAAATCACGAACCTCTGGGGGGTCAGTTTCGAGGCCTCAAGCGCGGCGATTTGATCTCCGGCCGATTTGATCAGTCACGCTCGAAGTGACTGTTTAATGGACACTTAATACGGTCGCTCAGGC
>CALAQS010000348.1 GCA_937888435.1 uncultured Acidobacteriota bacterium
GGGCTTATGAGACCCCTGCTCTGGCCATCTGAGCTACGCCGCCTCTTCGGATCTAAGTATCTGAACCGCCGCCAGTTGGTCCGCTCTCTCGACTCGGCATCTCTCCCCTGAGAAGCGGCTCATTCGGGATCATTTCGAGAGTCGGTGCGGGGACGGTGCGGAACCCGTGCGGGACACCCATGACGATCTCTAGGTGGCAGGTCCAGCACGGGGCGAGGTACGTTCGCACGGGGACATCGTCGATCTGTTCTGTAGCACGCATCGCGCCGGGCTTCCCGCAGCGCGGGCATATCTCGCTCATCTCAGTTCACCTTCTCCTCTGCGCTTTTCGCGGGCATTTTATGCCCTGCTCCGGCGCGTAGCTTTGCCAGCGTCGCCGATGCAGTCAGCCTTCCCTCCCAGAGCGCGGCCCTCACGTAGTGCACCTCCGTCGTCCGGACACTGGCGTGCCCGGCGGCCCGCGATGCTACCTCGACGGGGATCTTCGCTTCCACGAGGGCCGAGAGCGCGAAGTTGCGGAGCCAGGCCAGCGACGTGATCGGCGGGTCGATCTTCGCCCTCGCGGAAGCCGCGATCAGGCGCTTCCGGAGCGGCGCCGCGCTCTTGATCGCGTGGCCGCGCAGGAGCACCACCTGCCGGTCGGGTGGCGCCCCTGGCGGCACGGCCGCCTCGAGGACGCGCTGGAGCCCCTTCGCTATCGGGTAGAGCACCGCGGCCTTCCTGCCGCCACGTGGGCCCTTTCTGGTCTCCGTTCGAAGGATCTTCGCCTTCAGGCGCTTGACCGCGGAGTCGACGATCTCCATGGCGATCTCGGCGACCTCATCGGAATCAAAGTCATGACCGGAACCACTTTCCGCGCGATCGATGAGAATCGCCGCGGCCGCCTGAAGGGCGGGGCCCATGAGCTTCTCACGGATATCTTTGTCCATTTCGACCTCCGGGACCCGATTCTAGGTTTTTCGGCCTTCGTAGTCGCACCCTGTTCGCTCGTATAATCGACCGACGATGAACGAGATCGTTCCCTTCGAGGGCCACGGTGAGGAGTTCGAACAGCGGGGGCTCACGAACGGGGGGAAGTACTGGCTCGCCAGCCATTTCATGGAGTGGCTCGGGTACACGAGCTTCGCGAGCTTCGAACAGGCGGTCAACAAAGCGATCGGCGTATGCACGACGCTCTCGATTCCCGTCCTCGAGAACTTCCAACAGGTAACGACGGGCGGGCTCCCTGACTACAAGCTCTCACGCTTCGCCTGTTATCTCGTGGCGATGAATGCGAACGTGCAGAAGCCGCAGGTTGCGGCCGCACAGGCGTATTTCGCGACCCTCGCCGAGGCCGCGCGGCAGTACATCCAGGACGCGAACGACATCGAACGCGTGCAGATCCGAGGAGAGGTGTCCGAGCGGGAGAAAAGTCTCTCTGCCGCCGCAAAGATAGCCGGAGTGGAGCAATACGCGTTCTTCCAGAATGCTGGCTACCGGGGCATGTACAACATGGATCTAGCCCAGTTGAAGAAGACGAAGGGGCTGAAGACGGGGAGTGCCGAATTCAACCGATCGCTTCTCGATTTCATGGACAAGCGGGAGCTGGCTGGCAACCTCTTCCGCATCACCGAGACCGAGGCGAAGCTGAAGAAAGACGAAACGCATGGTCAAAAACCCGCGGAGGACGTCGCGCATACGGTCGGGCAGAAGGTCCGAAAAATCATGATCGACAACACCGGGGAGAAGCCTGAGTACATCCCACTCGCCGGTGATATCGCGAAGGTGAAGAAGGGCATCGTCCAGACCATGAAGGAACTGTTCCGTCTGGATAAGCCCGAATAGCGCCTGCGGCGGCCACCTACGCCCGCTTCTGTGGTGAGCTAGACCAGCTTCCTGGCGATCTGCTCGTCGAGGATCTCACGGACGGTCAGCGGAATGATGACGCGGTGCTTCCCTGGCTCGTCCGTCACCCGCCAGGGCCGAGAAGCTGCTGAACGCGGCGCAGTCTACCGAGAAACTCGTTTCTCATCTCCCTGAGTTGGCCCATCTTCTTTCGGTGTTTCTCCTCGCTGGCGCGCATCGACTTCACGACGTCAGCTTCGACTTCACGATGGGCGCCGCGATCGCCGCCGGACGACACCTTCTCGAATGCCCCGCCGTCCGGGTGCTTTGCCGCATAGGCTTTCAGGACGCGGCGCGCGGTCGCAAGCGCCTTAGTGATCTCCTGATGCGCTTCCTTGAGTCCTTCCTCAGTCGGTTCGTTGACCTGGCGAGCCTCGTTCCATTCGGCGCCATCGTTGACCGTCTCTTCCACAAAACAGCGGAGGAGCCCGTCTGGAAGCTCGTCTGGCAGCGTGAGGCATTGCCAGTCGAGGGTGTCGGCTATGTCGAGGCCAGCAAACTCCGCCGGACCTGACCACCTCGTGTCTTGGATCCACCCGATTACGATTCTCATGGTCTCGCGGATCGGATCGGGTAGGCTGTCGAAAAGCAGTTCCTGGAGAATCGTCCCGGCTTCCCCACCAGCTTCGCTCCCGAAAACTAATTGCTCTTCATCGTCCGAGGGGATCTCGGAACGCCTCGTGATAACGCGCGCCGATACGGCGCTCACATTGCGTCGCTCCGTCTCCTCGAAGGATCCCTCTATTTCGTCAGGGCTCGCCTTGGAGACAATCTTCCGTGCTTCGCTGGCGGAGTGCGCGACCGCATAAACGGTGACCGTTTCGGTGCGTTTGAGATTCGCTTTCACTGCGTAGAGGCGTGCACCATCCCAGATGCTCATGCCGCTCAATCTACGTCTTCCCGCGCCATTTCGCCACCGGCACGAGCCGGTCCAGCCGCGCCCCCAGCTCCTTCCGCGTGCGCCATTCCTCGGCCGCGCGCCGGTCGCTCTCGTCGTAGTGCGCCTGCACTACCCGTGCGGACGTGTGCCCCATCCCCTGCCCGACGCGCTGCAGGCTCTCCCCGCGCTCCCGGAGGAGCGTCGCCGCCTCGTGGCG
>CALAQS010000349.1 GCA_937888435.1 uncultured Acidobacteriota bacterium
CCCTTCAGCCCCCGTCCCCACAGCCGCACCGGATTCCGCTGCAGGAACTCCGCGATCGCCGGCGGATAGGCCCGCCACGGCACGGGGTGCGGGTCGGTGGCCTGGCTGCGCCCGTCGATCCGGTGGTCCCACTTCGCGACGCACCACCAGAGCGACACGTAGCCCGTGTGCCTCTTCACGAGCGCAAAGATCTCGTCCAGCGCGCGGCTCCAGCCCGCGACGGTCTTCGCGTCCGCGTGCACCCGGCAGCCGGCCAGCTCGCGATCGAGGAAGCGCGTCCGCGACGCGGGATACCGCGCGGCGATGCGCAGCCAGTAGTCGTAGTCCATCGTGTGATGGAGCGACTCGTCGAAGAGGCCGATCTCCTCCCAGACCTTCCGCCGGAAAAACGCCGCGGGCTGCGCGATGAAGCAGGCATCCGCGAGACGCTCGATCGCGTCGGGCCTCACGAGGTACGGCGAGACCGCGTTCCCGGCCTCGTCGAGATAGCTCGCGCGGCCCCACACGAAGACGAGGTCCGGATCGGACGCGAAGGTCTCGCCCACCGCCGCGAGCGCACCCGGGAGGAGGACGTCGTCGCTGTTGAGGTACCCGAGCACTTCGCCCGTCGCGCGCGCGAGGCCCCTGTTGATCGCGTCCGCCTGGCCCGCGTCCTTCCCGGAGACGAACGGCACGCGCGCCTCGAACTCACGCAACACCGCGAGCGTCCCGTCCGTCGAGCCGCCGTCCTGCACGCGGTAGTCGAGATCCGGGTAGCCTTGCGAGAGGACGCTCTCGAGCGTCGCGCGGATGAACCTCCCCTGATTGAGCGAAGGGGTCACCAGCGAGATCTTCGGGGCAGGTTTGCTCATCGGGGAAAGAGGAGTCGTATCCGCAGGAAGTTGATCATGAGGAAGACCGCTCTCATCGCCAGCGACAGCGGCCACAGCAGCCGCGGCCCGTGTCTTTTCCAGATCTCCGCGTGCGCCGAGAGCGAGAGGTTGTGCTTGTCGTCCGCCATCCAGCCCGCGTACGTCTTCCACGCCGGCGCGCCCGCGACGCGCGCGTCGTAATCGCCCACTTCGTGAAAGAGCCGTGCGGCCGGATCCACGAGCACCGGGATGCCCGCCTGCTTCGCACGGAGGGAGAAGTCGAGGTCGCCCCACGCCATCGGGAAGCGCGCGGCGTCGGGCATTCCGATCTTGTCGAAGACTTCGACCGGCACGTACGTCCCCATTCCGAAAAGCCAGTCGGCCGGGAACGGCTCCGTCGGCAGTGACGCGGCCGGCGCGCCGTGGTGCAGCACGCGGATCCCGCGTCCCCACCACTCCACGGCGCCTCCCGCCGACCAGACGCGCGCCGGCTCCTGCGCGTACATCACGGCGCT
Organism: uncultured Acidobacteriota bacterium; assembly: GCA_937888435.1. Lineage (GTDB taxonomy): Bacteria > Acidobacteriota > Thermoanaerobaculia > UBA5066 > UBA5066 > Fen-183. The sequence goes on from CALAQS010000349.1 coordinate 1,367, forward strand.
CCCGATGAGGGCGCCGGGGTTCTTCGAGACGGCATCCGCGAGCTTCTCGAAGTAGTCCTTCGCGCACGTGACGTCCTGGTTGAAGAAGAGGACGGCGTCGTCGCTGCCGCCGCGGGCCGCCTGGATGCCCAGAACGATCGCGCCCGTCCACCACACGGGCGACGTCGTGCGGACGACGTTCACCGAGGGAAACTCGCGCGCGATCTCGTCCCCGCCGGCCTCGCCCGTGTCGTCCACGTAGAGGATGCTCCCCGCGCCGGCCTCGAGGAGCGAGCGGATCGTCCGTCGCGACGCGTCCACGCGCCGGAAGGCGGGGACGAGGACGGCCGGCGGCCTCAGGCAGGGTCCCCGTGCGCGTCGAGGTCGGCCAGCTCGGCGTCCACCATGATCCGGACGAGCTCCAAAAAGCCCGTCTTCGGCGCCCATCCCAGCTCGTTCCGCGCCCTCGACGCGTCGCCACACGTCTCCGTGATGTCCACGAGGCGCACGTACTCGGGGTCGAGGACGACGTGCTTCCCGTAGTCGAGCCCCACGACACGAAACGCGGCCTCGCAGAATTCCCCGACCGAATGCGGGAGTCCCGACGCGAGAACGAAGTCATCGGGTTTCGGGGCCGAAGCGATCCTGCGGATGCCGTCCACGATGTCCACGGCATAGCTCCAGTCGCGCTTCGGCGTGAGCGCGCCGAGGTGAAGCTCCTTCTCCCGCCCTCGTGCGATGCGCGCCGCTCCGCGCGCGATCTTCCGCGTCACGTAGTTCTCGCCGCGGCGCGGGCTCTCGTGGTTGAAGAGGATTCCCGCGCACGCGAAGACGCCATAGGCCTTCCGATAGATGCGCACGAGGTTCAGGGCATAGACCTTCGCCGCCGCATACGGGTTGATGGGGTTCATCGGCGTCTTTTCGTTCTGCGGCGACTCTTTCGCCTCGCCGAAGATCTCGCTCGTGGCCGCGAGAAAAAGCCGGGCGTCGGGCACCACGTGGCGCATGGACTCGAGGAGACGCAGCGTCCCTAAGCCCGTCGAGTCCGCCGTGTACTCCGGCAGGTCGAAAGAGATCTTCACGTGGCTCTGCCCGGCCAGGTGGTAGACGGTCTCGGGCTTTACGTTGCGCAGCACGGAGACGAGGCTGCTCGTGTCGGACAGGTCGGCGTAATGCAGCTTCAGACGGCCCGTGGAACGGGCCTTCACGAGAGCCGGCACGGAGTCGAGCCGCGTGCGCTGCAGAAGGCTCGACTGCCGGACCAGCCCGTCCACTTCGTCGCCGCTCGCGAGGTGCGACTCCGCGAGGTACGAGCCGTCCTGGCCCGTGATGCCCGTGATGAGGATGCGCGCCATGCGCTCCAGTTTGTGGGAAAGTAGAAGGATGTCAAAGGGACGAAGGCTGCGGGTCTTCGTCGACCTCGCGCCCCTGTCGCCGGATGGCGGCAATGGAGGCGCGCGCATCTTCGTCCTGCGCCTTCTCGAGGCCCTGCTCGGGCGGCCCGGTGCGCACGAGATCCACCTGCTCGTGAAGCCGGAAGCAGAGGCCGCCGTGGCGCCGCTCGTTTCGCACGGCGCCGTTCTCGAGCGACTCGGCAAGGGCCTCGACGTGGAAGAGCCCCGGCGCCTCCTGCGCACGCGCCGGCGCCTGCACGGGTTCTTCCAGCCTCTTCTGGAGCTGGCGGCGCCCGACCGCACGTCGCTCAAACGGCTCGGCGCCGAGGTCCTCCTCAGCCCGCTCGGCACGACGGCATTTCACGAGCCCGACCTGCCCCACGTCGTCGTCGCCCACGACTTCCAGGATCTCGTCTACCCGCAATTTTTCGACGCTGACGAGCGCCGCCGGCGCATCGGCTTCCGGGCCGACCTCAGGCGCGCGGACCGCGTCGTGGCGGTCTCCGAGGCCACGAAAGCGATGGCCGTCGAGCGCGTGCACGTGAAGGGGGAGCGGATCACGGTGCTGCCGCCGATCGCGGGAGGGCTTCGCGCGCCGCTCGACCCGCGCGAGGCGTTGAATCGCCTCGACGACCTCGACCTCCACCGCGCGGAGTTCGCCGTGTATCCCGCGAACTTCTGGCCGCACAAGAACCACGAGCGCCTCCTCACGGCGACGGCGCGCATCGTGCGCGAGGAGCCGGAGTTCCTCCTCGTCCTCTGCGGCGCGCTCGACGAGAACCGCGAGAAACTGCGCGGCCGCATCGAGTCGCTGGGCCTCACACCGAACGTCCGTCTCCTTCCCTATCTCGAGGATGCCGATGCCACGGCGCTCCTCGAGGGAGCCCAGTTCCTCGTCTTTCCGTCTCTCTTCGAAGGCTTCGGCCTTCCGGTTCTCGAGGCCATGGCGCTCGGAACACCGGTCGCGTGCTCGGATCTTCCCGCGCTGCTCGAGGTCGCGCGAGACGCCGCGCTCTTTTTCGACGCCGACGACGAAGCCGGGCTCGCCTCGACGATGCTCCGGCTTTGGCGGGAGGACGAGACGCGCGAGCGGCTCATCGCGAAGGGCACGGCGCGGGCGGCAGCGTATGCCGGGATCGACGTGGCCGGCGCATACCACGAGCTGCTGGGCTCGATGGGGGAGTGAAGTCGTTCTGGTGGCCCGCGGCGGGCACGGTGATCTGGCCTCTTCTGGAAATGGTGCTCTTTATGGGGTCGTCTTCCGGAGAACCTCGTTCGCGAATTCCTCGAGATCGCCGAGGTGATCCGCCGCGATGCCGTGGATGACCCGCGGATCGAGCTTCGCGTAGTCGTGCACCGCGATATTTCGAAACCCGATCGCCCCGTGCAACACCTTCAGCAAGGTCCCGGAGATCACCCCGCGGGCCACCAGAATCTCCAAAGCATGCCGTGCGTCACGCGGCAGCTCCCAGCCGTTCGCCGAGATCAGGTGGCTGGCGACGTCGATCGCCGCCTCCACCGCGCGCTGCAGGTTTAGAACGGTCAGGTCCAACCGCACCCACTCTTTCTCGGCACCGGGCAGTTCGCTGTCGAGGGAGCGGATCGTCGCGACGGCCTTTCGGATCGTCGACACCTTCGCCAGGACGATGTCTTCTTCGAAGTGCAGGTTCATCTCGCCGCCGAAGCCCGCATCGCCTCTTCGATGGGGCGGCGCGTGATCTTCCAGTCGAAATACCGCGACGGCGTATACATCTGGAATTCCGACAGGGCGCGCGGCTCAGCGACGAGAATCGGCCGGCCGTTTCGCAGCACCTGCATCGCGATGACGGGATCCGCGCGCCGGAGATCCACGACATCCACCCTCCGCCCCGCAGCCGTCTCCAGTCGGCCGGCCAGCGAGACTAGGTCCATAGCGGAAAGCGCCTGCGGGAAGCTCACGGCAACGTCCAGGTCGCTCTCCGGACCGAAGCTCGGCGTTCCGAACGAACCGAATACGAGCGCGAACTGAGCGCCTTCGAGGGCGGCAGAAACCCGCGCCACGGCGTCCGGGAGACCCGAAGTCATGCTCACGCCAAAACAGTATAGGTGCGCCCGGCGGCGAGACCCACCGCCGACTCGTGATCGACGTGACCGGGTGGCGGCGGTACGTCAGCGGAGTCCGGTCTTCTCCCGCTCCTCCCGGATGGCCTCCAGCTCGGCGATCGTTTCGAGGTCCTTCCGGCGCCCGGCGGCGCGCTTCAGGCGGATCAGGGCGTCGAGATTCACGCACAGGCAGTCGACGCCGAAGACGTGGATGGTTTCGGTGTCGTTCCCGAGGTTCTGGTACCGGCCGCCCCCGGCCACCTCGCCCAGGAGGTCGAGGGCGCCGAGGGACGTGGAGAGCGAGAAGTTGAGGCCGGACCTGATCGTACGTTCGTCCCAGACGAAGGGAAGGCTCTCCGGGGCGCCACGCAGGGCCGGAGCGAGCGGTGCAATCGCCGCGGCCAGGCGTCGACGGTTCTCCGGGGTGCGCGAATAGACGACGTCGAGATCGAGCGTGAGCCGCGCGCTGCCGTGCGCCGTCGCGGCGGCGCCTCCGACGACGATGAACCGGACCTTCTCTTTCCGAAGCGCCCGCAGGAGGCCCGGAAAGTCCGTCATCGACCGAAGGTCGCGCGGCCAGCCCGCCTGAGCTCCTCCGCGAACTCCTGAAGCCTCATGAGCTGGACCAGCCTCTCCTCGACCGTCAGCTTGAGGTTCTCGCGGATGAGCGTGCGGTCGACGTCCTTCTTCAGCTCCTCGACGAGGCGGTCGACCTTGGCCGGAGGGA
>CALAQS010000350.1 GCA_937888435.1 uncultured Acidobacteriota bacterium
CCGTCGCCGCCCCCGAGCACGGCGACGCGCCGGGCGCGCGGCGCGGCCGCGAACGCGGGGTGCACGAGCGCCTCGTGGTACCGGTACTCGTCCACGGACGAGAACTGCAGGTGCCCGTTCAGAAAAAGCTGGAAGCCGGCGCGATTTCGCGTCACGACGATGCGCTGGTACGGCGTCGTCTGGGCCACGACGACCTCGTCGGCGTACTGGTTCTCCTCGGCGACGGCCGTGAGGCGATCCGCTACGACGAAGGCGGTGAGGAGGATCGCCGTGACGAGTCCCGCCCGCGCGAAGAGGCCACCCGGCGGCCCGATCCGGTCCCGGAAGAGGCGGATCGACCAGAACGCCACGGCGGCGTTCAAAAGGCCGAAGAGAACCGACGTGCGCGTGAGCCCGAGACGTGGGAGGAAGACGAGCGGAAAGAGGATCGACGCCGCGAGCGAGCCGAGGTAGTCGAACGTGAGGACCTGCGCCACGAGATCGCGAAAGACGACCGTGTCCTTGAGAAGGCGCATGAGGAGAGGAATCTCGAGGCCGACGAGCGTCCCGATCCCGACGACGACGCCGTAGAAGACGGGGGGGAACCAGCGCGGCGAGGAGAAGGCGAAGAAGAGCATCGGCGCGGACAGCCCGCCGAGAAGCGCCACGCCGATCTCCGTCTCCACGAATCGCCGCGCGACGCCGCGCACGACGAACCGGGAGAGAAACGCGCCGAGGCCGAGAGACGTGAGGTAGACCCCGATGACGAGGGAGAACTGCGTGACCGAGTCGCCGAGGAGATAGCTCGCGAGGGCGCCGGCGACGAGCTCGTAGACGAGGCCGCACGAGGCGATGGCGAGAACCGTGAGGTAGACGGGCCCCGGCCGGAGGGCTGGCGCCTCATGAGCGTCGGCGCTTCCCTCGCGGTCGCCCATGCGGTCAGCCTCCCGTGACGGCGGCCGCGATGATGATCGCCATCGCGATCACGATCGACCCGAGCACGATGCCGAGCGCCGTGTTCTGGTCCTCTTCCATCTCCTTCTTCAGCGAGAAGGGAAGGAGCTTCGGCAGGATCGCGAAGAAAATGCCGAATAGGACCATCCCCAGAACCGAGAACACGACGGTCGACGTCACCTGATGCCCGTGCTGCGCCCACCAGTCCATCACTTGCCTCCGCTCCAGAAGTGCCACGTCCGGTAGCCGCCCGCGTTGCGGGCGCCCGGAGGCAGCGTGTTGCGTTTCGTGTTTCCCGCCATCTCCCACCCCGAGAATGCCGCGAGAGAGTACGCGAGGAGAAGCGTGCCGCCGAAGACCTGGAAGATGCGTCTCATCGGGCCTCCTTCATTTGTCGTCCGAGTCGTCCGATTCCCGTCCCGCGCCGGCGGTCGTGAAGTCGCTCTCGGCCCAACGCCGGCCCTCGAAAGCGAACTTCGAGAACACGAGGAACGTCGGAACGAGGAACAGGAAAAAGATCACGAGGATGAGATGCGAGACGTGCGGCACGCCGCTCGTGAGCCTCACGCGGAACGAGGGCGGCGCCTTCCCGGCCTCGGACTCGGGATCGAGGCGCAGGATCCAGCGCCCGGGGGGAATGCGTGGCACGAAGATGCGGCGGTTCTGGCTGCCTTCGCTCCAGCTCTCACCGCCGTCGACGCCCGAATAGCGGTCCGAGATCAGGTCGAACGATCGGACATCGCCCGTGGCCTCGGAGATGAGGTCGAACTCCACCTGGACCCAAGTGTTGTTCGTGGGCGCCCAGAGGTCCACGGCGAGATTCGCGCCGCGTTTCGTCTCGAACGGCTCCGAAATGAGGACGCGCGCGGCCGAAAGCGCGGCTTCCGCGGCCTCGCGCGCTGCGGTGGGGCTCGCCGGGCTCGGGGCCGGGGTCGCGCCGCCCTGCGTCCAGTCGGCCGAGGTCGAGCTCGCGCCGCCCCGCACGGAGTAGATCGCGCGCTGCGGGTCCGTGAGATCGAACGTCTGGTCGTAGACGACAGCGTGCGGCGTGAGCAGCTTCGCGAGGAAATAGACGACGATCGCGGCGACCGACAGCAGCCACGCCGTTCTCCACCAGAGATGGCTCGTCTGGGCGTGCGGCCACGGTTGGCAGGCGCCGACGCCTTCCGGCGGCGGGAGCGGTTTCTTCAGCGCGAAGGCGGCGGCGATTTCCTCGGGAGGGACGTACGCGCCCTCGGTCCACGCGATCTCCTTCTTCGCTTTCTCCTTCGAGAGCATGCGCGGCGGCTTGATGTAGTCCGTGGCCTCGGTGGTCTCTCCGGTCTTGACGGCCCAGTAGAACTCGCCGAGGATGCCGGCGACGCGCGCCTGGCTGCGCGAGAAGACGCGGTAAGAGTTGCCGTGGAAGACGGCGACGCGCGGCCCATCGGTGACCTCGCCCGCGGGTACGGGCTCGAGGAGCGTGTAGTGGCCGTTCGATTCCGCGAGCCAGTGGTAAGCCTCGGACTTCTCGTCTTTCAGCAGGTACTCCGTCCAGAAGTAGTCCTCGCCGCCCGAGGACGTCGCCTTCTGGACCGCGCCGAGGATCGCGTACTTGTCACCGCGAAGCGTGCCCTCGGCCCCGAGCGGGAGCGCCGGCTTGAACGGGACGGCCGCGAGTTTCTCGAGGACGGCGAACTTGGAGGGCGCCCCCTGATCCTTCCGGTCGGCTGAGCCGAGCAGCGAGCCGCAGAACAGGCAGGCGATGCGCACCGTGTTCGCGGGGTCCTTGAGCTGGAGGGCGCCGCCGCAGTTCGGACAGTTCAGGGCGAGAGCCTTGACGGAGACCGTGCGGTCGGACCATGCGACGAGCTCCGCGATGCCGAGGCTCGCGAGCGCGACCGGCGTGCCCACGTAGAAGCCGTCGAGGCCGGGGCCGTCGCCGTAGTCGAGCGTCGCGAGACTGCCGTCGGCGCCGGAAAGGTCGGCGTAGCGGAAGACGGATCCCGGCGGGGCCGCGAACGGCAGCTCGCCTTCGGCGGAGGCGTATGTGGCCTCCCGGGCCTCGACGATGGCGAAGCTTCCGTAGGCGCCCAGGTCGAGCGTTTCGCCGGGTTGGAGCTGCTCGTACGCCGGCACCTGCGGAGGTTTGACTGGCGTCATGAGCCAGAAACCGCCCTGCGCCTCCGCGAGCCATCCCCAGGTCCCGTCGGTGAATCCAACGTACCACTCGTCCCACGTCCCCTCGCCGGTCGAGAGCTGGAGACGCCCGGCGATGTGGAACGGGCGCATGCCCTTCTGCGGGCGGGCGTCCATCCCGACCTTGAAAGGGCAGGACGTCGGAACGAGCTCGGCGACCTTCCCGATGGCCTCGAGGTTCGCGCCCTTGCGCGCGACGGCGGACTTGCACTGTGGGCAGATCGAGACGAGCGAGGCGCCGGTCAGAAACCGGACTTCACCCCCGCAGTTCGGGCACTGCGCCGCGCGCGCGCTCAAAGTGGGCGGATCTTACCGTTGATCGTGAGACGCACTCCCGGGCGCGGTCAGGCGCCGGCCGGGTGCTCGGGGTAGAGCCGCTCGAACTCCGGATCGCCGTGCAGAAACGCCAGATCGGGGTCGCGGCGGGCCCAGTCCGGGTCCTTGAAACCGGCATTCCACGCTTTCCGGAGCGCTTCCAGAGCCTCCGCCTTGTTCTGGAGCCCGCAGAACACACACGCGACGTTGTAGAGGACAGTCGCGTCGTTCGGCCGCAAGGCGATTGCGAGATTCGCCTCCCGGGTCGCATCCTCGCGCCGATCCAGGGAAGCGTAGTTGGCTGCGAGGAGAACGCGCGCGCGGGCGTCCTCGGGAACTGACCTCAGGTGATTCTCCAGCGCCAGGACCGTCCGCTGGCGGACGTTGCGGAGCGTTTCATCCTTCCCGAGCGCGCCGAGGGCGTTCAGGATCGGCACGTAGACGTTGTAGTCCTGTCCGCTCGCCTCCATGGCCGCGTCCGCGGCGTTTGCAAGATCCTGATAACGCCCCGACGCGAAGAGCACGCGGCCGAGGACGTAGTACGCCCCCTCGCAGTCGCTCTTGCGCTCGATGGCCTGCCGCACGCAGCTCGCCGCCGCGTCGTACTGGCTTTCGGCATACAGAATCCAAGCCTGCGCGACGAGAGCCTCGGGGAGCTGTGGGCTCAGGGCGACGGCTTTCCGGGAGGCTGCCAGCGCCCGTTCCAGCCAGACGGGGTCGCGTCCGTAGTGGTAATGGGTCTGCGCGCAGACGTTCGCGATGGCGGCGTGGGCCAGCGCGAAATCCGGGTCTAGCGCCGTCGCGTTCTCGAACATCTGGAGCGCGAACTCGAAGTCCTGCCGCGTGAGACGCCGCGCGTAGCTCTTTCCGCGGAGGTACAGGTCGTAAGCTTGGAGGTTCTCGGTCGGTTTGGAAGCGAGGGCCGCCTCCTCCTGCGGCGAAAGCGTGATGCGGAGGGCCTCGGCGATCTTGCGCGCGATCTCGTCCTGCACCTCGAAGACGTCCTCCATCTGGCGGTCGTAGCGCTCCGACCAGAGAGGGAAGTCGGTGTGCGTGTCGACGAGCTGCGCGTTGATCCGCAGCCTGTTTCCGGACCGGCGAAGGCTTCCCGCGAGGACGTAAGCCGCGTTGAGCTGCTGCCCGATCTGCGCGGGCGTCACCTGCTTGTCGCGATAGGCGAGGACCGTGGGGCGCGAGAAGATGTTCAGGCCCTTGATCTTCGAGAGCTCGGTGATGATGTCCTCGGTGATGCCGTCGCGGAAGTACTCGTCCTCCTTCACGCCGGAAAGGTTCTCGAAGTAGAGGACGGCGATGGACTTCTCGGCCTGCCGGGTTCCGCCCCCGCGCGAGTCGCTCTTCTCGGCCGCGCGCTTCTTGCCCGAGTCCATGTCGCGCTTCAGGCGCGTGAGATCGGTCTTCAGGTCCGTGGCCGTCTGGTAGCGCAGGTTGCGGTCCTTCTCGAGCGCTTTGTCGAGGATGCGCCCGAGCTCGGGTGGAAGCGTGGAGTTCAACTGCGCGGCCGGGAGCGGATCCCGGTTCAGGATCGCGTCGAAGATGACCGCGGACGTCTCGCCCGGGAAGGGCAGCGTGCCGGTCGCCATCTGGTAGAGGACCGTCCCTAGCGAGAAGAGGTCCGTGCGGGCGTCGGCGAGCTGCCCGCGCGCCTGCTCGGGGGACATGTACGACACCGTGCCCATCGACGTGCCGGGCGTCGTGAGGTCGTGCTGAGCTCCGACGGTCTCGAGGAGGGAGACGGCCCCGTCAGCCTCCCGGCGCGCTCCCTCGATGCGGGCGAGGCCGAAGTCGAGGATCTTCACCTGCCCGCGCGCGTTCACGAAAGCGTTTGCCGGTTTGATGTCGCGGTGCACGATGCCACGGGCATGCGCCGACTCGAGGGCGTCGGCGATCTGGATGCCCACGGCGAGCAGGTTCTCCGGGTCGAATGGCGGACGCCCCGTCATCATCTGTGCGAGCGTCTGGCCTTCGAGGAGCTCCATGACGATGAAGTGCTGCCGCTCGTGCTCCTCGATGGCGAAAACCGTGCAGATTCCGGGATGGTTCAGCGCCGAGGCGGCACGCGCCTCGCGCTGGAAGCGCTCGAGCGACGGAGTGTCCTGGGCGAGCTCGGGGGGCAGGAACTTGACTGCGACGCGGCGGCCGAGGCGTGAGTCCTCCGCTTCGTACACGACGCCCATCCCGCCGCTTCCGAGACGGCGCACGACGGTGTAATGGGAGACGCCTTTCCCGATCAGGGGATCTGTGGAAGTGGACACGTGACGGCAGAGACTACCTCAGCCTCTTCCCCGCGCGCTCCCCGCTCGTTCTGGATCACGAAAACGCTCGTCTTGCTGTGCACGGGTTCAGAGCGAGTACGACGTCGCCTCTGGCGGGGAGTAGAATCGGGCGCGTCGTGATCGATTTCGGGGACACGGCCCCAGACTTCTCCCTTCCCGCGACTTTGGCCGAAACGCATCCGTCCCCGCGCGAGGGCGGTGACGCCGGACCGGCCGCTCGGACGATTACCCTTTCGCAATATCGAGGCCAAATCGACGTCTTGTTGCTCTTCTACCCGCTCGACTGGTCACCGGTGTGCTCGTCAGAACACGTCAAGTGCGTGACGATGTTCCCTACGTACTCCAGCCGCCTTCAAGTCCTCGGCATCTCCGTCGACTCCGTTTGGAGCCACCGCGCCTTTGCAAACGCCTATCACATCCCCTACCCGTTACTTTCCGATTTCCAGCCACGTGGTGCGGTCGCACAACAGTACGGCGTATACCTTTCCGATTTCGGGTTCGCTGCACGAACTGCGTTCTTGGTGGACAAGCTCGGGCGCGTCAAGTTCGTCGAGCGTGCCTCGGTTCCCGATGAACGGAGCCTTGAATCCCTTCTTAGCGTCGCTCCGTCTCGATAGGGCGCCGCGTCAGGCCGCCGCGAGCTGCCTCAGCACATAAGTCAGGATGCCGCCGTGGCGGTAGTAGTCGACCTCGTTCGGGGTGTCGAGGCGGCAGATTGCCGTGAACGTCGTCTTCTTGCCCTCCGTGTCCGTCGCCGTGACCGTGAGCTTCTTCTTCGGCGCGAGGTCTTTCGCGACGCCCGTGACCGCGAAGGTCTCCTGTCCCGTCAGCCCGAGGGTCCGCGCGTCCTGTCCGGCGTCGAACTGGAGCGGGAGGACGCCCATCCCCGCGAGGTTCGAGCGGTGGATGCGCTCGAAGCTCTTGGCAATGACCGCCCGGACGCCGAGGAGCATCGTGCCTTTCGCGGCCCAATCGCGCGAAGACCCCGTGCCATATTCCGCGCCCGCGAGGACGACGAGCGGGGTCTTCGCGGCCTGGTACTTCATCGACGCGTCATAGATCGGCATCTGCTCGCCCGAAGGGAAGTGGACCGTGACGTTTCCCTCGCTGCCCGGGATCAGGAAGTTCTTGAGACGGATGTTCGCGAACGTGCCGCGCATCATGACCTCGTGGTTGCCGCGGCGGGCGCCGTAGGAGTTGAAATCCGCAGGGGAAACACCGTGCGCGACGAGGTACTTCGCTGCGGGAGAGCTCTTCGCGATGTTGCCGGCCGGCGAGATGTGGTCGGTCGTCACGGAGTCCCCGAGCATGACGAGGCAGCGGGCGCCCGAGATTTCCTTCAGAGGGGCGGGCTCCTTCGGGATGTCCGTGAAGAAAGGAGGCTTCCTCACGTACGTCGAGGAGTCTTCCCAGATGTACGTCCGGCCCCTCGGGATCTTCAGGGCCTGCCAGCTCTCGTCGCCGTCGAAGACCTCGCCGTACGCCTTCTTGAAATGTGCGGGCTTCACGGCCGTCCGGATCGCCTCCTGGACCTCTTCCGGCGTCGGCCAGATGTCCTTGAGGTACACGGGCGCGCCGCTCCGGTCCGTGCCGAGCGGCTCGGTCGTGAGGTCCCTGTCCATCTCGCCCGCGAGCGCGTACGCGACGACGAGCGGTGGCGAGGCGAGATAGTTCATCTTGACCTGCGGGTTGATGCGGCCTTCGAAGTTGCGGTTGCCCGAGAGGACGCCCGCGACGACGAGGTCGCCCGCGCGCACGGCCTCGGAGACGGCCGCGGGCAGCGGGCCCGAGTTGCCGATGCACGTCGTGCAGCCGTAGCCGACGAGGTGGAAGCCGACGGCCTCGAGGTAGGGCATGAGTCCGGCGTCCTTCAGGTAGTCCGTGACGACCTTCGAGCCGGGCGCGAGCGACGTCTTGACCCACGGCTTTACCGACAGGCCGCGCTCGACGGCCTTCTTCGCGAGGAGGCCGGCGCCGAGCATGACGGAGGGGTTCGACGTGTTCGTGCACGAGGTGATCGACGCGATGACGACGGCGCCCTGCGGAAGGTCGTACGTCACGCGCCCGTCGGCGACTGGGTGCGTCTTCGCGAGCGCGCCGAGAGGAGAGGGAGACGAAGAGGAAGAATTCCTGGACGCCGCGGCAGCGGGCGCCGTCATCCCGCCGTCGCCGCCCTCACTGAGCCACTTCGCAATCACCTTCGGGTCGACATCCGCACATTCCTTTTCCAAGAAACCCTTCAAACTCTCTCTGAAAATCTTCTTGCTGTCTCGCAGCGGAACTCGGTCCTGCGGGCGGCGCGGGCCCGCGAGCGAGGGCTCGACGTTCTTGAGGTTGAGCGTGAGCGTGTCCGTGAAGACCGGGTCGGGCGAGTCCACCGTGCGGAAGAGGCCCTGCTTCTTGCAGTAGGCCTCGGCGAGCGCGACGGTCTTCGCCGGGCGGTTCGTGAACTTCAGATACCGGATCGTCTCGGCGTCGACGGGGAAGAAGCCCATCGTCGCGCCGTACTCGGGCGCCATGTTCGCGATCGTCGCGCGGTCGGTCAACGCGAGCCCCGCGACACCGGGGCCGTAGAACTCGACGAACTTCCCGACAACGCCCTTCTTGCGGAGCATCTGGGTGACGGTCAGGACAAGGTCCGTCGCGGTCGCGCCCGGCGGGAGCGTCCCGACGAGCTTGAAGCCGATCACGTCCGGGATGAGCATCGACTGCGGCTGGCCGAGGAGGGCGGCCTCGGCCTCGATCCCGCCGACGCCCCAGCCGAGGACGCCGAGCCCGTTGATCATCGTCGTGTGGCTGTCCGTGCCGACCAGAGTGTCCGGGTAGGCGGTCTTTCCTTCGCCGGCGAAGACGACGCTCGCGAGGTACTCGAGGTTCACCTGGTGGCAGATGCCCGTGTCGGGCGGGACCACGCGGAAGTTGCGGAAGGCGTTCTGGCCCCAGCGGAGGAACGCGTAGCGCTCCCGGTTGCGGTCGAATTCGAGCCGCGCGTTAGCCCCGAAAGCCTGCGACGTGGCGAACTGGTCGACGATGACCGAGTGGTCGATCACGAGGTCGGCCGGCGCGAGCGGGTTGATCTTGTCGGGGTTGCCGCCCATCTCGGCGAGGGCCTCGCGCATCGTCGCGAGGTCGACGACGGCGGGCACTCCCGTGAAGTCCTGCAGGAGGACGCGGGCGGGGCGGAAGGCGATCTCGCGGTCGTTAGACGTCTTCACGTCGCGGGTCGCGAGTGCCTCGATGTCCTGTGCCGTGACGGAGCGGCCGTCCTCGTAGCGGAGGAGGTTCTCGAGGAGGATCCGGAGCGAGAACGGGAGCTTCTTGACCCTGGGAAACTTTTTCTCGAGAGCCTTAAGGCTGTAAATCGTGTAGTTCGTCGACCCGACCTTCAGGCGGGCCTTCGTCTTGAAGCTGTCCTGCATGTGTCCTCCGGCAGTCCCGCCAGGACCGGCGGGCGGAGCATCTTAGGCGCAACCCGCCGCCGCCCGCGCTGATACAGAAGGATCAGAGGCCGTGGCGCGCCCGTTACGCGTGCATAGCCGGCACGATCTCCATCTCCGCGAGGTGCCGCGCGGCCGCCGAGACCGCCGCGCCCGGAGTCGGTGCCAGGCCGAGCGCGCGCAGGCTCTCCTCGATCGCCTCGAGCACGGCCGCCGTCTCTCCGACGCCGATGTTTCCCATGTGGCCGAGGCGAAAGGCCTTGCCGGCGATCGGTCCGAGCGCTCCGGCGAGCACCACGCCACGCGAGGCGGTCTCCTTTCGGAGGGCGGCGTCCGCCACGCCCTTTGGAAGAAGGACGACCGACAGGGTGTCGGCGCGACAGGCCGCGTTCGTGAAGATCTCGAACCCGAGGGCCTGAAGGCCCGCTCGCATCGCCGAGGCGATACGGTGATGGCGGGCGAAACGGGCCGGGAGCCCTTCTTCGTGCACGATGCGCAGAGCCTCGCCGAGGGCGACGATCTCGTTGACGCAGGGCGTCGAGTAGTAGCGGCCAGGGTCCTCCATGACGGCGAGCCAGCGGTTGATGTCCGCGTAGTAGGCCGGAACCGAGGTGTGTGACCGGCGACGCTCCATCGCGCGCTTGGAGAAGAGACAGAGAGCGAGCCCGGGGGGCGCGCCGATGGCTTTCTGCGCCGCCGTGAGAAGGACGTCGATCCCCCAGCGGTCGAACGGCTCGTCGATGCCGCCTGTCGCACAGACGCCATCCAGGATGACGAGCTCGTCTCGTCCCCGCAGCAGCCGCACGTAGTCCTCGACGGGCGACGCGGTGCCCGTGGATGTGTCAACGTGGGTGATCGTCACCGCGGCATACTTACCTTCGGCGAGTTTCCGGGCCAGCTCCTCGGGTGGCACGGCGCGGCCCCACTCCGAGCGGAGTACGTCGCACGAGATCCCGAACGCGCCCGCCAGGTCAGCGTACCGATCGCCAAAGTAGCCGTGAGAGATGACGAGAATCTTCTCGCCGGGGGCGACTACGTTGACGAGCGCCATCTCCATCGCGAGCGTGCCGGCTCCGGAAACGACGAACGGCTGGCCGGACGCGCTCTGACAAAGCCCGCGGAACGCATCGAGAGCTTCCCGGAACTCCTTGACGAAGGCCGGCGCCACGTGGGAGACGGTCGGTCGCGCCAGCGCCGCCAGGATCCGGGGGTGAACGGGGGTCGGGCCCGGAATCATCGTCAGGGTTTCGTCGATCATTGCATCCTCCTCACGACCCGCAAGGGCCTCACTTCAAACTCTAAGGCGCCCCGATCCTGGGCGCCATGATTCGAACAGCTCATTCTTCCCGCGTTCGCTTTCACCCGTGCGCCGAAAGGAAGACTCTGACCTCGTCCGCCGAGGCCGATGGGACGCGGTGGCCTCCGTCATAGAGGCTGTGCGTGGCGCTGCGGAAGCGCGCCGCCAGACGCTCGCGGTAGTGAGCGATCTTGTCGAGGGAGTATATCTCGTCCTCGCGCGTCGAGACGTGCATGACATCCGTCTCGCGCGAGGCGCCGGTGCCCGCGTCGTTCGACGTCCACTCGCCGGGAATGCCGCCGCAGATCGCCGCGATCGCGCGAAACGGAACGCCGTGAGGCGGGGCGAGCGCGAGGCGGTAGTTGAAGGAGCACGGCTGGCTGAAGCCGAAGAGAAGGACGCGCTCCGGGTCGCCGCCGTGCGCGCTGGCCCAGGCGATCGCTTCCGCGACGCAGGCGCGGTGGACGGCGCGATTGTCGTCCGGGCGCGTCGAGACGCCCCAATGGAAGCCGCGCTTCGGAACGGAGGTGTTCGCGCCTTCGAGATAGGCCGACTCGGGCCCTTCCAGCGAAAGGACGAGAGATCCCGGCGGCGCGACATGGAGGAGGATGGGGAGGAGCGATTCGGCGTCTTGTCCATAGCCGTGCATGCCGATCAGGATCGGGGCAGGCCCCGGCCCTCCCGTCGCCCCGGCCGCGAGGAGGCGCAGGGGAACGCGGACGGAGAGAGTCGTTTCGAGGTGCTTCGGGGCCATGGCGCTCCTGCTCGGGAACCTTGGGGCGGTTCCTCTCGTAATTCGAGGGTGAGGATGTTGGCATGAGCGCCGCAATCGAGGTCCGGGGGCTCCGGAAGAATTACCGCGCGGGCCTCGGCGGCCGCGAGGTGAAAGCGCTCGCGGGCATCGAGCTCGCGGTCCAGCCGGGAGAGCTGTTCGGCCTTCTCGGGCCGAACGGCGCCGGCAAGACCACGACCGTGAAGATTCTGCTCGGCCTGACGCACGCCACGGCCGGGAGCGCTTCGCTTCTCGGAAAACCCGTCGCCGATCCGGAGAGCCGCCGCCGCGTGGGCTACCTGCCCGAGGGCCACCGCTTTCCCGGCTACCTCACGGCGCGTCAGACGCTGTCCATCTTCGGGCGAATGTCGGGCGTCTCGTCGCGTGCGCTCGCGCCGCGGATTGCGGACCTGCTCGGACGCTTGAAGCTGTCGGAGTGGATCGACGTGAAGGTGAAGAAGTTCTCCAAGGGCATGACGCAGCGTCTCGGCCTCGCGGCCGCGCTCGTGCACGAGCCCGAGGTGCTGCTGCTCGACGAACCGACGGACGGCGTCGACCCCGTGGGCAGGCGCGAGATCCGCGATCTGCTGAAGGCCGAGGCGGCGAAGGGGCGCGCGATTCTCCTGAACTCGCACCTTCTCTCCGAGATCGAGCTCACGTGCGACCGGGTCGCGGTGCTCCGAAACGGCTGCGTCGCGGCGATGGGGACGATCGACGAATTGACGAAGAGAGAAGAGAAGAGTTCTTCGAAGGGTTACAGGCTGATGGCCGCTCCGCTCACTGAAGAGCTGCTCGCCGAGTTTCACGAGAAGGGCGCGAGCCCGGAGCGCGTCAACGGCCACGTCCGCCTCCTCGCCCGCGACGCCGAGCACCTCAACGCCCTCATCGACGCCGCCCGCGCTCGCGGCGCCCTTCTCACGGAACTGACTCCCGAGAAGAGCACCCTGGAAGACGTGTTCGTGGACCTCGTGAAGGCATCCCCCGATGTGGAGCCGCCTCGATGAGAGCCCTCGCCGCCAACATCGAAGAAGTCTTCCGCGAAGCCGCGGCGCGCTGGACGCTCGTCGCGTACTTCGCGCTGTCGTCTCTCTTCATCCTGATCTTCGCGGTCGCCGTGAACCTCGACGTCGTGAACGGCGCGCTCGCCGGCGCCAAGATCTTCGGCCAGAACGTCCACATGGGGCGCCAGAGCGTGGACCTCGACAAGCTCGTCCTCGGCTTCGAGTCGGGCTTCGCGGGCTTCCTCTACGTCGTCGGGACGTTCCTCGCGATCTTCGCGACGGCGCATCTCGTGCCGCGCCTCATGGAGAAGGGCACGGTGGACCTCTATCTCTCGCGCCCCGTGGGCCGCGTGCCGCTTCTCCTCTCGCGCTACGCCGGGGGAATGCTCCTTTCGGCCTCGAACGTCATCTACCTCCTCGGAGCGATGTGGCTCCTCGTCATCTGGAAGACCCATCTCGTGCACCCGCGTTTCTTTTTTGCGGCGGGAATCATCCTGTTCGGGATCGCGGCGCTCATGGCGTTCGCGTTCCTCATCGGGACGCTGACGTCCTCGACCGCCGTCTCGATCATGGCGACGTTCGCGGTGTTCTTCCTCTCGGCGATCCTCTCGAATCACGACCGCATCGCGGCCGCGCTGTCCGCCCAGTGGGCGGCCACGCTCGTCCAGGGCCTCTACTGGATCTTCCCGAAGACGGCGCAGCTCGGCGCCGCCGTCGTCGCGCTCGTCATGGGCGACGAGGGGCCGCGGCGCATGCGCGACGCTCTCACGCTCCAACCCTTCGTCACGACGGGCCTCTTCGGCGCCGTCTGCCTTGCCCTCGCGTGCCTGAGATTCCGGAGAAAGGACTTCTGACCATGAAGCGATTCGCCGCCATCCCGTTCGTCCTCGCGTTCGCCGCAACTCTCGCGCTTCCGGCCACCGCCAGCAGCGGCGACGACGCGCTCGCGCTCGTCCCGGCCGACGCGGCGTCCGTGGGCGTCATTCACGTCGCGGACCTGCGGACGAGCCCGCTCGCCGCGCGCCTCTTCTCGGACACCGACCACATCAGCGTCGCCGGCGACGCCCAGCATTTCCTCGACGAGGCAAGCCTCAACCCGAAGGAGGACGTGGATCTCGTCGTCGCGGCCGGCTCGCCGAAGGGCGCGGGCGGGAGCGACGGCTGGGGCCTCGTGCTGTTCGAAGGACGATTCGACCCGGCGCGCCTTTCGGCGGCTCTCGTCGAAAGGGGAGCGACGAAGAAATCCACGCCCGCGGGCGACTACTACCTCGTCCCCGATCGCCATGCCGATTCCTCCGGCCACGGCAGCGGCCCGGCGGGGATCGCCTTCGCGAGCGCGCACCTCGTGATCGCGGGCTCCGAGTCCGCCGTCGTCACGGCGCTCGCGCAGCGGAGCGCCGGAGGAACCGGCTTCACCTCGGGCGCCGGCCTCGGCCGTCACCTTTCACGCATCGACTCGGGCGCCTCGGCCTGGGCGCTCGTGGACGTTTCGCGCATTCCGGCGAAGGACGCCGCAATGAGGCACGCGCAGGCTCACGCCTCGGGCGACGACGCCGCGACCGCGCTCGTGTCGTCCATGAAATCCGTCCAGTTCCTCGCGCTCCAGGCCACGGCGAAGGGCGATGCCCTGAAGCTCGCCGCGACCGGAGTCGCGAACGACGCCGAGACAGCCGGCCTCATCGAGGACACGCTGCGCGGCGTTCTCGCGGCATGGCGCCTCGCCGCGCAGGAGAAGTCGCCCGACACGGTCGCCGTCCTCCGCAAGTTCACGGTCTCGCGCGACAAGGACACGGTCTCGATCAGCGGGACCCTTCCGGGCGCAACCGTGCGCGCGCTCGCGGAGAAGAAACACGCCGACTGAGCGGAGACTCTTCCCGCTCGAACAGGCGGCGGAACACGGCGGCCTTACACTCGGCGAGGAAGTTCCCCGGCTCTCCCGGGGGAACGAAGGAGTCCTGATGACCGCACGGTTCGCCGCCCGGCACTTCGCGTGGCTCGTCGTCGTTGCCGCTCTCCTCGCCGCCGCCGGCGGCGCCACGGCGCAGAGCGGATCCAGCTCCGTTTACACGCACCAGCGCGGCATGGACGAGACGTTCCGTTTGAACCTCGGCGGGCTGTATCCAACCTTCGACACGACCGTTCAATACGGGACCGTCGCGGTGCCGGGAACCGAGATCGCGCTCGAAAACGACCTCGGGCTCGCGGAGAAGAAGTTCGCTCTCCAGATCGACGGTTATCTTCGTCTCGGACGCCACGCGCGGCTCGACTTCGCGTACCAGCAGTGGAACCGTTCGGCCGCGAAGATCCTCTCGCGGCAGGTCCAGTTCAACGGGGCGACCTATTCCGTGGGAGGCGAGGTCGACTCGACGCTGAACGTGAACGTCGGCGAGCTTTACTATGGATATTCGTTCGTGAACAACGGCGATCTCGAGGTCGGCCTCGGCCTCGGTGCGAGCGTCTTTTTCAACCGAGCCTCACTCGACGCGGTTGGGACGGTCACCGGGCCGGGCGGGACCGTGGGCGGCACCGCCGTCAGCGAGAGAAAGGACTTCATCGCGCCGATTCCGGCCCTCGAGGGCTACTTCACGTTCACGCTCACGCCGCGGCTGTTTCTCAACGCCAAGGCGCGCGGCTTCAAGGCCACGATCAGCGGCTCGTCCGGCAGCATGCTCGAAGCGACGGGAACGCTGGATGTCTTCATCACACGCGGATTCGGCATCGGCGGCGGCTACAACTACACCCGCCTCGACTACACGCGCGATTCCGACACGCTGACGCAGGTTCGCTACCACTACAGCGGACCGGTGTTTTACGTCGCGCTCGCATTCTGAGGTGGGTCCGCGTCAATCAGCGTCGCGAGAGCGTGGCGGAGGAGGTCGCGGGCGGAGGTTTGCTCCGTCACGAGGGTGGGTCTGATCAGTACGCGAGAGTCTTTTTTGCCGCCATGAGGACCTTCTCGGCGTTCGGAAGGATCGCCCGCTCGAGGATGCGGTTGAAGCCGACCGGGGTGAACGTGGAGCCCACGCGATCGACCGGGGCGTCGAGGTGCTCGAAGAGCTCGGACGCGATTCGCGCAACGAGCTCGCCCCCGAAGCCGCCGTGCACTTTGTCCTCGTGGACCACGAGAACGCGGGACGTCTTTTTCACCGAGGCGGCGATGGCGTCGAAGTCGAGCGGCACGAGAGAGCGCAGGTCGAGCACCTCGACGCTCTTTCCGTCTTGCGCGAGCGCGTCGGCCGCTTCCAGCGCGAAGTGCACGGGCGTGCCGTACGCGAGGATCGTGAGATCGGTGCCTTCGCGCCGGCGCCGGGCCACTCCGAACGGCACGGCGAACCCCGAAGGGACGCGCGCCTTGGCCTGCGTGGAGTTGTAGAGGAACTTGGGCTCGAGGTAGAGCGTGATTCCGCGCGAGCGCATCGCCGTGCGCAGGAGCCCCGCGGCGTCGTCCGCGAACGCGGGCACCACGACGCGGATGCCGGGCAGCGTCGTGAGCCAGCCCTCGATGTTCTGCGAATGGTAGAGGCCGCCGCCGATGTACCCGCCCGAGGCGATGCGCACGGTGACGTTGGGGACGAACTTTCCGTTCGTGCGCCAGAACTCGTGCGACATCTCGACCATCTGCTCGGCCGCGGGCCAGAAGTAGTCGGCGAATTCCGCGCCTTCGACGACGACGCGGATCTTGTCGTCGAGGCGCGAGAAACCGTCCGCCGTGCCGAGGATGTAGTCCTCCGCGAGGGGACCGTTGAAGACCCGCTTCGCCCCGAACTCGTGCTGCATGCCCTTCGTGACGTTGAAGATGCCGCCTTTCTCCTTGTAGGCCACGTCCTGCCCCCAGAGGTAAGTGTCCGGGTTCTCGCGGAACATCTCCTTGAGCGTGCCGTTCAAAGCCTGAATGAGCGACATCTCGGTCGTCGGTTTCCCGTCGACGGTTTCGGGCGTGAGCGGCGTCGTCGCGAGGCCGTCGCCCTCGGGCACCCACGGCTCGGGCACGACGTGCTCGAAGATCGAAGCGGGGTCGGGGTCCGGCGCGCGGCGGGCGCGGTCGTCGGATTCTTCGTAGGTCTTCCGGTTCGCGTCCTCGATCGCGGCGATCTCCTCCTCGGAGAACGCGCCGCCCTCGACGAGGATGCGGCGCAGGTGCGCAAGCGGATCCTGCGCCCTCGCGGCGGCGAGCTCCTCGGGCGAGCGGTACAGCTCGTGCCGGTCGGAGTTGGAGTGCGAGTGGATGCGCACGCACTCGGCGTGGACCAGGGCGCAGCCCGCGCCCGACCTCGCGAACGCCACGGCCTCGCGCATGGCGCGCAGCGAGTCGAAGAGATCCTTGCCGTCGCAGTGGACGATCTTGACGTTCAAAAACCCCGAGAAGTTGTCCGCCGCGAAGGAGTTCGCGGTCTGGTCGCTCTTCGGAACGGCAATGCCGTAGCCGTTGTCCTGCACGACGAAGACCACTGACAGCTTCTCGCGCGAGGCGCCGTTGACGGCCTCGTAAAAGTAGCCCTCGGAGGTGGACGACTCGCCCACGGAGCAGAAGACGATCGCGTCCGACCCGTAGGTCCTGAGCGCGCGGCCGAGGCCCGTGGCGTGCTGCGCGTGGTTCGATACACAGGACGACACGTTTTGGATGTGGATCTCGGGTTTCGCGAAGTGGTTCGACATGTGCCGGCCGCCGGAGGCGACGTCGTCGCGCTTGGACATCCCGTTCAGCAGGATCTCCCCGGCCGAGATTCCGGCGGCGAGGCAGGTCGTGAGGTCCCGGTAATAGGGGAAGAGATAGTCGTGTCCGGGCCGGAACGTGACCCCGAGCGCGACCTGGATGCCGTCGTGCCCCGCGCTCGGTGCGTGATACGACCAGCCGAGGCCCTGCTTGAGGTAGTTCGGAGCCTTGTCGTCGAGGAGCCGGCCGAGATGCATCAGGCCGTACCAGCGCCTCAGCTCGTCCCGGCTCGGGGCGAGTCGCGCGATCGTCGCGGCGGCCTCGGACGGCGAAGCGCCCGCGGCTGTCAGGACACCCGGTTCGGCCATTCCACCACTCCTCCAAAAAGGGGTCTCTCCGGGGCTTTGGGGATGCCTGCCGGAGACGAAGTCTCATCTTACCGCTTCGGGTAGAATCCGCGGTCCCGCAGCCCCGGACGCTTTTCTCCGGGGGAATCTCGTTTGGCGGGCCAGGAGAACGATCCGTGCCCCAGACCCTCATCGCCCGGTCCGTCGAATCCGCCGAGTCCGCCGACCGCAAGACTTTCGAGGCCGCCCTCGCGGCCGATGCGGCCGCTCCGAGGAAGAAGCTCCTGGAGGGGCAGGTCGTGAACGGCATCATCGCCGGCATCACGCCTGACATCGTGCTCGTTTCGATCGGCGGCAAATCCGAAGCGCTCATGGACCTCAAGGAGCTCGAAGGCGAGAAGGTGGGCGACCGGATCGAAGCGGTGGTCGTGAAAGCCGGCCCGGACGTGCGTCTCTCGCGCAAGCTCGCGGTAGGACATCGCACGAAGGCCGAGCTGCACGCCGCCTCCGAGGCGAAGATCCCCGTCGCTGGGAAGGTCATGGCGCGGAACAAGGGCGGGTTCGAGGTGATGATCGGAGGCGCCCACGGCCTCCGTGCCTTCTGCCCGGTCTCGCAGATCGACCTCGGCCGTCACGAGGAGCCCGCGCTCGCGGCCTACGTGGGGCAGACGTACGACTTCCGCGTCCTCGAGTACTCCGAGGACGGGCGCCGCGTGGTCGTCTCGCGCGCCGCGCTCCTCAGGGTCGAGCAGGACGAGAAGGCCGCGGTCACGCGCGAGAAGATCACTGTGGGCGCGGTTCTGCCCGGCCGCGTCCGCTCCCTCACCGATTTCGGAGCGTTCGTCGACCTCGGCGGCGTGGACGGGCTCGTACACGTCACGGAGATCTCGCGGCGCCGGGTCGCGCACCCGAAGGACGTTCTCGCCGTCGGCCAGGAGGTCACGGTCAAGGTGACGAAGCTGGCCGGCGAGGGCAAGCGCATTTCGCTTTCCATGAAGGAGCTCGAGGCCGATCCCTGGCAGACTCTGCCGGAGCGCTTCGCTCCCGGCGCATCGTTCACGGGCACCGTCGCCCGCCACGCGGATTTCGGCCTCTTCGTCGAGGTCGAGCCGGGCGTGGACGGCCTCGTTCACGTCTCGGCGCTGCCGCCCGGTGTCACGCTCAAGGATCCGTCCGTCGCCGATGGCCAGACGGTGCAGGGCTGGGTGAAGGAAGTCGACGCGAAGCAGCACCGGCTGTCGCTCTCGCTGCGCGAGGTTGCGACGTCGAATCCGTGGGAAGGCATCCAGGAGCGCCATCCCGAAGGCTCCGTCGCGTCGGGCGAGGTGGAAAGCGTCGCGCTCTTCGGTGTGTTCGTGCGCCTCGAGCCCGGTCTCACGGGCCTGATCCCGAACTCCGAATCCGGCGTGCCGCCCGGCACGGTCAGCCGCCACTTCGCTCCCGGCCAGAAGGTCGAGGTGAAGGTCATCGGAGTCGACACCGCCAGGAAACGCATCTCGCTCTCGGCGTCGGGTGCGAAGGCGGAGGCGGACCGCGGCGAGCTGAAGAATTACCGCGAGGAAGCCGCGAAGCGCGAGAAGGCCGCGGTGCCGTCCGTCTCCGGCTTCGGCACCTCTCTTCTTCAGGCGCTCAACAACCCGAAGAGCAAGCAGAAGAGGGGCTGATCGCGGCCCCGAACCCGGCCCAGCCGGGCATAGACTCTCGGGCCGGCCGGAACGTGACCTCTCCCCGCGGATTCACCCGGTGGCTCGTCGCGCGTTCGCAGGCGCTGGGCCTGTCGATTCTTTTCGTCATCACAGCGAGCAGCATCCTCTGGTTCCTCGCGTTTTTCATCCCGGGCGAGAGGCAGGGTGCCATCGACGGCTGGCGCCGCGATCTCTCGCTCATCGCGGACACGCGGCGCGACCTCCTCGACCGGCGGATCTCGGACGGTCTGGCGAATGCGTCGTTCGTCGCGACGTTTCCCTCGGTCCGGGCCCTCGTCTCGTCCGCCCCGCACGAGAGCGCAGGCGAGGGATCCGTCCTTCACATCAACGCGATCCTCTCGTATTTCCGGAACGTCTACGGCGAACGCTCCATTTCGATCTGTGACGCCGCGGGGGTCGCCGTAGCGTCGAGCGACGGACCCGGGCCCGGAGCGGACGCCCTCGCCCTCGCCCGCGAGGCCGCCCATACCGGAAAGGCCCGGGTCGATCTCGTCCGCGAGCCGGACGGAGTCACCGGCTTTACTCTCGCCGTCCCCGTGCGGGCGGAAGCTGGTGCATCCGAATCGCCGGGGGGCGAGGCGCGCGGGGCGGTCCTCATCGTCGCCGACGCGAGGGAGGCGCTCTTCGATCTCCTGCGTCAACCGTTCACCTCCGCGGCGGGGACAGGAGAGATTTTGCTCGTGCGGAAAGAGGGAGACGCCGTTCTTCACCTCTCACCGCTCCTCTTCCGCCCCGACCCGCCGCTCACGTTCCGCCACCGGCTGCGTGCGCCGGGTGCCACGGCGCGGGAAGCCTTCGAAGGGGACGACGTCTTTGGATCGTTCGTCGACTACCGTGGCGTGAATGTCTTCTCGGCGAGACGCAAGCTCGCGCGGGCCCCCTGGAGCCTCGTCGTCAAGGTCGACGAGGACGAGGCGCTCGCCGCGTTTCGCAAGGATGTACTTCGCAGAGGGCTCATGTGGGGCGGGCTCCTGCTCGCGTTGATCGCCGCGGTGTTCGGCCTCTGGCGCTCTCTCGTCGCCGCGCATGAGGTGGCGCTCGCGCGAAGCGAGGCGCGCTTCGGCGCTCTCGTCGAGCAAGCGACCGACGCGATCTTCCTCGTCGGGAGCGACGGCCGCGTTCTCCGGGCGAACCGCGCGGCCGAAGTCACGTACGGTTGGACGCGGGACGAGCTTCTCTCGATGCACGCGGCCGATGTGCGCGCGAGCGCGACGCGCGACGCGCTCCGCCACGACATGGAGACCGCCGCCGCCCGGGGGAGCCTCCTCGTCGAGACGCGTCACCGGCGCGCGGACGGGAGCGAGTTCCCGGTCGAGGTCAATATGGCTCTCGTGAAGGCGGGAGACGAGACGCTCTTCCTGTCGATCGTGCGCGACATCACCGAGCGCAAGGCAGCGGAGGAGCGCATCCGACGCCTCAACCGACTCCTCCGGACCATCACCGAGGCGAACCAGCTCCTTGTCCGCGCGACGGACGAGGAGTCGCTCCTGAAGGACGTCTGCCGGATTCTCGTCTCCTACGGTGGCTATGCGCTCGCCTGGATAGGGCGCGCCGACAGGGAGACGATGCGGGTCGTGCCGGTTGCGAGAGCTGGAGCCGAGGTCGGGTATCTCGATCGCATCGAGGTGCGGTGGGACGACACGCCCGAGGGCCGGGGCCCGCTGGGAATTGCGATCCGGGAAGGGCGCCCCGCGATCGTCGCGGACGTCCGGGTCGACCCGACGGTTGTTCCGTGGCGCGATTTCTTGCTTCGCCATGGTATCGGGTCCATCGCGGCCCTCCCGATCCCGCGCGGGGGCGCGGTGACCGCAGGCCTCACCGTCTACGCCGCGGAGAGGGCATTCGTCGACAAGGAGGAGCTCGCGCTCCTCGAGGAGCTGGCGGGGGATCTCTCCTATGCCCTCGACGTGCTCGACGCACGCGAGAGCGCTCGGAAGGGCGAAGCGCAGCTCGAGAAGACGCAGCAGCAGCTCCTGCAGGCACAGAAAATGGAAGCCGTCGGCCGCCTCGCAGGCGGCGTCGCCCACGACTTCAACAATCTCCTGACGGTCATTCAGGGCTATGGCGAGCTGGTGCGCGACTCCCTCTCCGGAGACCCGCGGCGCGAGAGCATGGGAGAGCTGCTGAAGGCCGCGGGGCGCGCGGCGTCGCTCACGCGGCAGCTCCTTGCGTTCAGCCGCAAGCAGCATCTCGAACCGAAGGTCGTGTCCCTCGGCACTGTCGTGCGCGAGACGGGCCGCATGCTCGAGCGGCTCATCGGCGAGGACATCGCCCTATCGCTCGTGACGCCCGAGGAGCTCGCGAACGTGAAAGCCGATCCGAGCCAGATCGAGCAGGTCGTGCTCAACCTCGCCGTGAACGCGCGGGACGCGATGCCCAACGGAGGCCATCTGACGGTTTCCGTGGGCAGCTTGACGATGGCGAACCCGCTCGACGGGTTCCCCGATCAGCTTCCGGCCGGCCGTTGGGTCCTCATGACCGTGGAAGACACGGGTTGCGGAATAGACGCGGAGACGCTCTCGCACGCGTTCGAGCCGTTCTTCACGACCAAGGAGCGCGGCAAGGGAACGGGGCTGGGGCTGTCCACCGTCTACGGAATCGTGAGGCAGAGCGACGGCCGCATTCAGGTCATGAGCGTTCCCGGGAGGGGGACGAGCTTCCAAATCTATCTTCCGCGCTCCGACGAGAAGACGACTTCGGGCACGCACCCGAGTGTGGGCGCGAGCCGCGGGGCGGAGACCGTGCTCGTCGTCGAGGACGAGGAGGCGGTCAGGAACCTCGTGCGGGCGGTTCTCGAGCGCAAGGGGTACGTCGTGCTCGCCGCCCAGGACGGGGCCGCCGCGCTCGATCTCCTCGAGAAGCACACCGGGGTCATCCATGTCCTCCTGACTGACGTCGTGATGCCGGGAATGAACGGGCGCGATCTGGCCGCGCGCGTGAGGGCGAACAGGCCGACGATCAAAGTGGTGTTCATGTCGGGATACACCGCCGACGTCCCCACGGAGCTCGGTACGGAGGACGGGACGGCGTTCCTCTCCAAGCCGTTCAACGAGCGGGCCCTCGCGGCGAAGCTCCGCGAGGTTCTCGACACGCCGCCGGCGTGATCCGGACGCCGCGCGCGGCGCGGCTGCGTGGTAAGGTCCGTACGGCTCTTTTCATCGTCCTCGAGTTCCCTGAAAGTTTGTGACCTCCGGGGGGCGAACGTGAGGCGCCCGTGCGCGCATCACGTGAAGAGGGAAGCGGGTGAGATTCCCGCGCGGCCCCCGCCACTGTGACCGGGGACGCGCCCGGCGAGATCCACTGGCGGCGAAAGATCGGTCCCAAAAGGCCGGTCGCGCTACCGGGAAGGGGCCGGGCGCGGACGATCCGGGAGCCAGGAGACCTGCTCGAGGAACATCGTTTTTCGCAACGCCTTCTCCGGGGCTCGGGAAGTCGCGGCCGCTCCGGCGTCCAGCCGGAACGCCGCCGCCTTTCCGATGGGAAGGCGGAGCCAGCGGAACGGAGGTGTTCCATGGTGTCCCGTGTCTTTCTTCCGCGGTCGTCGTGCGCCTTGCTCCTGTCCCTCGCGCCCGCCCTCTTCGCTCAGCCCGCGCCGCCGCCGGGCGCCGCGAAGCTCGCCGCCGACGTCGTCGTCTCGGCCGAGGCCGAGCCCGAATCCGCCGCGTCCCTCGGCGTCGCCGCGACGGTGATCGATGCCGCCGAGATCGCGGCGTCGAAAGCGACGACGGTCCTCGATCTCCTGCGCACGGTGCCGGGCCTCGACATCGTGCAGTCCGGCGGCCCCGGCACGGTGACGTCCCTCTTCCTGCGCGGAACGAGCTCCACGCAGACGCTCGTCCTCGTGGACGGCGTCCCGCTGAACAGCCCGTACTTCGGCGGCACCGACCTCTCGGCGTTGTCCGTCGCGAACGTGGAGCGCGTGGAGGTCGTGCGCGGGCCCTTCTCGGCGCTCTACGGCTCGGAGGCGATCGGCGGCGTCGTACGGGTCTTCACGCGAAGGGGCGCCGCGCAAGGGGAGGATTCGGGCCGCGCGACGCTCGCGCTCGGAACCGCCTCAGCGAAAGAGGCTTTCGCCGAGATCGCGCTCGGCTCCGGGGCGCTGACGGGCTCCGCCGGATTCCGGCGCACGCTCGCGGACGGCGACCTTCCGAACGAGTTCTTCGAGGCGACGAACGTATCCGCCAGCATCACGGCGGCTCTCACGGACGCGCTGCGCGTGGGACTCGTCGCGCGTCGCGACGAAGGTCGAACCGGCATTCCGTTCGATTCCGGGCTCCCGACGCCCCGTCGCGCAACGACGAACGAGACGACGACGTTCGAGGCGCCGGTCTCGCTCGCGCTCTCCGCGAAGTCATCCGTCGAGGCGTCGTTCCGGTGGGTGAGGGACAGCCCGACGTTCTCGGATCCGGACGCCGCCTTCACCTCGTCCTCCACGAACGCGCAGCGCGCCGGAGCACGCCTCGTATTCACGTCGATTCTCGGCGCCCAGCGGCTCGCCGCGGGCGCCGACTGGGAACGCACGCTCGTCTCGAACGAGAGCAACTTCGGCGTAGCTCTCGAGGACGTGTCGACGCGCACGTTCGCGCTCTTCGCCGAGGATCGCGTCGCCCTCGCGGGCGAGCGGCTCGTCCTGACGGCAGGCGTACGCTGGGACGACCACAGCGCGTTCGGCAGCGCCGTGAGCCCGCGCGTGACGCTCGCGTGGCGCGCCACGCCGTCGCTGAAGCTGCGCGCGGCGGCCGGATCCGCGTTTCGCGCGCCCTCGACGGGCGAGCTGTATTACCCGTTTTCCGGCAACCCGTCGCTCCGTCCCGAGAAGTCGAACGGCTACGAGCTGGGACTGGAAAAGACGCTTGGGGGAGGCGTCGTCGCGGAGATCTCGGGTTTCTGGAACGACCTGAGAGATCTCATCGACTACGACGCCGCGACGTTCACGAACCAGAACATCGGGAGCGCGCGGACGCGAGGCGTCGAGGTGGCTCTTCGGACGCCCGTCGGGGCGCGCTCTTTCGTGCGCGCGTCGTATACGTACCTCGACGCGAAGGATCTCGACACCCACACGTTTCTCTTGCGGCGCCCGCGGCATCGCGCCTCGGCGACCTGGGCGACGACGTTCGTCTCGGGAGGCTCCGTGAGCCTGACGGCGATGTGGGTGGGGGCCCGCCGCGACGGCGACGCGGTGGACTTCACGAAAATCGTCGAGGACCCGTCCTACTTGAGGGTCGACGCGGCGGTCACGCTGCCGCCGCTCGCACTCTCGCTGGCGCCGTTCGTTCGCGTGACGAACGTCCTCGGAAGGGATTACGTCGAGGTGAGCGGTTTTCCGGCGCCTGGACGCCGCTTCCTCGCAGGACTGGAAGCGGCGTTCTAGCCAGGCGTTCGAGGCGTCAGGATCTCGGAGGGAAGCCGTCGAAGAGCTTTTCGACGGCTTCCTGCACGTCCTTCGCGCGCTCTTTCGGCGTGTCGTCGGGGTCGATGACCCGGCTTGCGCTGCCGCGCCAGACGAGCTCCTTGGCCTTCGTGTCGATGAGGTCGACGATGAGCGTGCCCACCGGGATCTGCTCGACCCGGGCGACGTTCCCCCAGTATCCTCCCCGCCAGCGCCAGCCCCAGCCCCAGCCCGAAGAGTAGCTCGTCACGTGGGTCTCGCGGCGGGCGCGCGTGTGGATCACGACCCACAGGTCGGGCGTCCCTTCCGGCACCTGGGAAAGTCCGCGCGACGAGAGCGTCCGCGAGATGGCGTTCTGGACGCGCCTCATGGAGATCGGGCTGTCCGGTGTGCGCACGTCCTTGAAAGCGAACGTGTGGTACGAGGAGAAATTCGTTCCCGGTTCATAGTCGATGTGGGTCTCGACGCTGGAGCAGCCCGCGAGCACAGAGCAACCCGCGAGCACCAAAGCGGCGAGAAGAAGGGGATTCTTCTTCAAAGGAGCACCTCCGCGGGAGTGACGTGCAAGAGCCTTGCCGGGTTTACGCGCTTCCCGCGGGAGACGGTGTCGCCTTCACCTCGTGCCCGCGGCGAATGTGTCGCACGCTCCGACCTGGCCCGTCTGGAAGCCCCGCCGGAACCATTCCACGCGCTCTTTCGAGGAGCCATGCGTGAAGGACTCGGGATTCACGCGGCTCGTGGCGGCTCTCTGCAGCCGGTCGTCTCCTACGGCCGCCGCGGCGGCCAGGCCGGATTCGACGTCCCCGCTCTCGAGGAGGTTGCGTTCGTCTGTCGAATGTCCCCAGACACCGGCAAAGCAGTCCGCCTGCAGCTCCACGCGCACGGAGAGCGTGTTTTTCAGCGACGGACGTTTGGCCTCTGCGCGCCGCACCTTTTCCTCGGTGCCGAGCAGGGTCTGGACGTGGTGCCCGAACTCGTGTGCGATGACATACGCCTCCGCGAACCGGCCCGGCGCCCCGAATCGCGAGCGCAGCTCGTCGAAGAACCCGAGATCGAGGTAGACCTTTTCGTCGGCGGGGCAGTAGAAGGGACCCATCGCCGACTCGGCGAATCCGCAGCCCGAACGCGTCGCGTCGCGGAAGAGAACGAGCTTCGCGCGCTGGTAGTTCCTTCCGAGCTGCGGGAATTCCTTCTCCCACGTGCGCTGGACGTCCTCGACGACGAAGGAGACGAACTTCACGCGTTCCCGGTCGTCGGCGGACTGGGAGACGGGCGGGCCGGAGTGCGTGATGTCGACTGCGGCGGGGCCGCCCGAGTTGGAGTCGAGAAGCGCGAAGAAGTTCTTCTTGAAGACGAGGCTGAGGATCGCGAGGAGGACGATGCCGCCGCACCCGAGGCGGAAGCCTCCGCCGCCAAAGCCGAGCCCTCCGCCCTCGCCGCGCCGGTCCTCGATGTCGGGACTCTGTTCGCCGGCATCCCAGCGCATCGGAGGTCTCCTCGGAGGATGCTACCCTCACCGGTCGCCGTTTGACCGCGCCGTCGGGCGATGCTACCTTTCGCGCCCCGACCGGCGTGGGGCTGTAGCTCAGTTGGGAGAGCGCTTGAATGGCATTCAAGAGGTCGACGGTTCGATCCCGTTCAGCTCCACCA
>CALAQS010000351.1 GCA_937888435.1 uncultured Acidobacteriota bacterium
GGTCCGTGCCGGTCCGTCGCCCCGTAGGAGAGCGCGACCGTCACGCCCACCGCCTGCGCCGCCCGCGCAAGAACGTCTAGAGACCCGTCGATGAAGGACGGGGACTCGTGGTGGTCGAGGACGGCCGTCGACCCCGAGAGAGCCGCTTCCAGGAGAGCCTCTTCCGCCGAGGCCCGAAGAGAGCTCTCGTCGAGGGCCGCGTCGAGGCGCCACCAGACCCGCTCGAGGATCTCCCGGAAGGAGCGCAGGGGCGCGGGTGGGGCCGCCATCCCGCGCGCGAGCGCCGCGTAGAGGTGCGTGTGCGCGTTGACGAGTCCGGGCATGACGAGGCAGCCCGAGGCGTCGAGCCGGCGCCGCGGCTCGATTCCGAGAAGCACGTCGCGCCGCTCGACGGAGGGCGGGTCGAGCGTGACGACCGTCCCGCCGGCGATGGCGAGGCCGCCCGCGCCCGATCCTCTCCCGCCCGCCGCCTTCACCAACCGCGCGCCTCGCGGAGCCGGCGGTCCACGTCTTCGGCGAGCGCCGCCTGGTCGTTCCACCAGCTCTCGGAGCGCTGCGCGTCGAGCTCCTCCACGGTCTTTCCCTGCTGCTCGACCCACGTGAAGTACTTCAGGTTGTGCCAGCGCTCGCGGCTCTCGCGCGTCCCTTCCGCAATCCAGTCGAGCTTCTGCCCGTGGAAAATGGACGTCAGGCGCGCCTCGGCCCGCTCGCGCGTCAGCGGTCCCGTGCGCGCCTGCAGGCGCTTGAGAACGGACGGGTACCGGTCGAGCGCGTCCGTCGCCACCGTCACGACGGCGTCGTCTTTTCCTAGCCCCAGCCACCGCGCGGTCCTGATCGCCCCGAGGATGTTGCAGACCCCGCTGATGCCGAGGAGCGTCGAGAGACGGTGCGCGGCCTCTCCCAGCCCGCCGCCTGCGGCCAGGAAGTCGCGGCCCACGGGCTCGCTCACGAGCTGGAGGCCCAGCAGGCACTCCTCGTCGTCGATGCACATCATGGCGTCCAGGTTCGTCACGTGGTGGATCCACGTGACGTGCTTGTCGCCGATTCCCTCGATGGCGTGCCCGCCGTAGCCATTGCGCGAGAGCGTGGGGCACTGGACCGGCTCGAGGCCGACGATGCGCGTCCCGAAGCGCGCCTTGAGGGCGTCGCCGGCCGCGATCGTGCCCGCCGATCCCATGGCCGAGACGAAGGCGGCCGGCCGGCCGGCCGAGAGGGTCTCGACTGCCTCCGCGGCCGCGGCGCCGGTGACGTGGTAGTGCCAGCGGTAATTCGCCATCTCGGCGAACTGGTTCATGACCCTCACCCGCGGATTCGCCGCGAGGCGCTTGCACTCGTCGTAGATCTCCTTGACGTTGCTCTCGCAGCCGGGCGTCTTGATGGCCCTGGCTCCGTACGCGGCGATTTTCTCGAAGCGCTCGGCGCTCATCTCCTCCGGCAGGATGACGACCGACTCGTAGCCCATGCGCGGGCCCACCCACGAGCCCCCAATGCCGTAGTTGCCGGTGGAGGGCCAGACGAGCGTCGACGCCCCGGGCGCGACGTCGCCGGCGAGCTGGTGCTCCATGAGGACGGAGTACGTGGCCCCCACCTTGTGTGCGCCGGTCGGGAAATCCCTGGCATAGAGGAGGACGATGGGCGAAGGGACGCCCGTGAGAGCCTCGGGGAGGCGGAGCGCCCGCACGCGGCCGTCCTCCTCGTGCCACGTGATGTTGAAGAGGTTGACCGGGTCGAGCGGCGCCTCGCGCCGGGCAACGCCGGCCCGACGCCGCAGGTCGGCGGGAAGGCGCGAAGGGTCGCGCATTTCGGAATACGTCGGGCCATGGATCATTCGCTTTGCTCCAATGCGGCGCGGACGGCGTCGAGGGAGGGCGGGATTCTTTTCGGGGGTCCGACGGAGCGCATGGCGCCGCGAGTATCTTTCAGGCCGTTGCCGGTTGCCACGTGAAGGACGCTTTCCCCGCGCCTGACGAGGCCCTTCTCGATCGCGACCTCGAGTCCGGCGAGCGCGGCGACGCCCGTGGGCTCGGCGAAGACACCCGTGCCGCGGGCCAGGCGCGGAATCCAAGAGAGGATCGCCTCGTCGCGCGCGGTCACGATCGCGCCGCCCGACGCGCGGACGGCCCGGAGGGCCTTGATGCCGTTTCGCGGCGCGCCCACGTTTATGGAGTCGGCGATCGTGTTCGCCTCGACCGGCTCGATGCGCTCGTCGCCGCGCGCGAAGGTCCGGGCGAGCGGCGAGGCGCCTTCGGCCTGGACGGCCAGGAGGCGCGGCAGGCGATCGATGACGGCGTGCCTCTTCATTTCGACGAGCCCCTTCCAGATCCCCGCCGTCGTGCAGCCGTCGCCGAGCGCGACGGTCACGACATCGGGCATCCGGCCGCGCATCTGCTCGGCGATCTCCAGGCCGCAGGTCTTCTTCCCCTCGACGAGATACGGGTTGATCGCGCAGTTGCGGTTGTACCAGCCGAACGCCGCAACCGAGGACTGGCACGTCCGGAACGCGTCCTCGTACGGACCTTCGACCAGGAACACCCTGGCGCCATACACGAGGAGCTGGGCGACCTTCGCCTCCGGTGCGGAAACCGGCACGAAGATGAACGCCTTCATCCCCGCCTCGGCCGCGAAGCCGGCCAGCGACGAAGCCGCGTTGCCGGTCGACGAGCAGGTGATCTCCTTCCGCCCGAGCCACCGCGCGCGCGTGACGCCGACCGAGCTGGCGCGGTCCTTGAACGATGCGGTGGGGTTGCGGCCGTCGTCTTTGACGAAGAAGGCACCGAGGCCGAGCTCCTTCGCGAGCGCCGGCGCCTCGACCACGGGCGTGAAGCCCACCTGGAGGCGCGGCCGGACGACGTCGTCGGGAAGGGGCAGGAGAGCCCGGTAGCGCCAGAGCGAGAGATCACGGTCGGCTTCGAGGGCCGAGGCGCCGAAGGTCCTCGCGATGAGCTCGTGGTCGTATTCGACGTCGAGGATTCCCTCGATCCCGCACCGCGGGCAGGTGTACTCCACTTCTCCGTGCACGTATACGGCCCCACACAGGACGCACCTCAGACCCGTGACCTTCTGCAGCGGGCGGCTCACGCCCTCACCGTTTCAACGCCCGGGCCGCGGCGGAATCGCGCATGGGCAGAGTGAACCGTCGGACGCCGTCGAAAGCGTGCAGGGCTGCGGCCACGGCAGGAGCCGTCGGCACGAGGCCGATCTCCCCCACGCCCTTGGCGCCGAACGGGCCGTCGGGCTGCGGGTCCTCCACGAGGATCACCTCCACCTCGGGCATGTCCAGAGCCCTCAGGACGCCATAGTCGCGGATGCGGAACGACGCCGGCATGCCGCCCACGCAGACCATGTCCTCCGTGAGCGCGTAGCCGAGGCCCATGTGGATGGCCCCTTCGATCTGTCCCTCGCAGAGCTTCGGGTTGATAGCGCGCCCCACGTCGTGGGCGGCCACGACCTTCGACACGCGGCCGTTCTCGTTCACGACGACGACCTGCGTGGCGAAGCTGAAAGCCGGGTGGAGCTTCATTGGCTTCCCGGGCGGCGGCTCGTGGCCAAGCTTCGTCGTGTCGTCCTGCAAGACCTCGCCCACGTAGACGGTGCCCGCGAGGCTCGCGAGCGTTTTTCCGGAATCCAGGTCGGCCCTCAGCTTCCGCGCCGCGTCGATCACCGCGCGCCCACCGAAGAAAGTCGCCCGCGAGCCCGTCGTCTGTCCCACCGCCATCGGAAAGCGCGTGTCGACCCGGGCGCGGAAGACGGACGCTTCGAGGCCCGTCACCTCGCACGCGCACTGGATCAGGACCGTGAGAAGGCCCTGGCCCATCTCGGTGAAGCCGTTGTAAAGCGTGACGCGGCCGTCCTCCTCCACGGCGAGCCGCGCCCGCCCCCACTCCTTCGCGCCGTTTCCAATGCCGCAGTTCTTGATGCCGCAGGCGATGCCTGCCCGGCCCGGGTTCTTCTCCCAGACGTCCTTGACGGCGAGGAGCGTCTTCTTGAGGCCGACGGAAGCCGTGAGCTTTTGCCCACCGGACCAGTCGTCGCCCACCTCGAGCGCGTTTCGCCACCTCATCTCCCAGCCGTCGAGACCGGCTTTCTCGGCCAGCATGTCGAGAACGCCCTCCATGGCGAAGTGGGCCTGGTTCGCGCCGAAGCCGCGCATCGCGCCGCAGGGCGGGTTGTTCGTGTAGACGGCCAGCGCCTCGACGTCCAGGTTCGAGCACCTGTATGGCCCTGCGGCGTGTCCGGCGGCGCGCTCGAGCACCTTCATGCCGCAGGACGCGTAGGCCCCCGAGTCGCCGATCATCCGCGCCCGGACCCCGGTCAACCGGCCCTCGGAGTCGCACCCGGCGCGGTAGTGCATCCGGATGGGATGCCGTTTCGGGTGGAGGCGCATGGACTCTTCGCGCGAGAGGACGAGACGTACGGGCCACCCCGTAGCGTGGGCCAAGAGCGCGGTCTGCGCCTGGATCGACATGTCCTCCTTGCCGCCGAAGGCGCCGCCGTTCGGGACGAGGACGACGTGCACCTCGTCCTCGGTCAGGCCGAGGAACGCGGCGACCTGCCGCCGGTCGTCGAAGACGCCCTGCCCCTGGGTGTAGAGGGTCAGGCGGGCCTTCGAGTTCTGCCCTGCGAAGTCGCCCGGAGCGGCGAGACACGCCTCGGGCTCCAGGTACAGGTGCTCGATGCGCTGCGTCTGCCACGTGCCCTCGACGACGTGCGCCGACGCCGCGAGCGCGGCCTCGACGTCGCCGCGCTTGACGACCGAGCGCGAAAGGAGATTGCCCTCCCCACCCACGCGCGGGGCGCCCGGACGAAGTGCCTCCTCGGGGTCGGTCACGGGCGGGAGGACTTCGTACTCCACGTCCACGAGCGCCGCCGCGGCGCGGGCGGTGCGCGCGTCGACCGCGGCGACGGCGGCGAGAACGTCGCCGACGTAGTGCGTCTCCTCGCCCTCCGCCACGAAGCCCGGCCAGTCGTCGACGATCAGGCCGAAAAAACGCTTGCCGGGCACGTCGCGCGCGGTGACGACGCCCATCACGCCGGGATGACCGGCCGCCCTCGATGTGTCGACCCTCTTCACGAGGGCCCGCGCGTGCGGCGAAAGCGTGACGGCGCCGTGGAGCATGCCGGGGAAAGCGAGGTCGGCGACGTAGGGCCGCGTCCCGAGCGTCAGCTCCTCGGCTTCGTAGCGGTCGAGACTGGTCCCGACATGGCCCGAGACGTCCGGCGGCGAGATCGGCTCGCCCCGGCGCAGGCGGGCGGCGGCATGGAACGCATCGACGATCTTGACGTACCCGGTGCATCGGCAAAGGTGCGGATCGAGCTTCCGCTTGATTTCTTCGTCCGTCGGATTCGGGTTCGCGTCCAGGACGCTCTTCATCCGGAGCGCGATGCCCGGGATGCAGAAGCCGCACTGAAGGCCCGCCGTGCGCGCAAACGCCTCGCCGTAGATGCGGCGCTCCCCTTCGGGTACGCCCTCCAGCGTCAGGACGCTCTTCCCCCCGGCGTTCCGGGCGGGGATCGCGCACGAGGTTTTCGGATGCCCGTCCACGAGAACGAGGCACGCCCCGCACTGCCCCTGGGGCGAGCAGCCGTCCTTCGGCGACGTGATCCCCGCGCCGTCGCGGAGGAGCTCCAGGAGCGACGCCTGGTCCGGGACGTCGAAGGCGCGGGCTGCGCCGTTGAGTGTCAGCTCAACGTGCACGAAGAGCCTCCATTCGACCTGTCAGGATAACGGATGTCGGATCGTTCGATCGACTCTTCGAGCCGGGCGAGCGGGAACGGCCTCCGTGCTATGACCCAAAGGGATGAATCGCGCGACGGCCTACACCCTGACGAAGTCGATGTAGCCGCGTTCGACGTCGGTCGAGACGAGCTTCACGCTCACCTTGTCACCGATCTCGAGGCCCTCGCTGCCGCGCACGACCTTGCCTTCCACGGGCGGCCGGAAGATGCGCGCCCACGTGCCCTTCTCCGATGCACCGGTCACGATCCCGTCGAAGCGCTCGCCGATGCGCGTCTCGAGGAGCAGCGCCGCCGCGGATTTGCGCACGAGGCGCTCGACCTTGTTCGCGGCGTCCTCCTGCTCGGTGCAATGGAGGGCGAGGCCGTTCAGCTCGGAGACGGAATAGGGTGACGAGCAGTGTGCGAGCGCGGCCTTCAGGAGACGCTGCGTGATCACGTCGGGGTACCGGCGATTCGGCGCGGTGGAGTGCGTGTAGTCCCGCACGGCGAGCCCGAAATGGCCGACCGGCTCTTTGCCGGGCAGCTCGACGACGTATTCGCCGGCGCCCATGAGCTTCACGATGACGAGGGAGAGGTCCGGGAAGCGCAGCGGATCCGCTTTTCGCCGTGCCGCGAGGAACTCCTCCAGCGCCTTCGAATCCGGCTCCTCGGGCAGCGAGAACCCGTGCTCAGCGGCGACGGAGACGATGCGCTGCCACCTCTCGGGGGATCGTACGACGCGCCGCAGCGCGGCGAAGCCCGCCTCCTCGAGGTAGCGGGCCGTCACGCCGTTCGCGGCGATCATGAAGTCCTCGATGAGCTGCCTCGGCTGGTTCTGCTCGTCCACCGTCAGGTCGCGAATCTCGTCGCCGTCGAAGACGGCCCGCGCCTCGATCGTCTGGAGGTCGAGCGCGCCGTGTGCGTAACGCAGGCGGCGAAGGCGCTGCGAGACGTCCTCCTGAAGCCGGATCTGCGCGTCGACCCCCGGCACTCTCGCCATCGCTTCCGGCATCTCTCCGCGTCCGTCGCGCCAGAGGTCCGCAGAGTCGTAGGCGAGCTTCGCCTTGTTGCGCACGAGGGAACGCGTGACGCTCGAGTCGCCGAGCGTCCCGTCCGCGTTCACGACGTATTCGATGACGACGGCGAGCCGGTCCTCGTCCTGATTCAACGACGTGAGGTCCGTCGAGAGCTTTTCGGGCAGCATCGGGAAGACGCCGCCGGCCGTATAGACCGACGTCGTGTTCCGCGCGGCTCGCGAGTCGAGAGGGGTCCCCTTCCTCACGAGCGCGTCCACGTCCGCGATCGCGATGAGCACCTTCACGGAGCCGCCGCCCAGCTCCTCGGCGACGGAAAGCTGGTCGAGATCCCGGCTGTCGTCGTTGTCGATGGAGGCCCAGAGGAGGTCACGCAAGTCGCGAATAGCGGGGTCCTTGTCGCGGGCGGGCGCCTCGATGTGCGTCAGCTGTTGGAGCGCATCCTTCGGGAAGTCGGGATCGAGCCCTTTTTCGCGCATCGCGCGGCGCGCAATGTCGGCGAGGTCGGAGCGGTGGTGGCGGCCTCTCGGGCTCACGGCCCGATCTTGACATGGCGCAGGTTCGTCGAGGTCCGGAGCCCCCGCTCCTTCGCGCGGCTGCTCAATCCCTGTCAAGCGGTTTCAGCTCGAGGAAGACGTCCCCATACATCGCCACGAACCGGCGGTACCAATCCCAGGCGAAGCGCCGGTTCTTCGAGACTTGCGCCAAACCTTCGACTGTCTTGTCGTTCAGGCGAGGTTCAGGATCGGTATCCATCATGCCCGGCATGGCTCTTTGGGCTTCGACCTCTTCGCGCAAACCCTTGGGATAGCACTTCTTGTTGTCGCAGAAGTGGGTCCCCCTGGTCCCGTTTCCTTTGGCAGTTCCCTCTCTGATACGGATAGACCAGCCCCGGACGCTGCGCCGGGCCTTCATCTTCGTCGCCATGCGAGCTTACCCCTCTGATTCCGGATGTCTGACGATGGCGTCGAATTCCCGTGACTTGCCAGGTTCCAGTTATCCCTCGCTAAAAAAAGGGCGTAGCATAGAGACGGGTGTCCCTGAAGGGGAAAGATGTACCGGAACTTGAACGAGATCCTGCCCGACGAGGCGCAAAAGCAGCGCGCCCGGTTCGCTCCGGTCGAGGTGCCTGCTCCCGCACGGCCCGTCTGGAACTGGGAAGAGCTGAACGCGAAGTTCCGCCCCCGCCTCATCGCCGCCGGCGTCATCCGCTTCGGCCTCACGCAGGACGACTGCGAGGACGCGGCGCAGACCGTCTTCCTCAAGGTGCTCGCGATGAACCCGCGCGTGCGCGACCCGAAGGCATACCTGCGCGCGGCGTTCCTGAATCAGTGCAACAACATCCTGCAGGCGCGCGAGAGGCGGAGCATCGCGCCTCCCGAGCCGGCGACCGCCAGCCGCCCGCTCACTCTCGCGGACTCTGGAGAGATCGCCGCCCGCGCCGCAACCGTGCCCGTTTCCTCCAGGACCGCACCGATGCGTGCCTTCCGGCGCACGCTGTGGGGGCGCATCCGCGCCGGACTCGCGAGGCTGAGGCCGTGAAGAAGGACGACGTCTTCGACGCGATTCTCGAGAGCGAGGTCGTGCCCGACCTGCCGCGTCAGGCCATGGGCCGCACGCTTCCCTTCGTGAGACCCAATGCGCGCGTCTCCGTGGAGGACATCTATCGTCTCTCGCAGGCGGCCGAAAAGCCCGCCGAGCTCATCCTCCAGACCGCACGCGCGGGTGCAGACGAGCTTGCTGCCGCGCTCCGCTCGCTGGACGGAAAACCCCACCGAGGCTTCGCGCTGCTGTATGCGGCGCAAAAGGCGTTCTCGCTTGTCCCGGAGGATCCTGCCCGCGCAAGACTGGTCGCCGATCTCCTATTCGCGGAAGCTGCGACTCTGGCGGCAGCAATTCCTGATTCTCGTGCGTCGACCCCCGCACCTCGCCAGGCCGTCCAGGCCGAAGCGACGCTTCTGAAAGCTTACGCGTTCCTTCAGTCCAGCGAGCCCCTACTTGCGCGCGAGGCCATCGCACCCGCTCGCGAGTTCTTCAGAGAATCCGGCGATCTTGGTTTCGGCGCCGCTCTCTGCGATTACTACGAAGGCCAGGCCGCGAGCTATGCGCGCGACTACGCATCCGCCGAAGGGCTTCTGAAGCGCGCTCTCGCGACCT
Source organism: uncultured Acidobacteriota bacterium (assembly GCA_937888435.1). Classification (GTDB taxonomy): domain Bacteria; phylum Acidobacteriota; class Thermoanaerobaculia; order UBA5066; family UBA5066; genus Fen-183. The sequence goes on from CALAQS010000351.1 coordinate 8,907, forward strand.
TCTCGGAGTTCGGTCAGGACCATCTACGCGCGCGGGCTGAGGTTGCGCTCGGAACGCTTCTTCTCCACCGCGGCCAGAACGTCCGGGCTCTCCGGTATCTCGAAAGAGCTGGGGGTTGCTTCGACCCGGAGCAGGACGCGCAGTTCCTCGTCCCGGCTCTGAACAACCGCGCTCAGTGCCTCATGCGTCTGGAGAGGTTCGACGAGGCACGCGCCGCGCTGGCGAAATCTCTGAACCTGTGCCGGCGTTTCGGCTTCCGTTCGCATCTCCTGTTCGTGCGGAACGGGCTCGCCGAACTCGACGTGCACCGCGGCCAGTTCAAACGCGCGCTGCGCGCTTTCGGTGAAATCGTCAAGGAAGTCACCTCGCCGATCGACGTTGCGTTTGCGCGCCTTTACATCGCCGAGTGCCACGCTCGCCTCGGGAGCTACGGGCCGATGGCGACCGAGATCGAGGCGCTGCGGCGAGAGCGACAGGCAAACGCCTTCGCTCCTTCACCCGCTTTCGGCGAGCTCTTCGTCTGCCTCGATCAAGGGATGCTCGACGCCGACCTCATCGCGCACGTCCGCGAGTACCTGCAGGAAGAGGAAAACGGCGTGAAGGGTGCGTACCGCCCGCTAAGGCTCGCCGGCTAGACATAACTCAGCACCTGTCGCGAATTTACTCGGCCGCCTTCGGGCGGCCGATGTTTTTTCGGGCGTCGGGGGTCAAAACGGCCCGCGTCCCTTGTCTTAGTAAGTGAAGGGCAGGAGAAATGCACCTGTCCGGCCGCGGGGTAGGAGGACGTATGGAATTCTTCTTAGCGTTTTTCGGGCTTTTTTCGGGTTTTCTGATGGATGGCCCGGCCATTGTCGGACGCCACGGAGGCGCGTCGATCAGCTCGACCCCCATCGGAATCAGTGTCACGCCTATTGGAATCAGTATCACGCCTATTGGCTGAGAGAGTCCGGGCTGACAGGAATTTAGCGAACGCCGTCTTCGGCGTCTGGGGAATTTTTCGCTCGGGAGGAGGAGTACCGACATGCTGAGAAGCCACCTGCCGAAGGAAGAGCCGGCTGGCGACGTCACGCTGTCGTTGATGCTCCATGCGCCGCAGCCGGTCGTCGTGCCGAGCGCGACAGAGCCCGGGAAGGTTCTCCTTCACCTCGAAATCCGCAACAAGACTCTTCAAGCGTGGGAGGGGTCCACCGAAGCGGGTCCCCTCCTCGAGATGATCCTCCTCGACGCGGAAGGCCACGAGCGCTCCCGGCAGACGCGCCAATGCCGGATGCTCGCCTATCCCACCCGCCTGGAGCCCGGGCGGGGATTCAACCTCCCCCTCTTCTTCACCCTGCCCGGGCTCTCCTCTTCCGGCGAAGACTTCCGCATCGAGATTCGCCTCGTGCCCGGCCGCGAAGTCCTCACCGGCCATCTCCGCGTCGAACCGCACTGACGGCGGATTGACGTGGCGCGCCTACGCGGCGCGCCGCCCCGGTTGACCTACCTCCGCCCTTTTCGGCATCATCCGGCGCGGTGATCCCAGCGGAAAGCTCCGTTTCCTCTCTCATCGGCATTCCGACGCAGCGGCCGACCGCCTGGTGGCTCGAGACGCTTCGAAAGCGCGCCGAGAGAATGTACGGCGAGCGCCTCGACCTGTCGAAGCCCGTCGAGTTCGACTCCGAGGAAGAGCGCCTTGCCTGCGTCAAGTTCTTCAATGCGGCGTACCGCGCCGAGGAGTCGGGGAAAGCCGGCGCGCACAGGCTCGCCGAGGAAGTCCGCGCGTGGGATCCCGACCTCGCCGAATGCCTCGTGCTGTACGGCAACGAGGAAGGCTGGCACCGCGAGCTCCTCGACGAGTTCCTCGCGCACATCGGCGGCGGCGTGACCGAGATGGGGTGGATGGTCACCTCGTTCTACAAGACCTACGCGAAGGCCGAGCGCATGGAATCGATCATGCTCACGAACCTCATGTTCGAGACGATCGGCGCCACGACGTACCGGCTGTCGCTCCGGCGCGTGAAGCAGCCGCTCGCGCGGCAGGTGCTCACGATCCTCACGCGCGACGAGTCTTTCCACGTGCCGCTCAACGTGCACTTCATCCGCGAGATCCTGAAGCACCACCCCGAGCGCAGCCGCGCGCGCCTGAAGGCCATCTACCAGATGGTTTTTCACTCGCTCGTCCTGTTGTCCCTCGGAAGCCGCAAGGTGGCGCGGGATTTCGACCGGATCTCCTGGAAGGAGCTGACCTCGGCCTACATCGAGAATCTCGGCCGCCTCTTCGTGAACGAGCCCGACCTCGACTTCGCGCCGCCGCGCCACCTGCTCGCGGCCTTCGGCATGTCGCGCGGCAGCTTGAGGAACGCGGACGGCGTCGACGCGATCAGCGTGGCCGCGGCCGAGGCGGCCGCGCGGCGCGAAGACGTCAACGTGACGCCGCTCTAAACGCCGCTTTCGCCCGGAGCGGGGCCGGTCCCTCGCCCTTCACCAGCCGATAGGCGCCCGCCGGAAGCTCGCCGAGATCCTGCGCCGTTCCGTCCGGCCACCGCACGGTCACGCGCGCCGCGGCCGCAGTCCCCAGCCCGAAGTGCAGCGGCAGCCACGAGCCGCTCGCGTACGACGGCACGATGTAAAACTCCTTCGCTCGTCCGCCGACCGTGATCTTCGTTCCGAGGACGGTTTTCCGGTCGGCTCCCACGACCGGAAGGATCTCCAGCGCGCGCCCTCCCGGAGCCGTGTTGCGAAGGACGATCGCGGGCACGTCGATCGGGTTGAAGACGAGGTCTTCCCGCCCGTCGCCGTCGAGGTCGCCGCTCGCGAGGCCGCGCCCCACGATGCAGAGGCGGCCGAGGTCGCCCGACTCCGCCGAGACGTCGCGGAACTTGATCGCTCCGGGCGCGCTCTCGTTGTGGAAGAGGAATTGCCGCTGCGCGTAGCTGCGCTCGCCCACGGCAAAGTTCTTCGCCGCCGGATTGAACCACTGCGCAACGACCGTGAAAAGGCGCGGGAGGATCTGGCCGCTCGAGACCGCGAGGTCGTCCCTGCCGTCGTTGTCCCAGTCGAGCGCGGCGACGCCCCACTTCGAGAGCGGGAGGACCGGGTCATTGCCGCCCCCGAACGCCTCGATCTCGCTCTCGGCGAACGTCGCCCCCTCGACGTTGCGGTAGAGCGTGTTCGGCTCGTTCGCGTAGTTCGTGACGTAGAGGTCGGGCCGCCCGTCGCCGTCGAAGTCCGCCACGGCGAGTCCCATGCCGCTGCGCGTCCGCCGCCCGAAGGCGGTCGTGCTGCCTTCCTCCGGATATCCCGTACCGGTTTCGTCCGAAACGTCGCGGAAGCGGCCGCCGCCCTCGTTGTGGAAGAGCGTGTTGCGCCACTGGTCGTTCGAGACGTAGAGGTCGGTCTTCCCGTCGCCGTCGTAGTCGAGCGCGACGGCTCCGATCGTCTTGCTGCCCGGATCCCTCGTGCCGCTCGCGTCCGTGACGTCCTCGAATTTCCAGCCGCCGAGGTTCCGGAGCATCTGGTTGTCCTGCCCCTTGTACTCGTCGGGTGTCATGAAGGAGGTGGCCTTCGCCTTCGATTCGCGGTCGGGGTCCGTCTCGAGATAGTTCCCGATGTAGACGTCCGGGAGTCCGTCGCCATCGATGTCGAGGGCCGCGAGAGCGACCGTGAACTTCCCGCCCTCGAGGCCCGTCTTCTCCATCCTCTCGAACGTCCCATCGCCCTTGTTCCGGAAGACGAGGTTCGCCTCCCCGGCGTTGCCGATGACGAGGTCCGGGAAGCCGTCGTTGTCGAGGTCAGCCCACATCGCCGTGACGCCCCAGCCGCAGGCCACGACGCCCGATCTCTCCGTCACGTCGTCGAACGTGCCGTCTCCGCGGTTCCGGAAGAGGCGCGTGCACTCGGCCAGAGGCTGCGTTCGTCCCGCCTTCCGCCATTTCGTGGCGCTCTTCACCTGCTGGACGAGGACGAGGTCGAGGTTCCCGTCTCCGTCGAAGTCCGCGAGCGCCGCGCCGCCGCCCATCGTGGGAATGAGCTTCGCGTCGATGAGGTCGCCGTGAAAGCGGAATCGGACCCCGGACGCCTCCGTGACGTCCGTGAACAGGGAGCCCGTGACGTTCTTCCTCCGGGAGCTCTCCCCGTGCAGGAGAAGGCTGCACGCCGCGGCGCCGGCCGCCGCGACGAGGACGACCACGAGGGCGAGAAATCGACGCACGAAAGTCGAGTATAGGGCGCGGGACCGCATGGGAGAGAATGAGGCCGGCATCGATCAGGAGGGCGCACATGGGCGAGAACGTCTCCTTCACCGTGAACGGCCAGAAGGGCGAGGGATGGTTCGCGAAGCCCGTGTCGGGCAAAGGGCCGGCCGTCGTCGTGATTCAGGAGTGGTGGGGTCTGGTGCCGCACATCAAGGACGTGACGGACCGCTTCGCGAAAGAGGGCTTCGTCGCGCTCGCGCCCGACCTCTACCACGGCAAGACGACGACCTCGCCGGACGAGGCAGGGCGTCTCCTGATGGAAATGGACACGGAGCGCGCGGGCCGCGAGATCGCGGCGGCCGGCGCGTATCTTCTGAACCGGCCGGAGTGTGCGTCGAAAAGCTTCGGCGTCGTGGGCTTTTGCATGGGCGGCGCGCTCGCGCAATTCGCGGCCACGTCGAACCCGAGCGTGGGCGCCGCCGTGAGCTTCTACGGCGGCTTCAAGAAAGTGCCAATCCGCTGGGAGAACCTCTCTTGCCCGATCCTCATGATCTACGGCGAGATCGACGAGAGCGTCCCCGCATCCGAGGCGAAGCCGCTCGAGGACAAGCTCAAGGCGCTCGGGAAAAAGGTGGAGACGATCATCTTCCGCGGCGCGCCGCACGGCTTTTTCAACGACACGCGCCCCGGCATCTACCGGGAAGAGTGCGCGGTGGACGCCTGGCAGAGAACCGTCGCCCACTTCCGCGCGCACTTGGGGTAGGAGATGGCGATCGAGACGGTCCGAACCGTCTGCAACAGGGACTGCCCCGACGCGTGCGGCCTGATCGCGACCGTCGAGGACGGAAGGCTCGTCTCCTTAGGAGGCGATCCCGACCATCCGGTCACGAAAGGGTTCCTCTGCCAGCGCACGTCGCAATACCCGGCGACGCAGAACTCCCCCGACCGCATCACGACACCTCTCATGAGAAAAAACGGGCGGCTCTCTCCGGCCTCGTGGGACGAGGCGCTCGGCCTCGTCGCGGACCGCCTCCTCGCGATCCGGAAGGAGTCCGGCCCCGCGGCGATCCTCCACTACCGTTCGGGCGGATCGCTCGGACTCCTCAAGTCCGTCGTGGACTATTTCTGGGAGCTGTTCGGGCCCGTCACCGTCAAGAGCGGCGACATCTGCTCGGGGGCGGGCGACGCGGCGCAGATGACCGATTTCGGCGAGGAGGAGTCGCACGACTTCTTCGATCTCCTGAACGCGAGGAACATTCTCCTGTGGGGCAAGAATCTCGCCGTCTCGAACGTGCATCTCATGCCCCTCCTTCAGCAGGCGAAGCGAAGCGGCGCACGCGTGATCCTCGTGGACCCGATCCGGCACAAGGCCGCGAAGCTCGCCGACCGGACGATTCTCGTGCGCCCCGGCGGAGACTTCGACCTCGCGATGGGCGTCGCCGCGCGGCTGTTCGAGACGGGCGGCGTCGTCCCGGACGCGGAAGGGTTCTGCGACGATTTCGCCGCATTCCGCGCTCTTGCGACAGCGCGCCCCGCCGCGGACTGGGCGAAAGCGGCCGACGTCGGCGTCGAGGACGTCGACGCGATCGCCTCGGCGCTCGCCGAACGGCCGTGCTCTATCCAGGTGGGCTGGGGCATGGGCCGGCGGATGAACGGGTCGGCGATCGTCCGCGCGCTCGACGCGCTCGGCGCGATCAGCGGCAACCTCGGCATTCCCGGCGGGGGCGTGTCCTTTTATTACAAACGGCGCGGGCCGTTCGACACCTCGTTCCTGAAGAAGACGCCGCCGCGCGCGATCCCCGAACCCCTCCTCGGAGCCGGAATCCTCGCGGCCGAGGATCCGCCGATTCGCGCGGTCTGGGTGACGGCCGGCAACCCGGTATCGATGCTGCCGGACTCGGCGACCGTCGCCCGGGCGCTCGAGACGCGCGAGCTCGTCGTCGTCGTGGACACTTTCGTGACCGACACCGCCCGCCGCGCGACGGTCGTCCTGCCGACGACCTCGCTCGTCGAGGACGACGATCTCCTCGGCGCGTACGGGAACCACTTCATCGGTGCCTCGGTGCCCGTCGTGCGCCCGCCCGCCGGCGTCAAGAGCGATCTCGAGGTGATTCAGGCGCTCGCAGAAGAGATTGATGCTCGGACCGGAAGAGAAGAAGAGAAGATTTCCATGAAAGTAAGAGGGTCCGCCCGCGATTGGAAGGAAAGGCTGCTCGCACGAGTGGCGCCGTTGGGCGTTACCATTGATCGCCTCGAGCGTTCCTCCGTCCGCAACCCTTTCGCAGAAAACGTTCTCTTCGGAGATCGAAAGTTCCCGACCGCGTCCGGCAAGGTGAACCTCGTCCACGAGATGCCTCCCTCCCCGCCCGAGGAGGCCGGCTTTTCCCTCTGGCTCTTTTCGAACTCCACCGAAAAGTCGCAGAGCTCACAGTGGGCGGCTCCCGAGCCCGAAATGCTCACCGCGACGTGCCATCCGGCAGCGGCGAACGGGTTTGCCGACGGCGCTCTCGTGCGCGTCGAGAGCGCGCTGGGCTCGATCCGCGTACGGCTAAAGCACGACGCCTCGCAGCGCCGCGACGTCATGATCGTGCCGAAGGGCGGAAACTTCGACCGCGGCAACTGCGCGAACGCGCTCATCAAAGCGCGCACGACGGATGCGGGCGAGGGCGCGGCGTACCAGGACTGCCGCGTGCGGCTCGTCCCGGCCACCTGATCCGCCCGGAAACAAACGCGAGCGCGTAGCGCTGAAGGTCCTGCCCGAAAGATTCTTCGAAGACGAGGAGAATCAAGACGCCGGCGCAGTCTGAGAGACGACAATGTGGCCGCAACACTGATATGATGGTGGCCACAGGAGGAAGTCTCGCATGACTCGTATCGGTGTCCGGGGTCTCAAGGATCATCTGAGCGAGTACCTGAGGCGGGCGGGAGACGGCGAGCGAATCGTCGTCACGGATCGGGGTGAGCCGCTCGCGGCCCTGACGCCGATCGAGGAAACGGATGAGGCGCGATGGGGGTGGAACCTGGTTCGTGAAAGGGTCGCGAGCTGGAGCGGAGGCAAGCCTCGGGGAAGCGCGAAGGCTGCGGTGCTGAAGGGAAAGAAGACGACAGCAGAGATGGTCCTCGAGGACCGCCGTTGATCGGCTATCTCGATACGAGCAGCCTGGTGAAGCTCTATGTCGAGGAGAAGGGCTCGCGCCTCGTTCGGGAGCTCGTGGAACGTGCCGAGCTCGTGGCGACGTCTGTCGTGACGTACGCAGAGGCGCGAGCGGCCCTTGCCCGCCAGCGACGCGAGGGTGGGCTGACGGCCGTGGGGTTCGAGCGGGCAAAAAAAGACCTCGAGCAGGACTGGCCGAGGTACCTGGCCGTCGAAGTCAGCGAGGCGGTCTACCGCAACGCCGGAGACCTCGCCGAGAAGCATCATCTCCGCGGCTTCGACAGCCTTCACCTCGCGTCCTACCTCTCTCTGTACGGAGACGGCGTGCGACAGATCCGCTTTTCGTCGTTCGACGAGGCACTCAATCGCGCGGCGCGGAAGGAAACGAAGGCACGGTAGGCCCCCGCGGGCGTCTCAGGCGCCCGGGCGCAGGAGCTCGCGGGCCACGACCATCCGCTGGATCTCGGACGTGCCTTCGCCGATCGTGCAGAGCTTCACGTCACGGTAGAACTTTTCGGCCGGGAAGTCCTTCGTGAAGCCGTATCCGCCATGGATCTGCACGGCGAGATTCGCCACGCGCACGGAGACCTCCGAGGCGTAGAGCTTCGCCATCGCGGACTCTTTCGTCGTGACGCGGCCCTGATCCTTCGCCCAGCCGGCGCGGTACGTCAGGAGGCGCGCCGCGTCGATCTCCGTCGCCATGTCGGCGAGATAGTTCCGGATGGACTGGAACTCGGAGATGGCCTTGCCGAACTGCTTGCGTTGCTGCGCGTAGCGGAGCGAACAGTCGAGGGCGCCTTGCGCCATGCCCAGCGCGAGGGCCGCGATCGAAATGCGTCCTCCGTCGAGCACTTTCATCGCCTGAACGAATCCTTCTCCCGCCGCGCCGAGGAGGTTGCCTTTCGGAATCCGGCAGTCCTCCAGCACGATCGTCGCGGTGTCGGACGCCCTCATGCCGAGCTTGTTCTCCTTCTTGCCCGCGTGGACGCCCTTCTGGTGAAGGTCCACGACGAACGCCGAGATGCCGCGCTTGCCCGCCGCCTTCTCCGTCACCGCCATGAGGACCGCCGCGTCGCCGACGGAACCGTGTGTGATGAACGTCTTGGCGCCGTTCAGCACCCACGCATCGCCGTCGAGGACGGCCGTCGTGCGTGTCCCGCCGCTGTCGCTGCCCGCCTCGGCCTCCGTGAGGCCCCAGGCTCCGAGGAGCTTCCCCTGCGCGAGGGGCGTCACCCACGCGCGGCGCTGCCCCTCGTTTCCGAACAGCCAGAGGTGGTTCGTGCAGAGGCTGTTGTGCGCGGCGACCGAAAGGCCCACCGAGCCGTCCACGCGCGACAGCTCCTCGATCACGTGGATGTAGTCGATGTACGTCAGGCCCGCGCCGCCGTACTCCTCCGGCACGAGCACGCCCAGCATCCCGAGGTCGCCCAGATGGCGCATCGCCTCGCGCGGAAACGTCTGGGCTTCGTCCCACTCCTTGACGTGAGGCGCGATCTCGCTCTCCGCGAATTCGCGCACCATCCGTCGGATCGCCTCCTGCTCGTCGGAAAGCGAGAAGCTCATACCGGTTGGAGCGTGGGCCGAGGGAGAGGGTGAGTCGAGGACCGGGGCAGGGACCATGTGAGTCTCCTGGGCAAAAGGAATTTGACGAGTCCGTCAAATTTCCGTCGAATCTTACACGAGTGTGGGAGGGGCGTCGCCGTCCGGGGCCGAGGCAACGGGCGGAACGCTTCCGCCGCTCGCCACCGGCCAGAGCGAGACGAACGAGCCGGTTACGACGAGATCGTAGGCGAAGCTCACGAGCATCTGCGCCGCGACGAGGAGGCCCGTTCCCGCGAAAACCAGGACGAGGGACCGCCCCGCGAAAAATGAAAGGGCGAAGCGCGGGACGAGGAACGCGAATCCCGAGACGAAGCCGGCCGCGAGGGTCAGCAGATAGAGCAGCACGACCCGCGAAAGCGAGGTGCGTATGAGGGAGACCGCCCGCGCGACGGCTTCGAGCGCATCGACGTCGTCGCTCGCGGCGAGACGGCACGAGACGAGATAGAGCACGCGCAGTGCGACGGACCCGCCGATGACGAGCGGCAGGAAGAGAACGAAGAGAACGGTGGCCGCCATCACGAGGCCGCCTCGTTCACCCGTCGCCGCGAGAACGACGAGGCCGATCGGCAGGAGAATCAGGAGGACCAGAGACGAGACCGCGAGCGCATAGAGGTTCACGAGCGCGAAGAAGCGCCCGAAGAGCCGGCGGGCCGACTCGCGGAAGACGGCCCCGAGGCCCGGACGACGAAACGCGGGAAGGAGAGCGTCCTCCGAGGCGTGCGCGTCGATCGCGACAAGGGACCCAACGATACCGGCCCTCAGATACGCCGCGAGGAGCGTGAGAAGGAGCAGGACGACGAGCAGGCCGAGGAGGCCGCCGACGAGCGCCCACGGCGCGGCCAGCAGGCCTTCGAAGAAACTCCAGAGCCGCGGCAAGAGCGACCCGGCGTCTCGCGCGAAATCCGATATCCGCGGGAACCCGCGATGAAATCCCGCCAGACCCAGAAGCACGACGAAGACGGGGACCGCGACCGCGCCGACCACCACTGCGGCGAACGCGAGTGGCGCGAGGATCAGGCCGGGATTCGCCACGAGCGCCGAAAGCCCGCGCCGGAACGCCTCGGGCGCCGGGCGCGCTGGCGTCGTCATCGGCTCAGACCTTGACGGCGCGCCACGCCCGGTAATCGAGCCCATCGAGCACGACGAGGTCGCACATCTCGTAAAGGCGGCTACGGACCATCGTACCGATGCGATCCTCCAGCTTTTCCTCCCCCTGGCGGACCGGCGCGTCGGAGTAGTTGGAGGTGACAATCGTCAGGCGCTGGCGGTTGTAACGCGTGTTGATGAGCCCGTAGAGCACGTCGCGAACCCAGTCGGTCGGGCGCAGAGCGCCCAGCTCGTCGAGGACCAGCAGCTCGGCGTCGCGATAGGGCGCGAGGACGTCGTCGGCGTTGTCCGGGTTCGTGCGCGAGAACGTCGCCTTGATCCGTTCCAAGAGGTCCGAGAAGTCGCAGAAGATGCCTCTCACGCCACAGTCTTCGATGAGGGTCTTCAGGATCGCGACAGAAAGATGCGTCTTCCCCACGCCGACGGGCCCGACGAACATGAGGCCCCGATCCCGTGTCTTCCATTCCTCGATGAACTTGCGCGCGATCAGGCTCGCGCGCATGTGGCTCTGAGAAGCTCCGGGGCGCTTCAGGTCGAAATTCTCGACCTTGCAGTTCAGATAGCGCTGGGGAATCTCCGCGGCTTTCAGGCGGGCTTCCGCGAGGCCGGCCGCCCGGCAACGGCAGATGACGGCACGGCCCTCGAGAGTCTCGAGGACGCCGAACCCCTTGCACGCGGGGCAGACTTCACCGGCGGGAGCGTTTGCGGCCACGGCGTGATTCTAGGGCTTAATTGAGGAACGCTTTCAGGGCCCGGCTCTTCATCGTGCGCTTGATGCGCGCGATGGCCTGCGCCTCGATCTGGCGCACGCGCTCCCGCGAGAGGCGCAGTTCTTCTCCGATCTCCTGCAGCGTCATCGGCTCGCGCTCACCGTCCGAGCCGTCCTCCGGGATGCCGAAGCGGCGGCAGAGGATCGCGCGCTCCTTTTTCGGAAGCGACTCGAGGAGGTTGCGCGTCTGCTCCACGGACGAACGCTGGAGGAGCTGGTCGTCGGCGGCCGCGACGGACGTCTGCTCGAGCGTATCCCCGAGCGTGCGGTCCTCCTCGGCGCCGAAAAGCTCGGAGAGCGACTCGGAGCTGCGCGACATGGCCATGAGATTCCGGGCCTCGTCCGGGCGAAGGCCGGCCTCCGTCGCGATTTCCTCCATCGTGGCTTCCCGACCTAGCGACCGCGCAAGCGCCTCCTTCACGCGTCCCAGGCGGGAGTGGAGCGTCGCCTGCTTGTGCGGGAGACGGATGGCCCCCCATTGCTCGGAAAGGGCGTTCGAGATCGCCTGGCGCACCCACCAGACGGCGTACGTGATGAACTTGACGCCGCGATCGGGGTCGAAGCGCCGGGCGGCCTGGATGAGCCCGATGTTGCCTTCGTTGATGAGGTCGAGGAACGAGATGCCGGGGGAATGGAACCGCTTCGCGTAGGAGACGACGAACCTCAGGTTTCCCCGCACGAGCTCGTCGACGGCCTCGCGCCGCGCCTCCTCGGAGGAGTCCGCGCACCGAATGATCCGCCCGAGCTCCCGCTCCCGCTCGGGCGTGAGGATCGCGTACCGCGCGATGTCGTCGAGATACTTTCTCAGGACCTTGGAGTCGTCTTCGGGACGCAGGCGCTGGCTCACCGAAAGCGATTATGCCCTTCGCCGGACGCGCCGGGGGGGTCGTCAGCGGGTCCGGAGAACGATGGCGCCCCGCGGGCGGACCGTGAGCGCCTTCGACGCTTCCCCGCTGCGGGACGCGTGTTCGGCCGCGACCGCGCGGATGGAGTCCATGAGGCGGCCGACTTCGCCTTCCATGCGCTTCAGCCGCGACTTCAGCTCCAGGATGACCTCCACTCCCGCCAGGTTCACACCCAGCTCGCGCGTGAGCGTGAGAATGATCTCGAGGCGTTCGACCGTCTCGAGATCGTAAAGGCGCGTATTGCCGGAGGAGCGGGCGGGCCGGATGAGGCCCTCACGCTCGTAGAGGCGCAGCGTCTGCGGATGGACTCCAAAGCGCCGCGCGACCACGCCGATGAAGACGTAAGTGTCCCGCGGAGCAGGGGCTGGTTCGGGGCCCGCCGCGTCCGGCCGGGCCCCCTTGCGACGAGAGTCCATCTCGCAACCTTATTTCTTCTGCTCCACGACCTCGGCGTCGATGACGTCGTCGGCCGGCTTGGATGAGGACGAATCGCCGGGCGTCTCGCCGCCCTCGCCCGCGGGGGCACCCGCCGGGGCCGACTTGTAAAGCGCCTCGGCGATCTTGTAGCTGGCCTTCTGCAGATCGTGAGCCGCCTTCTTCAGCACCTCGGCATCGCCCGGGCTCGTCTCGAGGACCTTCTTCGCGTCGGCAACCGCCGACTTGACGGACTCCTTCTCCGACTCCGGCACCTTTTCGCCGCTCTCGTCCACGAGCTTCTCCGTCGAATAGATGAGCGCGTCGAGCGCGTTCTTCGCCTCGATCGCCTCGCGCCGCTTCTTGTCCCCTGCGCTGTGCGACTCGGCGTCCTTGACGAGCTTCTCGACTTCCTTTTTGTCGAGGCCCGAGGACGACGTGATCGTGATTTTCTGCTCCTTGCCCGTGCCGCGATCCTTCGCCGACACGTTCAGGATCCCGTTCGCATCGATGTCGAACGTGACCTCGACCTGCGGCATGCCGCGTGGCGCCGGCGGGATCCCCACGAGGGAGAAGACGCCGAGGAGCTTGTTGTCGCCGGCCATCTCGCGCTCGCCCTGGAGCACCTTGATCTCCACTGAGGTCTGGCCATCGGAGGCCGTGGAAAACGTCTCGGCCTTCTTCGTGGGAATCGTCGTGTTGCGGTCGATGAGCTTCGTCATCACGCCGCCGAGCGTCTCGACGCCCAGCGAAAGCGGCGTGACGTCGAGGAGAAGAAGGTCTTTCACGTCGCCCGCGAGGACGCCGCCCTGCAGGGCCGCGCCGATCGCGACGACCTCATCGGGGTTGACGGACTTGTTCGGATCCTTGCCGAAGAAGTCCTTCACGATCTGCTGGATCTTCGGCATGCGCGTCTGTCCGCCGACGAGAACCACCTCGTCGATCTTCGAGGCGTCGAGCCCGGCATCCTTGAGCGCCTGTCGGCACGGACCGACCGAGCGCTGCAGGAGATCGTCGACGAGCGATTCGAGCTTCGCGCGCGTGAGCTTGATGTTGAGGTGCTTCGGCCCGGAGGCGTCCGCCGTGATGAAAGGGAGGTTCACGTCGGTCTCGACCGTCGTCGAGAGCTCGATCTTGGCCTTCTCGGCGGCTTCCTTGAGGCGCTGCGTCGCCATCGGGTCCTTCGAGAGGTCGATCCCCTGGTCCTTCTTGAACTCCGACTGGAGCCACTCGACGATCTTCTGGTCGATGTTGTCGCCGCCCAGGTGCGTGTCGCCGTTCGTCGACTTGACCTCGACGACGCCCTCGCCCACCTCGAGGATCGAGATGTCGAACGTGCCGCCTCCGAAGTCGTAGACCGCGATCGTCTCGTTCTTTTTCTTGTCGAGGCCGTACGCGAGCGCCGCGGCCGTCGGTTCGTTCACGAGCCTCTCGACCTTGAGCCCCGCGATCTGGCCCGCGTCCTTCGTGGCCTGGCGCTGCGCATCGTTGAAATAGGCCGGCACCGTGATGACGGCGCGGTCCACCTTCTCGCCGAGGTACGCCTCCGCGGCCTCCTTGAGCTTCGTGAGGATGATCGCGGAGATTTCCGGCGGAGACAGCTCTTTGCCGCCCACGGAGACGCGTGCGTCGCCGTTCGCGGAGCGAATGACCTTGTAGGGCACCATCTTCATTTCGTCGTTGACCTCGTCGAAGCGGCGGCCCATGAACCGCTTGATCGAGTACACGGTGTTCTCGGAGTTCGTCACCGCCTGGCGCTTGGCGACCTGCCCGACGAGGCGCTCGCCCGCTTTGGCGTAGGCGACGACGGAGGGCGTCGTGCGTCCCCCTTCCGAATTCGCGATGACCTCAGCCGTGCCGCCCTCGAGGACGGCGACGACGCTGTTCGTGGTGCCGAGGTCGATACCGATGATCTTGCTCATTGCAGGTGCTCCTCCGGACCCTTCCCTAAACGTGGGTCCACGGCTGAATCTAGAATCTTAGCGTGCTATTGTCAAGTTCTATGTTAGAGGCACCTACATCATCGAAGAAGATCGCGTAAGTCATTCTACAATGACGATTTCCTTCTTTAAAGTGGGCTGGATGTCGTCTCGTCTGGTGCTGTGCAGGACGAGCGTTCGCGAGAATAAGAGGTCCGGGTCGGTGTGGCCGAGAGGATCGAAGCCGACCAGATAGAACTTCTCGTCCCGAACGATGTAGCGGTACGCGGCTCCCCATGGATCCCTGAGGTCGGCCGGCGTCAGGATGTGCGAATCCACGAGCACCTCGACCGTCTCCGGGAGCCGCCCGGAAAGAAGCGTGTATGAGTCGACTCCTTCCGCAACCCTTCGGAGCTTGAGAAGCGAAAGCGACTTCCTGAACCCGTCGACCAGCGGTACGCGCCGCGGCGGGAGCGTGAGCAGGTTCAACGGGTTCTTCGACTGGAATCTGAACGCGAGAAGCGCGAGCACCGCGAGAACGAGGCCGGCGAGAAGCGCGATGTCGAGCGGCCTGCGGACCGCTCGCGCGTGCGCGGGGACGTCCGCGATGAGCGCCTCTTGGGGAAGCTCCTCGGGGCGCGGCGCGCTTTCCTCGATCAGCCCGCGGCTCACGAGGTCGAAACACGCCTTGCATCCGTCGAACTCCGACAGAAAAGCCAGCTCGTTGATCTCGGCAACGGTTCGACTGCCGTCCACGAGCTCGTAGACGGACCATTCGGCACGCGAGACACGGATCGGGTCGAGCCTTTTCTCGCGGGCCCGCCGTGCGAGCGTGGAGTCCTCGACGTCCTCGACGGCGTCCTCGGCCTCGGCGGGGATCACGGGCTGCGCGACGGGAACCCTCTGATACACGAGGTCGAGGGACCAGACCACCTTCTCGACGATCGGCCACTCGTCGATCATCCGGGCGCCTTCCATCAGGAGGCGCTCGACGGCGATGGGCGTCGTCGACTCCGTGTCGTAGTCGACTTGCTCGGTCTGCTCGAAGACGTAGTCGCCGTCGGTCCACCGGAAAAGGCCGTATGCGATCCGCTTGATCTGGATGTCGAGCCCGTCGCGCAGGTCCTGCGCGGAGCAGAACCCGTTCTTGAGCAGGATGAAGCCGAGTCGCTGCAGCGTCTGGGCCTGCATCTCGAGGGCCCGCGCGAGGCCTTCCGCCGTCAGGCGCCGCGTCTTGACGAGGACGGTGCCGAGACGCGTGTCGAGCCGCTGTGCTGTGGACTCGGCCGAGACGAGCATCCCGTCGAGAAACCCGAGCGTCACGGTGTCGGCGGGTCCGCGCACCGTGAGGAGGCCGGTTTTGTGCTGAAGCGAGATGAGCTGGAGGATGTCCGCTAGCGAGAAATCCCGGAGAGTGCCTTCGAGCGCCATTCGTCAGGCCCTGCGCGTCGAGGTGACGAATCCGACGATCCAACCGGTCAGGGCGACGACCATCCAGAAAAAGACGCCGGGAGTCCCGGCTGTGAGCGTCGGCCGCGGCAACGTCGCGAGCGTATCCCGGAGGAGGATGGCGAGAAGGCCGAACGCGAACAGCCCGAAAGCGATCACGGCCGCCAGGAGGCGTGAGTCGAGGAACGCGCTGGAGCCCGGGAGCAGGCTGTTCAGGACCAAATGGATCCGGTCCTCGAGCGACCGGCGCCGCCTGACGTCATCGAGCTTCTGGAGCTTCGTCTCGATCGCGACGCCGTCTTTCTTGAGGTACACATGGACGCACTGCGAGCACAGGAGGGCGCTCTCTCCCGGCGGCTTGCAGAGCCGGCAGAAAGACCGGCCGCATTTCTGGCATTCGGACGCATACCCGCGCCCTTGCTTCCGCGACCGGTCGAGAAAAAAAGCGGCGCCGATCGCGAGAAGAACCGCCCAGAGCAGGGGCACGCCGAAATCAACCGAGAAGGGAGTCCCCGTGAAGCGCGGGAGGCCGAGTCCGTCCCCGAGCTGGTAGGTCCGGTAGTGTCCCAGCAGGCGCCGGGTGCGGCCGTCGCGCTCCATGCGCTCGATCTTTTCGCGCGCCTCGTGCGGCGTGAAGCCGATCGAGACGACCTTCACGAGAGTCGGTGCCTCCTGAAAGCCCTGGACCGCGTGCGCGTCGAGAGCTCGTGCCTCCTGGAGCGTCTGGGCGGCCTCGATCGTCCGGAACGTCTCGGCGTAGAGCAGGGCGAGGTTGTACCGCGCCGCGATGCTGCGCCCATCGCGTTTCAGCGCTTCCTGGTAGTCCTCCTGTGCGGAGCCGAGGTCGCCGTCCACGAACCGGATGTTGCCGCGATTGACGAGGCATCGGATGTCGCTCGGGGCCATGCGGGAGCCTTCGGTGTACTCGGAGATCGCGCGATCGTTCTGCCCGAGCGCCTGGTAGAGGCGCCCGAGGACGAAGCGGATGTCCACGTCGTCGGGAATGATGTTCTTGGCCGCCTCGAGGTTGTCGAGGACGCGCTGGTCGTAACGGGACTCGTGCAGCGCCTCGGCGGCACGCAGGATTGGCGACGACGTGATGGCCATGTCGTATGCGACCCGGTCCAGCACCGGCAGGAGCAGCATCGAGAGGGCGAGCGCGAGACTGGTCGCGATTTTCTGCTCCAGGCTCGCGTAACCGAAGAGAAGAACGAAAAGGAACAGAGCGAGCCACAGAACGTCCAGCGAGAGGAGCAGAGGCGCAACGAGGAACGCGGCGACCGCGATTCCGGTCGCGCGGCCGTGGAGGATTCCCTCCGCCGACTCCCTGAGGTCGTGGACGAGGCGCGGCCCGTTCCGGACGAGGAGCACGAGAATGGCGGCGAGAGCGGCGGCACAGGCCGTGAGCAAGAGAATCAGGACGAGGCGTACGAGCACGACGCGCCGCGACTCGCCGTCGGCGAAGGTCGCGCGAAGTGCCCCGAGAAGGTCCGGGACGAGATCGCCCCATGCCCGCGACGAGGCCGAGAGCGACAGGCGCGCCCAACGGGGCTCGGGGAGGTCCGGATCGAGGCGCATCGCGGCGGTGAACGCCCCGCGCGCGATCTCGCGCTTGCCTGCCGCGAGCTCGCGGCCCCCGAGAAGCGTCGCGGACAGAGCGAGGTCCGTCATGCGCCGGATCTCGATCTTCTGGGCGTGCTTGAGGATCTCGTCCACCTTGGCGCGCGCCAGCGGGCTGTCCCCCTCTTCCTGCGCGGCGAGCCAGCCGAACCACTGTCCGCGGACCAGCTTCCGGAATGCCGTCTCGTTGGATTCACCGGGCGCGACGAGGACCTGGGATCGGGCGGGAACCGCGGAGAGGAGCGTGAGCAGGGCGAGAAGAGACGCGGCGGCACGCCCGTGCAGGGCCATGCGGCGCCCCGCCGACGGAGAGGTCCCGGAGGACCTCAGCCGCGCCTCGCCGCGGGAGGCGGGACGGGGGGCTTCGGCTGCGGGGCGCCCGCGAGCCGCGTGAACGCGAGCTGGAGCTCGCCGAGCAGCCCTTCGAGCGCGTCGGACTCTTCGAAGGAAAGACGCCCGCGCGTCTTCTCGCGAAGCGCGAGCAGAGAATCGACGATCTGCCGGGCCCCCGCGAGATCCACCTGGCGGCGTCCTGTCGCCGGGTCGGGGAAACCCTCCATGTAGAGCGCCGCCGTCTGCGCGAGCATGTCGAGGAGGCGAAGGAACGCCGGGCTCGTGGCAGGCGCCACCTCGGCGGGCGCGGGCTCGGGAGCGGGGGCCGCGGGCTCGGGCGCCGGATCGGGCGCCGCGAGCTCCGCCTGCGCTTCCGCGCGCACCTGGCCGTCAGCCGTGAAAAGGCGGCGATCCACGACCTTGATCGGTTTCTCGCTTTCGGACATAAATCCCCTCGGGTCAGCGTATTTTACGTAAACGCCGGGAGGTTGCGCGCATGGAAGATTCGGATGCCGCCGGGGCTCTCGTCGCGCTCATGGAAAGGCTCCGAAACGAGTGCCCGTGGGACCGGAAACAGACGGCCCGCGACCTCGCCGGGTATCTTCTCGAGGAGTGCTACGAGGTTCTCGATGCTCTTTCCCGCGAGGACTGGCGGGAGCTGGAGGGCGAGCTGGGCGATCTCCTCTTCCAGATCGTTTTTCTCGCTAAGCTCGGGCAGGAGCGCGGCGCCTTCGACTTCGCGAGCGTCGCGCATCGCATCCACGACAAGATGGTCGCGCGCCACCCGCACGTCTTCGGCGAGGCTGCGGTGCGGGACGCCGACGGCGTTCGCGTGCAATGGGAGGAGCTCAAGCGCAAGGAGCGCGAGAAGGAGGGCCGCCCACCCTCGCCGTTCGACGGCGTCCCGCCGGCACTCCCGGCGCTCCTGAAGGCCGTGCGCCTGACCTCGCGCGCCGCGGACCTCGGCTTCGACTGGGAGCGCGATGCGGACGTCCTCGTCAAGCTGGACGAGGAGGTCGCCGAGTTCAAGGCCGAGCTGCTCGCGCCGGGCGGCGAGCGGAAAGAGCGCGTGGCGGCCGAGATCGGCGATCTCCTCTTCACCGTCGTGAACGTCGCCCGCCGCCACGGCGTGGATCCCGAGGCCGCGCTTCAGTCCACGAACGACAAGTTCCGCCGGCGCTTCGAGGAAGTGGCGCGGCGGGCAAAGGCGGCTGGGAGAGACGTCAAGACGACTCCCCTCGCAGAGCTCGACCGGCTCTGGAACGAAGTAAAGTCCGAAGAGAGCCCAGGAGATTCTTAGAAGGCTAAAAGAAGAAATGCGCCGCGGCGCGCCCCCATCCCATTCACCTTCTAAGAGAAACCACCGGCGCCCAGCCGAGACTCAACCGGCTACGGCACCAGCTCGGAGACGCGCACGGCTCTCGGGCCTTCTTTCCCTCCGAGCAATCCGAGCTTCTCTGAAAGGAACGCGAGAGTCTCCTTTCGAGGATGCCCGATGAGAATGGCCTGGCCGCGCTTTTTCGCGAGACTGACGCCCTTCTCCCACGCCGTCTCGAGCGCGCCCGGGGCGCCTCCGGGATCCGCGGATTCCGCGGCCGCGTCGTCGAGGAACACGTCGCGCTCGAGGCAGGGGACGCCGAGCTTGGACGCTTCCACTCCGACGACCGACGCCGGCGTGGTCCTCGAGTCGAGAAAGAAAAGCCCTTTCTCCTTCACGACTTCAAGCACGGCGCGAACGACACGCGCGTCGGCGGTCGCCTTCGAACCCTGATGGTTGTTGACGCCGAGCGCCCCCGGAAGCCGCGTGAGCGCGTCGAGGACGCCCGCGCGAAGCGACTCGTTGCCGTCCTTGGGACCGAGCGAGCCCTTCTCGGCGCGGCCGGACTCCGGATCCATCGGCAGGTGAACGAGGAGATCCCATCCCTTCTCGCGCGCGAGCCGGGCCGCCTCCGCGGCATGCGGCGCGCTCGGGATCACGGCAAGCGCGAGCGGCGCGTCGAGCGCGGCGAGCGACGCGAGCGCGGACGGCTCGTAGCCGAGGTCGTCGACGACGACCGCGACGACTCCTCCCCGCCGGCGGTCGGCGACCTCGAAATCAGACGGGAGCGGCGGAGCCGGCCGCGCCGCCACGGGAGACGCCGGGCGCGGCACGCTCTTCGAGGACGTGGGACGCGAGCCGGACGCGGGCTGTTCTCCCCGGCGCGCGCAGCCGCGAACGAAGAAGGTCACGGACACACCGAGGGCCACACCGAAAAAGACGAGAAGGACGCTCCGAAGACCCCCGCGCGTTCGCGTCTTCTGGCGCGTCACGCGGCCGCTTTGGCCCGGATCGCGGACTCTGACAGGACCTTGAGACCCCGCTGAAGGATCGGATCGAGCCGGCCCCCGGTGTCGTCCGGACCGTGGTAGACCCGATCGTCAGGTTGCAGACCCCTGGGGCACAGCGCCTTTCCGGCCACTGTCCGGATCTTTCCGACCGACAGCTTCAACGACCCACCGCTCGCGAGTTTCACGACCTGGGCCGTGAATCCCATGCCGACCGTGGGCTCGCCCACGAGGCGCACGGCGAGCTTCACCTTCTCCCCTTCTTTCGAGGCGTCGGTGCCCGGATCGAACGCCTCCGGCGCGTCGGGGTCCTCGGCGTTCGTCTTCTTCCTGTCCGCTGTCACGAGCGTCGCGCCGGCGTCGCGCGTCCCCGCATCGCGCACGGCGGCCGCGAAGAGCTCGGCCGGCCCGGCCGTCCCGCTGTCTACGAGGAGGACGAGCCGGCTCTCGTGCACGCGCTCGCCGGGTTCGGAACGAAACGTCTTCGTCTCGATCCGGCGGCCCGAGAGCTCACCGAGAGGACCGGCCGGCACGAAGAGGGCTGCTGCGCGCACAGCCTCGTCGAACGAACCGGTCGCGCTGCTGCGCAGGTCGAGGACGAGCGGCCGCGTGCGGTCGAGCGGCTTGAGAATGTCCTTCAAGGCCGCCGTCGTGCCCGGCACGAACGCCGGAATCCTGATCACCGTTTCGCCGTCGATCCGCTCGGCCGACGGGGCCGAAGGAGTCCAGCTCGCCCGCAAGATGTCGAACGTGCGATGGCGCGGCTTTCCGTCACGCACGACCTCGAGGTGAACGCGGCCACCCGCTTTGCCCGAGAGCCTGGACTCGAGCTCCCACAGCGCCATGCTCCGCGTGAGCACGCCGTCGATCTTCTCGATGACGTCGTCACTTCTCACTCCGGCCGCGGCGGCCGGGCTGCCCGCGACGGCCGCCACGACGACCGGGAAGCCGAAGCGCCTCGCGAGGACGATCCCCGTGTCGAGGACCTCCCTCTTTTCCTTCGCGGCTTCGAACGCCGAGAACGCGGCCATCTTGTCGGGCGGAACGTACTCGGAGAACGGATCCATCGCTTCCGTCATGCCGGCAAACGAGCCCGCGAGGAGCGGCTTCAGCTCGGTCGGCTCGACGTAATTCGACCGGACGAGACCGAGGACCTCTGTGAAGAGGCCGAGGGGGCGGTAGAGGGCTTCCTTGCCGTCCTTGTCCCTCTCGTCCGCGCCCATGCCGGGGAGAACGACGAACAGAGCGAGGAGAAGGGCGGCGGAGGCGGCGACGGAAAGGGCGCGGGTCTTGCTCACCGGGGAATGATACGCGGGCCCTAACGCAGCCACAAAGCCGGGTCCACCGACGCCCGCGCATCGCGGATCTCGAAATAGAGGCCCGCGACGTCGTCCTCGGGCGACTCGCCGAGAACGCCTACGCGGTCGCCGATCGCGGCGCGCTCGCCGCGCGCGATCGTGCCCGTCGCGAGCCGGCCGTAGAGCGTGAAGACGCCGTCGCCGTGATCCACGACGACGAGGTTTCCGTAGCCCTTCAGCCACTGTGCGTACACGACGTCCCCCGAGAAGATGGCGTGGACGGCCGTTCCGGGCGGCGCGTCGAGCGTCCAGCCCGACGAACGCAGGAACGTCTTCGGGAACCTCGGGTTCGCGATCCGGCCGAAGGGCACCGCGACCTTGCCTTTCAGCGGCCAGTCGAGAGCGCCGCGGTACTTCCGGATCGAGGCCGCGCCCGGCGCCAATGCGCGGCCCTTTCCCTCGAGAAGCTCGAGGAGGGCCGCGAGGCGCTCGGACTTGTCCTCGAGCTTCGACACCTGCACCTTGGCCGCCTGCGAGGTCTCTTCGAGCTGCGCGAGGAGCGCCGCCCGTCGGCCACGCGCCGCCAGAAGAGCCGTCTCTTTCTTCCGGCTCTCGGCCGCCAGCGTCGCGAGCTCCTTCCGCCGGTCCGCGAGGTCCTGTTCACGCTCCCCCAGCGTCGTCACCGCCGTTTCGTAATGTTCGAGAAGGGCGGCATCGCGCCTGGCCAGATGCGTCAGGATGCGGAGGCCCGCGAGGAACGACTGGCCGGAGTCGGCAGCCGCGAGCGGCCGGAGGTATCCGAGCCGGCCCATCCGGTAGAGAGCCGCAAGGCGGACTTCGAGGTCCTCGCGCAGAGTCCCGACCTCCTTCTGCGCCGTGTCGAGCTCCGAGGAGGCGCGCGCCGCCTCCCGCTCCGTGTCGGCCTTCTTCAATTCGAGGACGCGGCGCTCGGCGGTCTGGATCTGGAGGTCGAGCTCGGCCGTCTCCATCTGCGCCTTGAGATCCGCCGCGCGGCGCGTGGACACGTCGAGGCGCGCCCTCAGCCCGGCGATGCGGCGGCGCAGCTCTGCGAGCTCCGCTTTTCGCTCGGCGACGCCCAAGGACACCGCGGGTCTCTCCGCCGGCGGCGGCGTCTCGGCGGCGGCCGGTGCCGCCTCGGGTGCGGGCTCCTCCTGCGCGCGCGTTCCGGCGGCGAAAACGAGCAGCGCGACGAGCGCGGCGAGACGCCTCAGAAGAGCGGCACCCCGTCGAGCTTCTCGGGCGGTGGGACGCCGAGCACGTGATAGATCGTGGCCGGAACGTCCGCGATTCCCGGTTGCTTGTCTTTCGGAAGCGCGCGATTCGCGAAAAGGATGCCCGGCACGACGGCGGGGTCCAGCGAGCAGTGATCTCCGGACCAGATCTGCTTGTTGTCCTCGAACATCTCCTTCGTCACGACGCCGAGGCTGCCCTGCCAGCCGATGCGCGTTCCCGCCGTGTTCGTCACGAAGAGGTCCGGGATGACGTCGGCGTCGAACGAGCCGTAGGCCTCCTCACGCGTGAAGATGCGCGACACGGCGCGCTGCCCCGTCTTCGGATCCACGAGCGTCACGAGCTTCTCCCGGATCTCGTCGCGCACGGCCTCGTACTCGGCGCCCGGCGAGACGCACCCCTGCCCCTCGCGCCCTTTCAGGTTGATGTAGATGTCGCCAAGGCCCATCGCGTAGGCTTTCGTCTTCGACCAGTCCACGTTCGGCCAGAACTCGCCCTGCCCGAAGAGCATTTCGAGGTCGGCTTTCTGCGAGCCGTCGCCGCCTTTGAGCGTCATGAAGCCGTTCTCGACGAGCCACGTGTTGTAGTTGACCGACCGCCGCCACGTCGCGAACCCGTGGTCGGACAGAACGATCAGGATGTCCTCGGGCCCCAGCTTCCTCATCGCGTCGCCCACGATCGCGTCCATCTTCTCGAAAGTCCCTTCCACGGCAGGCGCCCACCGCGCGGCCTTCACGGCGTCGTACGCGGGATGCTGCGGATCGAGGAAGCGCCAGAAGCAGTGCGCGACGCGATC
The DNA here is from genome assembly GCA_937888435.1 of uncultured Acidobacteriota bacterium. Classification (GTDB taxonomy): domain Bacteria; phylum Acidobacteriota; class Thermoanaerobaculia; order UBA5066; family UBA5066; genus Fen-183. The sequence goes on from CALAQS010000351.1 coordinate 32,021, forward strand.
GGGGAACTCGTAGATCTGGACGAAAAGCCGCACGTCCCTCTCATCGAGGAAGTCGTTCATCATCTTCCGGAACGGCTCGATCGTGTGGTCTACGTCCTCGAGGAACGTCTTCTCGTCGATCGTCTCCTCGCTCATCGACCACGTGTCGATCTGCCAGCCCATCGTCTTGTAAAGGCCGTAGCGGTCCGCCAGTTTCCGCGCGAGATTGCCGGGCGCGGTGATCTTCACGGACGGCGGGAGATCCGACGGGTTGAAGTGAATGGGCGAGAGGTAGAGCTTGATCTCGGGCGAAAGCGCCGCGAGGTGGAAGCGTCCGATGCCCGTCATCTTCACGAGAGAGTTGAACGGGAACGTGAAGACGACCCACGGCGACCACTCGCCGACCTTCAAGGTCAAAGGCTGAGAACCCTTAGGCGCGACGGTCAGGCTGCCGCCGTCGGCCGCGACCGTGAGTGTCATCGGCGTCTTGATGACGGGCGGCTCCTTGAAGAGCTCGTTGTACGGCCCGAAAACCTCCGTCTCGATCGTGCCCTTGTTCGACTCGAGCCGCACGAGCTCCACCGAAAACTCGTTCTTGTTCTTCGGGGCGAAGAACGGATCCGACGTGTAGTAGCTCGGCGTCCCGACGCGCCCGCGCACGTCCGTCACGCCGAGCCCGGAGAGCAGCCGCCCGCCGTCGTAGTCCACGGCGGGAAACGTCACCGGCACGTGCATGACGACGGACGAGATCCCCTTCCGCCCCGCTTCCTCCCAGAAGGGAGTCCCGCGGCGGTTGTTGACGGGCCAGGGGATTTCGGCGGGAAGCAACGCCGAGAGTCGGATTCCAAGAAAGACGGCCACCCCAGCCGCAGCACAAGCGGCGCCGAGAACTGCCGCGCCCACGCGCCTTCTAAGAAATCTTCCAATCAGCGCAACAAGCACGAAGGCAACGAGCGCGAGCACCGCCGGCACGGCGATCCGGTTTCCCTTTCCGAACAGAAAATTCTTCTTCCCCTCTTCCGCGATCGCGAATTCCGGGCGGTAGGTCTTCGGGTCCCGCTTCAGGAAGTCGAAGATCATCGTGCGGCCGGGCGAAAGGCCGGTTGAAAACGTGGACCAGGACACGGGTGTCTGCGCCGGAATCGTGGGCGTCAGCGCCGTGAAACCGCCCTTCGCCGCGAGCGCCGCGAGATTCGGAAGACGGCCTTCGGCGACGGCTTTGGCGACGAGCGCGTGGTCCGCGCCGTCGAAGCCGAGGACGATGACGCGGGGAGGGACCGCCGCGGCCGCAGCCAGGGGCGTAGCGACAAGCGCGACGACGAGGACGAGTCCCGGACGGAGCCAGGACCTGAGCGTCGAGAATGGCATGTGCCATTCTATTCTCGCTCTCACATGCGCCGCAGCCGATCTCCCGCTGAAGAGGCCGGCTGCAGACGGAACCTCCTCCTCCTTCAATCCGGCGAAGGCAAAGGCGCGGGATCCCCGGCTCTCCAGCCGAAAACCGTGCGTCCGGCGACGGCGCAGAGCACGATCGCGCCCCCGAGAAGGGCCCACGCCGAGGGCTTCTCGCCGAGGCCGAGGAACGCCCAGAGCGGGTTGAACATGGGCTCGAGCATGCCGAGGAGCGACGCCTCCGCCGCCGGCACGACAGTCAGGCCGCGCACGAAGAGCACGTAGCTGATGCCCAGCTGGACGATGCCGAGAAAGAGAACGAGCAGGATCCCGCGCCCGTCGAGCGCGAGGTGGCCGCGTGCGAACGGAAACGCGAGGGCCGCCGCGAGGAAATTCCCGGCGATGACCGAGGGGATTGCGTCTCCCGCGGCGTCACGCCTGAGAAGAAGGATCACGAGACCGAAGAAGAAGCCCGCCACGACCGCCACGAGATTCCCCGTGAGAGCGCCCGGATCGAGCCTACCGACGAAGAAGAGCGACATGCCGGCGAGCGCGACGGCCATGGCCGCGGCGTCGACGTGCCGGAAGCGCTCCTTGAGGAGGAACGGGGCGAAGGCGAGGACGTAGAGCGGACCCGTGTACTGGAGAAAGATCGCGTTGGCGGCCGTCGTCATCTTCGTCGCCGAGACGAAGCTCAGGATCATGAGCGCGTAGATGAGCGACGTCGCGATCGAGGCGTGCCGCCAGCGCGCGCGCGCCGGGCGAAAGACGACGACGAGGAAGATCGCCGACACGAGCGACCGCCAGAAGGCGACGCCGAGCGCCGGCAGCGGGACGAGCTTGATCGCGAGCCCGCCCGTGGACCAGAGGAGTGCGGCTGCGACGACGAGGAGCCGCCCCCTGAGCGGGGAAAGGGGCGCCACGGGTCCGCTCACGCACTCTTGCGTCTGACCGCCGCGATCGAGACGTCGTCCTCCGCGGCGACCCGACCCAGAAAGAGATCGAGATCCGCCGCCAGAGCGGACACCACCTCGTAGGGCCGTGCTCCCGGCTTCAGGAAAAGAAGGTGCTCGATGCGCGCGTCGCCGAACTCCTCGCCGTTCGCGCCGCGCGCCTCGGAAAGGCCGTCGGAATGAAAAAGCAGCATCTCGCCGGGCGCGAGAGTGGTGGTCACGGGCAGGTACTTCACGTTCTTCCTGATGCCGAGGGGATAAGAGCCGGTGCCGAGTCGCGCGAGGACGCGCCCTTCCGCGTCCAGCTTGAGGACGGGCGGATGGCCCGCGACGATCGCCGTCATGCCGCCGCCCGGTTCGAGGAGCGCGTAGATGCCGGCGAAAAACGAGCGGGCGTTCCCCGTCTCGGCGAGAACGCGGTTGAGCGCGTCGATCATCGCGGCGGGGGACGGATCGACGGGAAGCTGCGTGCGAAAGACCGCGTGCGTGACCGCCATGACGAGCCCCGCGGCCATCCCGTGCCCCGACGCATCGCCGAAGAGGACCGCGAGACGCCCATCCGGGAGCGGCTCGAAGGCGTACAGGTCCCCTCCGACCGTATTCGCGATGCGGTTGAACGCGCTGAGCTCGAACGCCCCGATCTCGGGAAGGACGCGCGGCACGAGCTGCGCCTGGAGATCGCGCGCCATGACGAGCTCGTCCTTGAAGTGCAGCTTGTCGACGAGCTCCATCGCGAGGAGGAAGGCGAGCGCGAGGACCGACACCAGGAGCGCCGCGAAAGGCCAGCCCTCGCTGCCGTTCCCGAACATGAAGGCGAGGATCGTCAGGACCAGCGCGACGGCGAACACGAGCCGGCGCGGCGGCGCGAGCCGCTTCGCAAGGCCGAAGACGATCGCGTTCGTCCTGCGAAGAGCCCTCTTCCAACGGCGGGGCTCCGCGGCGATCTTGTCCTCGTGGTCGGCAAGAAGGACGCGGGTCGCCCGCCGGAAGTCCACGTTCCACATGCCGCGCACGTCGGCGGCGTCGAAGGAGTGAACCGCTTCCTTCGTCAGGCTCTTCCAATTCGTCGACATGTCTTCCTAGGCCCTCTCTCGCGTCTTCTCTACGAAATCTCGGCGCGGAGGGTTCTCAGGGTTTCGGGGGCACGCCGAGCCGCGCGAAGGCCTCGTAGAAGCGCGTGAGCGAGGCCTGCGTCTCGGCGTTCGTCATCGGAGGCCCGAGTCTATCCGCATCGCCAAAGTCGGAACGACCGACGCACGCAGTGCTGAGGCGACCCCGTAGAATCCGCCCGATCGTGGAGACGTTCGATCTTTTCGTCCTCGGCACGGGTCCGGCCGGGCAGCGCGCGGCCGTTCAGGCCGCGAAGCTCGGCAAGAAGGCCGGGATCTGTGAGAAGCGCGAGGTCGTGGGCGGGGTGTGCATCAACACGGGCACGATCCCCTCGAAGACGTTCCGCGAAGCGGTGCTCTACCTCTCGGGCTTCGCCCAGCGCGGGATGTACGGCGCGTCCTACTCCGTGAAGGAGAACATCACCGCCGAGGATCTCCTCTTTCGATGCCACGCCGTCATCAAGCGCGAGATCGAGGTCATTCGGACCCAGATGAGGAGAAACGGCGTCACGCTGATCGCCGGGGCCGCGAAGTTCACGTCGCCTCACACGCTCACGGTGACGGGACTGGCGGCCACGGTCGAGGTCGAGGCGGACAAGATCGTCATCGCGACGGGCACGCGGCCCGCGACCCCGCCCGGCGTCGCCGTGGACGGGGAGACGATCTTGGATTCCGACGGCATCCTCGGCCTCAAGCTCCTCCCGCGCACCATGATCGTCGTCGGCGCCGGCGTCATCGGCGTCGAGTACGCGTCGATGTTCGCGGCCCTCGGCGTGGACGTGACGCTCGTCGACCAGCGGCCGCGCCTCCTCGACTTCGTGGACGGCGAGATCGCCGAGGCGCTCTCGTATGCAATGCGCAACATGAACTGCACGCTGCGCCTCGGCGAGGACGTCGCCGACGTGCACGTCGAGGGCCCGCGCCGCGCCGTCGCCCTGCTCAAGAGCGGCAAGAGGATCGTCGCGGACCTCCTCCTCTATGCGATCGGCCGCATCGGGGCGACGGCCGAGCTCGATCTTCCGGCCGCCGGCCTCGCGGCCGACGATCGCGGCCGGCTCGCCGTGAACGCCGACTACCAGACGCAGCAGCCGCACATCTACGCGGCGGGCGACATCATCGGTTTCCCCGCGCTCGCGTCCACTTCGCTCGAGCAGGGCCGACTCGCGGCCTGCCACGCGTTCGGCCTCGCCTGCACGTCGATGCCGCACCTGTACCCGATCGGCATCTACTCCATTCCCGAGCTCTCGATGGTGGGCAAGACCGAAGAAGAGCTCACGAAGGACGGCGTGCCCTACGAGGTCGGGGTCGCCCACTATCGCGAGATCGCGCGCGGCGCGATCTTCGGCGACGACACCGGCATCCTGAAACTCATCGTGCACCGCGAATCGCGGCAGCTCCTCGGCGTGCACATTCTCGGCACCGCCGCGACCGAGCTCGTCCACATCGGCCAGGCCTTCATGACGCTCGGGGGCGCGCTCGACGTGCTCGTCGAGACGGTCTTCAACTACCCTACGTTCGCGGAGTGCTACAAGGTCGCCGCCCTCGACGCGTACAACAAGCTGGGGCCCAAAGCGCCGTCCTGAGCCTCAACCCGCCGCAGCCGCGAAGCGGCGCACGATCTCGCCCGCCGGCTCGACCTTCTCGATCGTCGCGACGCTCTTCCCCGCCTGCCAGCAGTCGCTCGACGTCGCTCCCTTGAGCGAGGCGCCCTTGAGCCGGAACGCGGACCTCAGCGAGTAGTAGCCCCGGATCAGGTGCTTCGTCTTCCGCCCCTTGAGCATCAGGCGCGCGAGGGGCCCCGCCACCGTGCCCATGCGCTCGATGAACGGTGTCCGGATGACCGACAGCGGGACGCCCGTGATCCTTTCCGTCGCGACGACATCGTCCTCTTCCGCGTCGAGAATCGCCTTCTTGTAGTCCGCGTGAGCCGTGCACTCCGCCGTCGCGATGAAGCGCGTGCCGGCCTGAACCGCTGCGTAGCCGATGCCCAGCATCGCCTTGAACTCCCGCTCGCTTCCGACGCCGCCTGCGCACACGAGCGGCGCCCCGAGGCCGGCAAGTGACGCGTACAGCTCCTCCGGACCGAGCGTGCCGAGATGGCCGCCCGCCCGGCGGTTCACGCAGATGAGGCCGTCCACGCCCTTTTCGAGAGCCTTCTCCGCCCAGCGCCGGTCGATGACGTCGTGGTAGACGACGCCCCCGGCCGCGTGGACGCGCTCGACGACCCATCGCGGATCGCCGAGCGCCGTCACGAAGAACCGCACGCCTGCCTCCAGCGCCTCGTCCACCCAGCGCGACATCCGCTTGAGGTAGACCGCGGAGAGCGATTTCTCGGTCAGAACGTTCACCCCGATCGGCTTCTTCGTGAGGCAGCGGATCTCGCGCAACCCCGCCCGGAAATCGCGCCCGTGGACGAAGACGAGGGAAAGCGGCTGGACGACGCCGAGGCCCCCGGCTTCCGAGACAGCGGCCACGAGCTCGGGGTTGCTGCACGGATACATCGCCCCGCAGATCAGCGGCACCTCGACGCCCGCGGCTTCGGTGAAAACCGTCTTCATCGCGTCCGCCGCCCGGCCAGCCGCTGTTGTTTCACCGATGGCGCCATCCCCACCCTCCCCGCGCACGGATCTTAGGGGACGCGTGATTCCTGCGGAGGACGCTTCCAGTGGCATGCTTTGTGAGAGTACGTCCACATGCGCAGCCCGTTTCTCCGCCCCGTCGCCCGAATCCTCCTCCTCGCCCTCGCGCCGCTCACGCTCGACGGCTGCGTGTCGATCGGCGTCTCGCGCGCCGCGCTCGATTCCCCACCCGGCGCCGCCGCGCCGCTGACGGGCGCGCTCACCGTCTCAGTGTTCGAGAAGGCCGGCGACCGCGACGCGGCGCGCGTCGCCGCGTTCCCGGTCCTGTCCGAGCTCGCCCGCGTGACTGGCTCGGGCGAGGAGGCTGTCGGGCGCTCGATCGCGCCGGCGTGGACCCTCACGGACCTGCCGCCCGGAAAGTATCGCCTTCGAGTGACGCGGCGTCTCACGGCAGAGGGCGACATCGAGGCCCTCGAGAACCCGGGCGACAAGACCTTCGAAGTCTCCGCGGGCAAGAAGTCGACGGTGAGCGTCGTCCTGAAGAAGGTGCCCGTCTTCTGGATCGTCCTCGCGGCCGTCACGATCGTCGCTCTCGTCGTCCTCGCGATCGCCGGCGCCCGCCATCTGCCTCCTCCGCCCCCACTGCCGCCCCTCCCACCCATCTTCGTCGTGATCCCGGTCGGCGGCCACGGCGATTCGGGGCCGCCCGCTCCCGGCGCCGCCGACATCTTCCCCGCGAAGGGCTCCATCGTGTCCGCGCGGCGCGTGACCGTCACGTTTCTTCTCACAGCGCCGCTCGCGTCGGACGGCGTGGGCGAGGACGCGGTTCTCGCGCTCGGGTCGAAGTCGGGCGAGATCGCCGGCGCGGTGTCGTATCTTCCGCGCGACGGCCTCCTGAGGTTCTCCCCGTCACGCGACTTCGCGCCGGGCGAGACGGTGACGGTCACCCTGGACCTGTCGAAGCTCCGCGGCGCGGGCGGCAGAGAGGGCAGTGGCAAGGTCTCGACGAGCTTCCTCGTGCCAGTCGCCAGGGAGGAGTAGCGACGGCTGAGCCCAAGCTTGACAATGACCATGTGGTCAGTCCAAATAACGGCGTGGTCAGTTTGTTGAACTCGCTCTATCACTTATGACGACCAAGAAGCAGGTCGTCGAGGAGTTTCGCTGCCGTGCGATCCGGGACGCGGCGCTGCGCGTCGTCGGGCGCAAGGGGCTCGAGAAGGCGACGGTCGACGACATCGCCCGCGAGGCGGGCGTCGCGAAGGGAACCCTCTACCTGTACTTTCGTTCCCGCGACGAGATCATCGAGAAGACGATCGGAGCCGCGGTCGACGACCTCCTCGCGCGCCTGCAGCGGGCCGCCGACGGCGCCGGGGAGGGGCCGTTCGACGAGGCGCTCGAGCGCGTCCTCACGGCGGAGTTCGCCTACTTCGACGAGAACCGCGACTTCTTCCGCCTCTATTTCGCCTCGGGCGAGTACTCGGAGGACCGCCGGCTGCGCCAGAGCCGCCGCTACCGCCTGCACATCGACCAGCTCGTGGGGTTGATCGAGAGCGGCCGCCGCCGGGGCGAGCTGAAGAGCCTCGACTCCGAGCGGGCGGCCATCGCGATCGCCGGCGCGGCGCGCGACCTCATCCTCAGGCGCATCCACGAAAAGGAGCCCCCCCCACCCGAGTCCGACGCCCGCTTCCTGTCGGAGGTGCTGTGTTCGGGCCTCGCGGCCCGCCGGGTGGAGGGCTGATGTCCGGGCCTGTGCTCTGCGCCGTCGATCTCACCGCTCCGGCGGACGGGACGGCGAGGTTCGCGGCGGTCTTCGCGCGCGTCACGGGCTCCCCCGTCACGCTCCTCCATGTGCGCGAGCGCGGGGAGGCGGAGCCCGCGGCGGCGGCGCGCCTCGCGGCGCTCGCGCTCATCATCGCCGGAACGGGCCTCACGGTGCACACGGAGTCCACGGAGGGCGATCCGGCCGAGGCGATCGTCCGGCGCGCCACGGCGCTGGACGCCTCCGCCATCGTCATGGGCACCCACGGGGGCCACGGCCTGGAGCGACTGATGCTCGGGTCCGTCGCCGAGAGCGTGTTGCATCGGACCGCGAGGCCCGTCGCAACGCTGCGCGGCCCGGGGCACGCGGGCGGTCCGATCCGGAAGATCCTCTGCGGCGCCGACCTCGCGGATCCCGCGCCCCTGCGCTACGCGGCCGCCCTCGCGCGGCGCTCCGCGGCGGAACTCGTCGTCGTCCACGCCGTTCAGGATCTGCCGGAGGTAGGCAGGCACGGCCTCGTTCCCGCGTCCTACGGGCCCACTCTTCTCGAAGAGGCGCGCCAGAGCCTCGGCCGGGCGGTCGCCTGCCTCGACCCCTTCCCGGGGCACATTTCGATCCGCGTCGTTCCGGGCCCGGCTTCGCACGCCCTCCTGCGGTGCGCCGACGACGAATCCGCGGACCTGCTCGTGGTCGGAGTCCATCCCCACGTCCTCGGCTCGACGACTCACCCGATCGTTCGCGGCGCCAACTGTCCCGTCCTCACCGTTCCCGGCGGAGCCGGCGGAGTAGAAATCGCATGACCAGACGCCTTCTCGTCCTCGTCCTTCCTCTCGCGGCCTTCGCCTGCTCGCGCGCGAAGGCCCCCGCGCCTCCTCCTCCGAAGGTCGTCGTGACGCCCGCGATCCAACGCGACGAGCCGATTCTCCGGGAGTGGATCGGCACGACGGAGGGCGACGTCAACGCGGACATCCGCCCGCACGTGGAGGGATATCTCCTGAGGCGCGTCTACAAGGAGGGGAGCTTCGTCCCGCAGGGCGAGCTCCTGTTCGAGATCGATCCGCGCCAGTTCGAGGCCCAGCTCCAGCAGGCCGAGGCCAACCTCGAGCAGGCGAAGGCCGCGCTCGCGAAGGCCGATCTCGACGTGTCCCGCGCCGAGCCTCTGGCAGTCCAGCGGGCCGTCAGCCAGCAGGAGCTCGATAACGCTCGCTCCGCGCAGCGCGGCGCCAGGGCCACGGTGGGCGCCCTCGAGGCGGCCGTCGCGCAGGCGCGGCTCAACCTGTCGTGGACCCGGGTCACGTCCCCGATCCCGGGCATCGCCGGAATCGCGCAGCAGCAGGTCGGCGACCTCGTCAACGGACAGACGGTGCTCACGACCGTGTCGAAGGTCGATCCGCTTCGCGTGCTCTATCAGCTCGGCGAGCAGGAGTACCTCGAGCTCGAGCGCGACCCCGCCATGCAGAACACGGAGCTCGAGCTCGTCCTCTCGGACGGCACCGTGTTCCCCCACAAGGGGCACGTGCTCCTCACGGGGCGCAACGTGGACGTGCGCACCGGAACGATCGCGACGATCGGCCTCTTCCCCAACCCCGGTAACGTTCTCCGTCCGGGCCAGTACGCGAAGGTGCGCGCCGTCGTCAAGGTGCGGAAGGGCGCGATCCTCGTCCCCCAGCGCGCGGTCAACGAGATGCAGGGTTCGTATCAGATCGCCGTCATCGGCGCCGACGACAAGGCGCAGATCCGAACGGTCAAGGCGGCCGAGCGCATCGGGAGCCTGTGGGTGATCGAAGAGGGCCTGAAGGCCGGTGAGCGCGTCGTCGTGGAAGGGTTCTCGCGGGTCAAATCGGGGACGGTCGTCTCGGCCAGCGACGCCGCTGCTCCGGCGGCTGCGAGCTCGGCGACGGCGGTGCCCCTGACGGCGACCGCAGGAAAGTGACTCCATGGCCCGCTTCTTCATCAACAGGCCCATCGTCGCGATCGTCATCGCGATTCTGACCGTCCTCGGCGGGCTCATCGCGATGCTGGGCCTGCCGGTCGCGCAGTTTCCCGACATCGTCCCGCCGCTCATCCAGATCCAGACCTCGTACCCGGGCGCCGACGCGCTCACGATCGAGCAGTCGGTCGCCACGCCGATCGAACAGCAGATGAACGGCGTCGAGGACATGCTGTACCTCCAGTCGGTGAACGCGAACGACGGCACGATCACCGTACGCGTCACGTTCGACGTCGGCACCGACCGCAATGCCGACCAGGTCAACGCCCAGAACCGCGTGGCGCAGGCGCTGCCGAGCATCCCGGTCGAGGTGAACCAGTTCGGGCTCACCTACCGCAAGACGCAGGGCACGCCGCTCATGCTCATCTCGCTCTACTCGCCCAAGGGGACGTACGACGGCCTGTTCCTCGGGAACTACGCGCTCATCAACGTCAACGACGCGCTCTATCGGGTCAACGGCGTCGGGCAGGTCCTAAATTTCGGCGCGTCCGACTACGCGATGCGGATCTGGGTCCACCCCGACCAGCTCGCGAAGCTCGGCCTCACGGTCGGCGACCTGACCCGCGCGGTCCAGCAGCAGAGCACCGTGAACCCCGCCGGCCAGGTGGGCGCCGAGCCGGCCCCGAAGGGGCAGGAGTTCACGTATACGGTTCGCTCCCAGGGACGGCTTCTGACGCCAGAGCAGTTCGCGAAGATCGTCGTGCGCCTCAACCCGGACGGCTCCGCCGTGCGCCTCGGCGACGTCTCTCGGATCGAGCTCGGCGCCCTCACGTACAAGCAGATCGGCCGGATGAACGGCAAGGCCGCGTCGATCATCGCCATCTTCCAGGCGCCGGGGTCCAACGCGCTCGCCGTCTCCGAAGCCACTCGCAAGGCGATGGAGGAGCTCAAGCAGCGCTTCCCGGAGGACATCGACTACGCGGTCTCCGTCGACACGACGGCGCCCGTCACGGAGGGCATCCGCGAGATCGTCATCACTCTCGGCGAGGCGATGCTTCTCGTCCTCCTCGTCGTCTTCATCTTCCTCCAGAACTGGCGGGCGACGCTCATTCCGCTCGTCGCGGTGCCGGTGTCGCTGATCGGCACGTTCGCCGTCTTTCCGCTCCTCGGATTCTCGATCAACACGCTCTCGCTCTTCGGGCTCGTCCTCGCGATCGGGCTCGTCGTTGACGACGCGATCGTCGTCGTCGAGGCCGTGGAACGCCACATCGAGGAGGGGATGACGCCGCGCGACGCGACGCTCCAGGCGATGCGCGAAGTCTCGGGACCGGTCGTCGCGATCGCGCTCATCCTGTCGTCCGTGTTCCTGCCGGTCGCCTTCCTCGGCGGCATCCAGGGGCGTCTGAACAAGCAGTTCGCGGTCACCATCGCGATCTCCGTCCTCATCTCGGCGTTCAACGCGCTCAGCCTCGCGCCCGCCCTCTCCGCGCTTCTCCTGCGCCGGCGAACGGAGAGCAAGGGCCTGCTCGCGCGATTCTTCGGGGGATTCAACCGCGCCTTCCAGCGCGCGACGAGGGGCTACATCTCGGTTTCCAGCCTCCTCATCCGCCGCTCGCTCATCGCGCTTCTGATCCTCGGCGGCTTCGCCGTTCTCGCGGGGGGGCTTGGCAAGAAGATCCCGGGAAGCTTCGTCCCAGAGGAGGACCAGGGCTATTTCTACCTGAACGTCCAGCTCCCCGACGCGGCCTCGCTGCAGCGCACGGACGACGTGTGCCGCAAGGTCGAGAAGATTCTCGCCGAGACGAAGGGCATCAAGTACTACAACACCGTCGTGGGGTTCAGCCTGCTCTCGTACGTCTCGGCGACGTACAACGGCTTCTATTTCGTGTCGCTCCAGCCGTGGCACGAGCGCGACAAGGACGGTCTCGACGCCAAGACGCTGATCGACCGCCTGAACAAGCGCTTCCGATCCGAGATCTCCGAGGGGACCGTCTTCGGGTTCATGCCACCGGCGATTCCCGGCCTCGGAGCCGCCGGAGGCTTTTCCCTCTGGCTCCAGGACCGGACAGGCGGCTCGGTCGACTTCCTGAACGACAACCTGCAGAAGTTCCTCGAAGCGGCCCGCAAAAGGCCGGAGATCGGAAGCGTGAACAGCACGTTTCGCGCCGCGGTCCCACAGGTCTTCGTCGACGTCGACCGGGACAAGGCGCTCAAGCAGGGCGTGCCGGTCGCCGACGTGTATCAGAGCCTCCAGACGTTCCTGGGCGGGACGTACATCAACCAGTTCAACCGTTTCGGCCGCCAGTGGCGCGTATTCATGCAGGCGGACGCCGCGGACCGCATAAAGCCCGAGGACATCGCCGGGTTCTACGTGCGGAACTCTCAGGGGGGGATGGTGCCGCTCTCGGCGCTGACGACGATCCGCCAAACCGCCGGGCCCGAATACACGCAGCGGTTCAACCTCTACCGTGCGGCGCAGGTCACGGGCAGCGCCGCCGCGGGCTACAGCTCGGGACAGGCGATGGCCGCGCTCGAAGAGGTCGCCGCCCAGGCCCTTCCCCGGGAGATCGGGTACGACTGGTCGGATCTCTCGTACCAGGAGAAGAAGGCGTCGGGCACGACTGGCCGGATCTTCGGGCTCTCGCTCGTCTTCGTCTTCCTTATTCTCGCGGCCCTCTACGAGAGCTGGTCCCTGCCGTTGAGCGTGCTGCTCTCGGTTCCCGTCGCGGTCTTCGGTGGCTTTCTCGGCCTCCTCCTTCGTCACTACGATTTCGACGTCTACGGGCAGATCGGCCTCATCGTCCTCATCGGCCTCGCGGCCAAGAACGCGATCCTGATCGTCGAATTCGCGAAGACGGAGCTCGAGAAGGGGAAAGACCTCGTCGAGGCCGCGCTCCAGGGCGCGCAGCTTCGCCTTCGCCCCATCCTCATGACGTCTTTCGCGTTCATCCTCGGCTGCGTGCCGCTGTGGATCGCGCAGGGCGCGGGCGCGGCCTCGCGGCGCATTCTCGGGACGGTCGTCGTCGCGGGAATGCTCACGGCGACCTGCCTCGCGATCTTCCTCATCCCGGTTCTCTTCGTGGTCGTCGAGCGAAGGCTCGGGAGCATGCGCGGGAAGACGCAGGCGCCGCGGAAGGCCGGGACGGGACCGGAAGTCGAGTCCGCGATTGCCTCCTCGGGGGATCAGTCGTGAAGCGCCTGGCTCCCGCCTTCGCTTTCGCCCTCGCCGCGACCGGCGCGCTCTCAGGCTGCGCCGTGGGCCCGAACTACCAGCGTCCCGTGCTTCCCGCGCCGGAAAGCTTCTACGGATCGTCTCGGTCCGCGTCGGATGCCTCGTTCGCGGACACCCAATGGTGGGATGTCTTCGCGGACCCGGTCCTCCGCTCGCTCGTCGAGGAAGCGCTCCGAAACGGTTACGACGTCCGCCTCGCCGCCGCGAGGGTCGAGGAGTCCCGCGCCCGTTACGGGATCGCGAGCTCTCTCTATTACCCGGACCTCGGCTATTCGGCAGGGCTGAGCCGCGTCCACACATCGGCCTATTCCCTTCCGGGCAACGTGACCGGAAATCAGGTCACCGCGAACGCTCTCGTCTCCTGGGAGCTCGACGTCTGGGGACGCGTGCGGCGCCTCAACGAGGCCGCCCGGGCTCAGTATCTGGCGACCGAAGAAGGCCGGAGAGCAGTCGTTCTCTCGCTCGTCGCGGACGTCGCGTCCGCGTACTTCGACCTCAGGGACCTGGACGCCGAGCTCGAGATCTCGCGGCGCACGCGCGCGACGTTCCAGGACACGTACGACCTCTTCAGCCGCCGGCTCGCGGGCGGCGCCGCCTCGGCCCTCGAAACGGCGCGCGCCGAGGCTCTCCTCGACAACGCGTCGGCCCAGATTCCCGCCCTCGAACAGCGCATCGTGGCGCGTGAGAACCAGATCACGCTACTCCTCGGGCGTTCACCCGGGCCCGTACCGCGGGGCGCCGCGCTCACCGAGCAGGCGATGCCTCCGGTCGTGCCCGCGGGCTTGCCGTCGGCGCTCCTTCTCCGGCGTCCGGACGTGCGGGCCGCCGAGCAGAGCCTCGTCGCCGCGAACGCGAACGTCGGCGTGGCGCGCGCGGCGTTCTATCCCACGCTGAGCATCACCGGACTCTTCGGCGGGCTCAGCACGGGCCTCCAGGATCTCTTCGCGGCCGGCCGCACCTGGTCCATCGGGGCGGGCCTCCTCGGCCCGCTCTTCGCGGGAGGCAGCCTCAGGGCGCAGGAGCGCATCGCGCGAGCGCAGTTCGACCAGGCCCGCGTGGCATACGAGCAGGCCTTCACGCGCGCCCTCGGGGAGGTCTCGAGCGATCTCGTCGCGATCGAGAAGCTCGCCGCCGAGGAGACGGAGCGCGAACGTTCCGTCCACGCGACGCGCGAGGCCGTCCGCCTCGCCACGCTGCGGTACGAGTCGGGCCTTTCGGCGTACTTCGAGGTCCTGGACGCGCTTCAGTTGCTCCTGCCCGCCGAGACCGCCCTCGTTCAGACGCGCCGCGACCGGCTCACGGCGTTCGTCTCGTTCTATCGCGCGCTCGGCGGCGGATGGAACGACGCCCCACCTCCGCCGCCACCGGCGCCACCGGCGCACCTGTAAACTGCCCACCGCACATGGCCCGCTGGGAGCGCAAGGAGATCGTCCTCCGCACGAGTGCCGTCGGCCAGGCGATGACCGCCCCGGTCTTCTGGTGCCACGGCCGCAATCCGCGGCCCCTCGCGTACATCCAGGCGAACGTACATGGAGCCGAGCTGCAGGGAAACGCGGCGATCCTCGCGCTCTTCGACCTCCTCGAGAAAGAGCCCCCGCGCGGAAGCCTCATCCTCGTCCCCCGCGTGAACCCTGTCGCGGCGAACCAGCAGGTCGGCGACTACGTGTCGGGCGTTTTCGACCTCGCGAGCGGCGTCAACTTCAACCGCGGCTACATCAACCTGACGGGGCCCTCGCGCGGAAGCTCCGCGTGCTACGTGGACGTGGAGGCCTTTGCCGCCGTCCACCGCGACGCGACGCTCGCCGAGATCCGGGACGGCTTCCACGAAGCCCTCAAAGCCGCGCTTTCGGCCGTGCGCGACTCCGTCGGCCCGTGGGGCATGGAGGCCCGCCTCGAGTTCGCCCTCGCGATTCAGGAGCTGGCGATCGAGGCCGACGTCGTTCTCGACCTCCACACGGGCGACCGCGCCCCGCGCTACGTCTACGCACCCGAGGGCGCGACCGCGGCGACGCGCGCCTTCGGGATTCCGTTCGTCCTCGAGGTGCCGCCCCGCTTCGCCGGCGCGCTGGACGAGGCGTCGTTCGTCCCGTGGAACGACCTCGCGGAAGCCTTTCGCCGCTTGAATCGCACGGACGTCAGGCGGTTCGTGGACGGATTCACGATCGAGCTGGGCTCCATGAACGCGTTCTCGATGGCCCAGGGCGTCGAGGATGCCAAGCGCATCGCCTCGGCCCTGCGCTACTACGGCGTCCTCGACGGCGAGCCCGACGAGCCCGCGTACCGCATCGTGGCGTGTTCGGTGGGCGACTATAAATCCATCTACGCGCCGGCCTCGGGGCTCGTGGACGCGATTCTCTCGCCCGGCACCCCCGTGAGAAAAGGCGATCTCCTCGCCCGCATGGTCGACCCGTCGCGCTGCTCGATCCCGCCGCGCGCGCAGGACGCCGTCGTGGAAGTGCGCGCGCCGGACGACGGCGTCGTTCTCCTGTTCCACGCGTTCTCCTCGATCCCGAAGGGCGCGCGGCTCCTCTCGATGATGACGAACACGCGCACGCTCTGAGCGTGCCTCACCTGAGATAGCCGAGCGACCTCAGGTTCTCGACGTACGCCTTCGGGTCCACCGAAAGATCGGAGCTCGCGCGCCTTCGCCCCCACGACGCCACCGTCTCGCCGCTGGCCGCGCCTGGCGCGAGGAGATCGCTTCGCACGCGTCCCGCGATCTCGCGTGATGCGGGAACGCCCAGAACCGAGAGGACCGTGGGCGCGAGATCCACCGGCGCGAACGTCGATTCCGCGCCTCTCCTCGCGAGGGGCCCCGAGAGAAGCACGAAGCCGCCGCTCTCGTGCCGTCCCGCGTCGAGGACGAGGACGAGAAGATCGGGCACCGGCGTGAGGCCAGGGTCGAGCAGGAATGCGCGCAGGTTCGCCGTCTCCTCGGTCAGGGCCGCCGCGAGCGCGACGCGGTCCGCGGTTCCGCGCTCGGGGTCGAGGAGTCCGGACGACAGAATGTCGGGCCCGGGGAGGTAGAGAAGCGCGAGGCGCGGGCTGTCCCGGCGCCACGCATCGCGAAAGGCGGCGAGCGCGAAGGCATCGAGGCCGTGCGCGTCCGCCTCGAGACGCTCGAATGTGCCTGGCTCGGGCGCGACGCGCGGCGCGAGGCGCGCGGCGCGCTCGGTGGCGTCGGCGGGCCAGCCTTCGCCCGCGAGCGACCCGCCCGCGCGCGCGGCGAAGAAAAGGTGATTTCCGAGGATCGTCCCTCCGCCTTCTTCGGCCGGGTAGGTCGTCCACCAGTTCACCGTGAGAGACGGAATCCCGCCGCGGCTCGCGACCTCCCACAGCGAAGGCACGCGCCTCGCGCCGGCCGTGACGGACTCGCGCCGCGCCAGGTGCAGAGCCGGCAGCACGTCCTTCAGGTACCAGCCGGCGCCCGCGAGAGGGCGTACGGGCGACCTCACGCCCAAAACGCGCACGAGGTCGAGGGAGCCGATCCCGTGGCGCTTCACGCTTTCGCCGGTCGCGACCGTCGTCCAGAAGGCGGCCGGGTCCCGCGCCTCCTT
This sequence comes from uncultured Acidobacteriota bacterium, assembly GCA_937888435.1. Lineage (GTDB taxonomy): Bacteria > Acidobacteriota > Thermoanaerobaculia > UBA5066 > UBA5066 > Fen-183. The sequence goes on from CALAQS010000351.1 coordinate 48,511, forward strand.
CGTGTAGCGCGCGCGCGCCGCCCCTTCCCCCGGGAGACCTTCGGTCCAGCCGTCGACGCCCACCACGACGACGCGCCGCGCATTCGCCGCCACGACGAGAGGAGAGTCCCCGGCCGCCGGAACGCGGAAGAAGAGCGCGGAGATGCCGACGAGGACGAGCGTTCCTCCCGCGAGGGCCCACGCCACGAACGTGCGGCGCGGCCGCGTCACGAAGAGCCGGCCGGAGGCCGCGAGCACCGTGAAGGCGAGACCCCGCGCCACGCGCACGGCGATGAGCACCGCGAACGCGACGGCGAGGAGGACCGCCGCGGCGGCCGGCAGGCCCGCGCTCTCGAGCGCAGGACGCGCCGCGAGGACGCCCGCAACGCCGGCGAGAACGCCGAACGCCACCGCGATCTCCATGGAGCCCTCTTCCGCGTCGCCGTGAGCGCGGGCCCTCAGGAGCGCGAGCAGGACGAGCGCGAGGACGACGAGCGAGGCGACGGCCGCCGCGCCCGCGAAGAGCCAGAGAAAGAGCACCGCCGCGTCCCGGAGCGGCAGCGCCGAGGACACGGCGTGCAGAACCGTCTGCGCGAAGGCGACGGCGGCGGCGAGAAACGCAGCCCCTGTCGCCGCGCCGAGGAGAAACGCCCGGGTCCGGGTGCGCGCCGCGAGCGCGCCCTTGAGAACGGCGCCCTCGACGCCCCGGTCCAAATAGCCCCTCTCGCGCAGGCGCGCGCGGGCGGCGTCGAGCGAAAGCTCGACGCCAGAAGAGGATTTTTCTGCTCCCTCTCGCAGGGGATCGTCTCGCTTATCCATGCAACACAGACGTTACCGCACCGGTGGATTTTGCTTAGAAGGGGTGAGTGGGGCCGCAGCGGATCAGTTCTTCCGGTCCCTCAACAGAAGGGCGAACTCCCTCAGCAGAATCCCCTTCTTCCCGAACGTCCCGATGGACTCGACGGCATGGGCCGTCAGCTCGGCGACGAGGGAGCGGGCGCCGTCCACGCCCACGTGCCGCACGAAAGCGGGTGCGGGCGCGCGGCGCGCGCTCTTGCCGGACTCTCGGGCCGGGGCCTGCTCGAGGAGGTCGTCCACGATCTGGAACGCGAGGCCGACGTTGCGCGCGTACGAGCGCATGGCCGCGAGCTCTTTCTCCCGCGCGCCGCCGAGCACGGCGCCGAACTCGGCCGACGCGACGAAGAGCGCACCCGTCTTGCGCGCGTGGATCGTCTCGAGACGGTCGAACGTGGCGGAAGCCGCGTCGGTCGCGAGGTCGAGCGCCTGGCCCGACGCGAGCCCCGCGAGGCCTGAAGCGTCTGCGAGGCGCGAGACGAGGTCGAGGGCGGCCGAGGCCGGGAGGCCGCCCCGCCGCGCGTGAAGGCCAGCCTCGGCGATGAGGCCGAACGCGCGCGCGAGAAGGGTCACCGCCACGAGAATGGCGTTCGCCTCGCCGTGGGTCACGTGCAACGCGGGTTTTCCGCGCCTGAGCGTGGCGTCGTCCATCGAAGGCAGGTCGTCGAGGACCAGAGAGGCCGCGTGCACCATTTCGATCGCGCAGCCCACGTCGACGAGGCGCGCGCGAGGTACGCCGAACAGCTCGCCCGCGAGGACGACGAGCACCGGTCTCACGCGCTTTCCCGGCGAGAGAAGCGCTTCGCGCGCGGCGGATGGAAGCGGATCGCCCGGATCCTTCGACGGCGTGTCCGCCGCGAGGAGGGCCGGAAGGCGCGCGTCCACCGCGGCGCGCACCTCGCCGAGAAGGTGCGAAAGAGCGGAGGACACAGGAGGCGCGGCCACGTCTCCCATTCGGACGGAGGACCAAACGCCGCGCCTCCCAGGACCCATCAGAAGCTCGCGAGCGCGTCCTTCTCGTTCGTGAAGACGTCGAACACGGTGATGAGCTGCGTCACCGTGAGGACGTCGCTGATCTTGGGCGGAAGGTTCACGAGCTTCAGCTTCGCCCCTTTGTGCGTGGCCGTCGTGTAGCAGCCCACGAGCTCTCCGATGCCCGAGGAGTCGATCGTCGTGACGTCCTTCATGTCGACGAGAAGCTTGGTCGCACCGCCTGTTATGGCGGTGTGGATCGCTTCCCGCATCTGCAGGTCGCCCGAGCCGATCGTGATCTTGCCGTGCAGCTCGACGATCTTGACGTCGCCGACGTCGCGCATGGTTACCGTGGTCTTCATCGCGTTTGCGCTCCCTTCTTCTGATCGGAATCGAAGTGCTTTCTCATCGTGAGAATCGTGCCGCCGCGCTCGCCGCGCGAGAACGTCACGTCGTCCATGAACGTCTTCATATAAAAGATGCCGCGTCCCGACGTCTTCATCTGGTTCTCGGGCGCGAGCGGGTCCGCGACGGTGGTCGCCTCGAACCCCTCGCCCTCGTCGCCGACGACGATCTCGAGGCTGTTCGCGGAGCCCCCCAGGGAAAGCATCACGCGCCGGGAAGGATCCTGGCGGTTGCCGTGCTTGATCGCATTCGCGAGCGCCTCGCGCAGCGCGACCCCGATCCAGTGCTCGGCGTCGTTCTCGATCCCGCGCAGCCGGCACACGTACTCGAGGACCGCCTGGCCGAGCTCGAGGTTCTCGTACCGGCTGGAGAGCCAGAGAACGATGGGCCCCGGCGAAGCGGGGGACGATTCAGTCATAGCGGATGAACGAGGAGACGCGCTGCTAAGCTCGCCGCCTCGATGTTTCCCTCCACACTCATCCAGAAACGCGTACGCATGATACGCGAGCGCGGCGCGGGCCGTCCATCGATCCGGTCGCGCGGCCGGGGACTTCTCGCGGCGGTCCTCGCGGCGATCGTAGCGACCGCGGCGGCCGCGCCCGACCCGGCCGGGCGCCCCATCGCCGAGCGCCTTCCGGAGGCGGTGGCCGGCGCCCAGAAGGTCGTCGAGAAAGTCCGGGGCGTGCCCTTCCCGGGAAAAGTGGCGTCGGCGATCCTGCACGAGAAAGACCTTCGGCGGGTTCTCGGCCAGAAGCTCGTCGAGGACCTGCCCGCGCCTTTCCCCCGCTACGCGGCCTCCCTCGCGGCCGTTGGCTTCTTCGACCCCGAACCTCTCCTCGAGCAGAAGCTCACGACGCTCTACGCCCGCCAGGTCGCCGGCTTCTACGATCCCGCCAAGAAGAAGTTCTTCATCGTGCCCGAGCGCATGGCCGAGACGGCGGCCGGAACCCCCGAGCTGGGCCTCTCGGCGGAAGCCCTTCTCGAAGACACTCTTCTGGCTCACGAGCTGACGCACGCGCTACAGGACCGCCGCCTCGACCTCGTCCCGCGGCTCAAGGCGCTGCATGATTCCTCCGACGGACTGCTCGCGCTCGAGGCCTTCCTCGAAGGCGAGGCCACCGTCGTGATGATGGACGCGCTCCTCACGCGATTGCCCGACGAGGCGAAGGAGCTTGTCGGCGCCGAGACCCTCACGACGATGATGTCCGGCCTCGCCGCGGGCGCCACGATCGAGGGCGGCGAGGGCGTGCCACCCTTCTTCGTCAAGGAGATGCTCTTCCCGTACGTCGGGGGGACGGCGTGGATACAGGCGAAAAAGAAGGTCGGCGGATGGCCCGCCGTGGACGCCGCGTACGCCAGGCCTCCCCGCACGACCTCCGAGATCCTCCACCCCGACCGGGCCGGCACCGCGCGCGTCGTCCTCGACCCCGGTGACCGCCCGTCGGCGGCGAGCGTCCCGCCCGGGATGCGTCTTCTTTACGAGGATACGTTCGGAGAGTGGATGCTCGGAGAGCTCCTGGAGCGCGCCGGAGCCGCGAACGCCGCCGCGCTCGCCGCCGAGTGGCAGGACGACCGCGTCGTCTTTTTCGAGCCGAAGGAGTCGCTGGGCGCGGGGCCTCTCCCGGTCGGGTTCGTCTGGCGCATGCGCCTGACGTCGCCGGCCGCCGCAAAGCGCATCGCGGCGGCTCTCGAGCGACTTTACGAGCGGCCGGATGGCCGGGAAGCCGCCAACGTGACCGCCATGGCTGACCGCGTGGAGGTCGTGCGCGGCCGCATGACCGCGACTCCTGGCCCGGACCGGACTCTCAGTTTCCAGCCAGCAGCTTCAGCGCCGCCGGAAGGAAGATGAAGAGCTGAATGGCGTCGAACGTGCCGTGCGCGAAGATGGACGTGACGGCGTTCCCGGTCTTCGCGAAGGCCACGGCGAGGACGGTCGTGATCGCGAGCAGCCCCACGAAAAAGAACGGCTCCCCATAGCCGGCGTGCGCGAGGAGGAAGAAGATCGAGGCGGGGACCGCCCCCAGGCGGCGCTGGAGAAACGACCGGAAGTGGAACTCCTCGAGCGTCATCGCCATCAGGACGAGAAGGCCGCGCTGCTCCGCCGGGCGCGAGGCCAGCCAGCTCACGAGCGGCGGCACCGCGCGGTGCGGGTCGTAATCGAAGACCCGGAACAGAAGTGCCGCGCCGATTCCCACGACGATCGTGAGCGTCCAGCCGACGAGGCCGAGAGCGACGCCCGCGCCGGCCTCGGCGAGCGGACGTTTCGTGTCGAGCCCGAGGAAGGAGGCCGGGGACGGCCTCCCGCTGAGAAACCACCACGCGAGGAGGAAGAACGCGAGGAGCGCCTGCACGGCGAACACCTGCGAGAACCGCAGGGACGAGACGTCGGGCGCTCGCCCTCCCGCGGCGGCGGGCAGGAGCGCCGTGGCGACGAGGACGAGGGCGAGGAGCAGGAGCGCCAAACGCTTTCTCCACGGAGACGAGAAGAGATCGCGCCGGAAGGCACCCCTGCGGTCGGCCACGAAGACGATGGCGAAGACGAGCGGCAGTCCGGCGCCGAAAAGGAGAGATCTGTCGAGCGAGGTCACGCGTGGGAGCCCGGAGGGCGAGGAGACTCTAGCAGACGTCCTCGCGGGCGCCGCGCGCGCCGGGGCGCGTCACGACCGGGCGGGCGGCGGGGCGCCCGAGAAGGAAGCCCTGGCCCCATGGGACGCCGAGGCCGCGGAGGCTTTCCAGCTCGCCCCGCGTCTCGATGCCCTCGGCGATCAGCTCGGCGTCGATGCGCTCGCCGAGCGTCGCGAGCGAACCCACGATCTCGCGCTTGATCCGGTCCTCGTCGAGGCCCGCGACGAGCGTGTGGGCCACTTTCACGTACTCCGGCCGGAGCTGCGCGATGGACTCGAGGCCCGAGTAGCCCGAGCCCGCGTCGTCGATCGCGAATCCGAAGCCGGCCGCCCGCAGCCGCCCGACGACCTCGCGAAACGCCGGGTAATTGAAGACGACCTCCTTCTCCGAGAGCTCGAGAACGATGTCCCCGTGCACGCGGCCCATCTCGGCGAGATTGCGGTCGTCGAGGAACACCGAGTGCGTGAGAAGCCGCGCCGAAGCGTTCACGAACAGGCGCTTTTTGCGCGCGGCCTTGGGGAGCGACGAGAAGACCGTCTCGACGCACAGGCTCTCGAGCTCGAGGAGGAGGTCTCCCTCGCGCGCCACGGCGAACAGCTCGTCGGGCATCTCGAGCTCGTGGCCCGCCGGCCCGCGGATGAGCGCCTCGTAGCCGAGGACCTCGCCCGAGGTCACGCCAACGATGGGCTGGAAAACCGCGCGCAGCCTCTTCGCGGAAAGAAGGGCCTTCAGCCTCTCGACGAACGACTTCTTCTCACCGCTCTCGCGGGCGTCGGCGAGCCGCGCCGCCTCGGCGAGCGCGCGCATGACCTGCCGCGACGGCCGCACACGCGGATCGTCAGGAACCACGAGCGCGGTCGCGTGAATGTGCATGAGGTCGACGGCGGAGCGCCCGAGCGCCTGCTTCAGGCGGCGCCCGACGCCCTGGCGCAGGCGCGCGGCCTCCGCCTCCAGCGTGACGCCGTGCCGCCCGGGAGCGCGCCGCGCGACGTCGAAAAGAAGGAAGACTCCGTCGGAGCCGTTGAAGGACATCGCGAGGAGGCCCGGGGCGAGAGGCGAAGCCGTGATGTCCTCGCGAAGGCTCGCGGCCGTCACGCGCAGGATCCGGTCGTAGAGCTCCCATCCGTAAAGGCTCTCGACGCCCGCGAAGCGCCCGAGCTGAATGTAGACGACTCCGAGGTTCGCGACGCGCTCTCCCTTTAGATCGGCGAAGGGGTGCAGGGTCAGACCCGTGACGGCGTCATGGAGCAGCGACTCGAGACGCAGCCTCTCGATCTCGGGCACGTCGACCGGCGATCGCTCGCTCACGAGCTTCAGGGAATCTGTGCGCGGACCTTTCGTCATGATTCTCCTCTTCCCGGCCCGGATGCCATCAGGGCACGCACGCGCGCCCGCAGCTCCTCGGCCCGAAACGGCTTCGTCAAGTGGTCGGTTCCGCCGACCTGCATCGCGGTGATCCGGTCGCGCACGTCGCCGCGCCCCGTCAGGAAGAGGACGGGCAGGTCGCGGGTGATCGGCTGGCGGCGCACGATCTCGCACAGCTCCCAGCCGGTCAGGCCGGGCATGCTGACGTCGAGGACCAAAAGCGCCGGCGGGTTTTTGAGGACGGCCCGGAGCGCGGCCGCGCTGTCGCTCGCCCCGTCCACCTCGAAGCCGTCGAGCGACAGGACCGCCGCCACCGCCTCGACCATCGCCGGGTCGTCGTCCACGACGAAGATGCGCCCGCTCACGCGCCGGCCTCGCGGGAGACGGGAAACATGATCGTGACCTCGAGCCCGTGGCCGGGCTCGGAAAGGAGCGAGATCTTCCCCCCGTTCTTTTCGAGCAGGTCCTTCGTGACGCCGAGGCCGATTCCCCGCCCCGGCACGCCGGACGCCGACGCGGACGGGCTCCGCCAGGCGAACGTGAACGCGTGCTTCTGCTCCTCCGGCGTCATCCCGGCACCCGTGTCGCTGATCACGACGAACGCGTGCTGCGCGACGACGCTCGCCCTCACGCGCACCTGCCCGCCCGCCGGTGTGTACTTGACCGCGTTGTCGAGCACGTTGCGGAACGCGCGCTGGAGCGCGACGGGATCCGCGGCGACCGGAATCTCCGCGCCTTCGGCGACGAACTCGAGGCGCACCCTTTCGCCGTGGGCAAGACGGTACGACTCGACGAGCGTCGAAAGAACGCGCACGAGATCGGAGCGAGGGCTGGGCGGAGTCGCGGGCGCGACGGGTGAGGACACGGACGGCGCGGATGCCGGCGCGCGCGGCGGCATGCCCGCGAGGGACTCCATGAGCGTCATCTCGCGTGCGAGGCCCGCGAGGTGCGCTTCCGAAGGCAGCTCGCCGCGGCGTGCCGCCTCGGCCACGAGGTCGCCGTACACGCGAAGGACGGTGAGCGGCGATTTCAGATCGTGAAGAATCTCGCTCCGCGGATCGCGCACCGCCGCAGGGCTCGCGGGCGCGCTCTCCACGGCCAGCCGGACGGGCGCAGACGCATCCTCCGTGCCGGAATTCCGCCCGGGCGCCGTCCAACGGAGAACGAGCTCGACTCCGAAGGCCGCCGCGGCCGGCCACAGAAAACGCAGTGCGTTTGACCGCGCGGCGGCGGCCGTGGGCGCCGGAAACAGGACGACGAGGAGAGCCAGGCCCGCGTACGTGCCCACGAGGAGGAAGCGCCCGCCCTCACGCGAGAGCGCCGCTTCGGCCGCAACGTAAACGACGAGGAGCGGAAAGAGGTCGCTCGAGGGGCCGCCCGTCTTCCCGAGCGCGACGAGCGCGAGGGCAAGCGGCACGAGAAGGCGCAGCGGCGCCGCGAACGGGCCCAGAAGCCGCGTTCCGAGAGAGGTTGCGAGGAGCCCGCCGAGGGCGAGCGCGGAGGCCGCGAGAGTCGCGACGGCCGGCACGTCGGCGGGCGCGACGGCTCCCGACGCGAGCAGGACGAGGAGGGACAGGGACAGGAGGGCGGGCCCGAAAAGGCCCGCCCCCGCGGCAGCGCTCAGCGGCGGGCGCCCGTCCAGATCGACCTCGGGAGACGCCCACACGCCGAACGCTCAATGCACATAGGCGCAGCCGACCCGCATGCGGCCGTCCGAAAGGGGGACCGTGTTCACCCTCCGCATCGCCACGCGATGCGGTTCGCCGCTGTACCGCTGCAAGATCTCGCCCTCGAGCCGGTCGGGCGTTTTTTCCCGGGACGTGACGAACGCGAGCCCGCCATAAGAGATGTCGTGCACCTCCGCGAGCGCGCCCCGGCGCGCGCCGCGGCCGCCCATCTTCAGCGTCAGGCCCGGCACGCAAAAGCGCGGAAAGCGCCGCGTCCTCTCGAACGGCTTCGCGTTCTGGCGCTTCGAGGCGTAGAGGCGAATGTCGCTGATCTTGAGGAGGAAGTCGAGCAGGCGGCCATCCGTCGGGAACGTCGCGAGCCCGTAGTTGAGCCCCACCTTGAGGCCGACGCGAAGCGGAAGCCGGATGCCCGCCACCTTGTGCCGGATGCGCTCGGCGACGGCGAGACTGTTCACGACGTCGCTGTTCGGGAGCACGGTCACGAACTCGTCGCCACCGTACCGGCAGCCCGCGTCCACGACGCGCAGCGACTCGCGGATGACCTTCGCCGTGCGCACCAGAACTCCGTCACCCACCGGGTGGCCGAGACGGTCGTTGATGGACTTGAAGCCCGCGAGATCCATCATGAGGACCGAGACGACGCCGCCCGCGCGCTCGGCACGTGAGACCTCGCGGTCGAGGTGGTCGTGGAGGAAGCGGCGGTTGTAAAGGCCCGTGAGCGGGTCCGTGATCGCGTTCACGCGAAGCGCCGAGATCTCGTTGTCGGACAGGAGGCGCGGCTCCTTCAGCTTTCCGAGCCGGCTGTGGAACTCGTGAAGAAGAGCCGTCTGGAGCGACACGGGCGCCCCGAGCGCGCTCTCCATCTTCTCGAATGCGCGCTCCACGCGCGCCCACAACGGCGGCACGTCGTTCACGGGAACCGTCACGCCGATCCACTCCACGAGGAGAAGGCGAAGGAGCTCGGTGCGCGTGACGCCCTCGCTCGCGGCGCCGAGATCGCGCTCGAAGCGCTCACGCGAGAAGCCCCGGGCGCGCCCGAGGCGAGCCAGCCGGAATACCCGGGCGGAGAGATCCTTTTCGGGCACCATTTGTTCAGGCGTGGCGCCGGGCCGAGACGGCGCCCACGAGGCCGCCCTCCTCTTCGCGCGCGAGAGACTCCGCCGCGCGCGCGACGTCCTCCACGGTCTCACCCACCGGGAAGACGAGCATGAGCTGGCCACCGTGGAGGAGATCCACGAGCTCGCTGTCCGTCCGGGCCCACAGGACGTGTCCCTGCGCGACGAGCAGACGCGCACCGGCGACGTCGGGCTTCGAAGGGTCGAGGCGCCGAAGCGTCGCCACGACGCGACGGACTTCCGACAGGCCGAACCCGGCGGCGCGCAGCCGGCCCGCGACGCGGAGCCGCACGACGTCGCCGAACGAATAGCGGCGCTTCGAGCCGTATCCGGCGGCGCCCGCGAGAGACGGCGAGAAAAACCCGAGCCGGTCCCAGTGATCGAGCTGACGCGCTGAGAGCCCGGTCAGCCGCGCAACCTGCGCCGTCGAGAACGAAGCCTGAAGGATCCGGCGATTGAATTTCACGGGTGTAGTTTCCAATTATACCCATGTCCCGAGCGAAAAGTCGGCGCCCGGGTCAGATTCCCCGGCGAGGGCTGCTAAACTCACCTCCCGCCTTCCCTTTCGCGGCGTTCACTCGAGGGTTTCGCGAGCATGCGTGAAGAGCTGAGCCGGATCGATCTGTCCCCCATCGCCGACCTCGTGCGGATCAAGAAAGAGGAGCAGCTCCTCGCGGAGCGCCTGAAGAGCATGGAAATCCGCGCGGAGAAAGTGTCGTCGGCCGTCTACGAGCGGGTCCGAAAGGACTACGAGACGAGGCGGTTGGCGCTCGAGCAGGAGTCGCGGCCTCTCAAGGAGCAGGCGCGCCGTGAGTACCGGCGGCTTCAGGCCCTCCGGCGCGAGGTCGAGCAGGCTGTCGAGGCCGCGTCGTTCGACAAGGAGGAGGTCGAATTCCGCCGTGAGCTCGGCGAGCTCCCGGACGGCCTCTACAAGGAGCGGATTGCCGCCTGCGAGAAGCACCTCGCCGACGAACGCCAGGATCTCGAGGCGGTCCTGCAGATGAAGGCCACGTTCCTCGACGCGTTCCGGTCCGAGGAGGACCTCGAGACGCCGGACTCCGGCTCCGAAGGACCTGCTCCTCCGGCCCCGCGGCCCCCCGTGCGACCTGCGCCTTCGGCCCCGCCGGCCCCCTTTCCCGTCGAGAACGTCATCAAAGCGCCGCCTCCGTTCGAGAAGGCGCCTGCCGCGGCCCCGCCCGAGCCCCCGGACGCCACGGTCGTCCTGACGCGGGCCCGCCTCTCGCTCCTGGACGGGGACAGGATCGCGAAGGAGTTCCCGCTGAAGCCCGGTGTCTCCATCCTCGGGCGCCTCGCTCTGAGCGACGTCCATCTGCCGACCCCCGACGTGTCGCGCAAGCACGCGCAGGTGATCGTCGGGCCGTCCGGCGTGTTCGTGGTCGACCTCGAGTCGGAGAACGGCGTCGTCGTGAACGGCAAGAAGGTGGACAAGGTTCAGCTCGTGGAAGGCGACGTGCTCACGCTCGGCAAGCAGCGGCTCGTCTTCCACGACTGACGCCGCCCGGATCGCGCCGCCCCCGCTTCTTGACGGCGTTACCGCGGAATCCGATCATCCCGATCAGTGCAAGAGCCTGAGGGAATCGAGACCGCGCGACTTCTGCCGCCGGTGGGGGCGAATGCCCCCTTCGGCCTGCACCTCCTCCTGGATGTCTCGGGCGAAAGCCGTGAGCGGTCGCCGTTCGTGCGACTCTCGGAGTCCGACGACCTCGCGCGCGTCTTCCTGGCCGCGGTGAAGGGGGATGACGGCACCCTCCTCGAGCTTTGTGCGCTGAAGCTGATGCCGGACGCCTGGCCGGACGGCGTGACGCCGGGCGCGCTCGACATGACGAACCGCGATCTCGAGGACCGCTGGGACAGAGAGAAATCACGTCTCGTCGACCTGCGTGCGCTGTCGTCGCACTTCCCGCGCCTCATCCGCCTGGACGCCCCGGCGGGAAAAACAGCGGACCGCCTTCCACCGCTCCTCTATTCGCGTGCGGGGCGCTCGTTCTTCGTCCCGCCCTGCCCCGGCTGCAGGAGCCCGCTCTCGCTCTGTCGCGACGAGGCGTGGCTCGCGCGCACCGGCCTCCCGTCCTTCGCCTCGTCGCGGGAGCGCTTCGTCTGGTGCGAAAGCTGCGCCAAGGGACCCGGGGCGCCGACGGTTTACACGACGTCGCGGATCAGCACGCCGGGCGCTACCGTCCGCTCCGCCACCGACCTTCTCGACGACCTGGGCCACGCGCTTCGCGAGGTCTGGACGGAGGAAGAGGCAACCGCCCTGGTCGGCACGGAAACCGCAAAGGCGGTGCGCTCCCTTCCCGCGGCCGCGGCTGGCGGCGCGAGCGCCCGGGATCTCTTCACGCCGCTGACCTTCTACGGGTCGCCCTTCCTCGTGACCGTGGCGGCCCCCCTCGACCTCGAAGCGCTCGCCGATGCGCTCGGCGGCCGGCCCTGGGAGGAGTTCGAGGTCCGAAGTGCAGGCACGGGCGGAGGGCTCCCCACGCGCTGGGCGTGGCTCGTGAGGGCGCCTGCGCCAACCCGACGGCTCCTCTTCGCTGAGGAGAGCTCCGGCCTCGATGCCGTCGAGATCTTCTTCCTGAAGCTGACCGCGTTCCGCCAGATCCTCGAAGGCCTCATCGACTATTACCGGGCCGCCGGACGCCCGCACCTCGACCTCCACCCCCGCCACCTCCTCTTCGAGCTTTCGGGAGCCGGCGACGGCCTTCCCCTCTTCTGGACGTTTCAGGCGCGGATCCACGGCCTGGCCGCAGCCGCGGTGACGCTCCCCGCCCCGGGATCGCCGTCGGTCGTCCTGCCCGGACAGGGGCTGGCCATTCCCTATGCGGCCCCCGAGATCCAGGAGTTCCGCCTGGCCGGATACCGGCCGTGTGAGCTCGTCTTCACCGACCTCGACGAGGACGGGACGGGATCGCGGCGCTTCCGGCTCCGCGGCCGCGTCTCCGATGCGTACGGCCTCTATCCCTCGCCGCAGCCGCGCGACACGATCTTCCTGTCGGTCCCGGACCCGACTCTCGACCTCGGCTTCACCGGCCTCGCCGTCCGGGCGACGCCCGGAGAGATCCGCTCGGACGAGGCGGCGTTCGCGAGCGACCTCGTCGCACTCGAGGAGAACGGCCTGCGCCGTCTCCGCCTCGCGCTCGGCACGAAGATTCCCGGGGCCCGCTATCGTGTCTTCCCGGATTTCGGCACGCCGAGCGACCTGCACGCTCTCGGCGTCTCCCTGCTCCGCCTGCTGCTTCGAAACGACGGCCAGGATGTCGCCGCCGTCCTCAGGGCGGCCGACCGGCTCACTCGAGAGGTCGCGGCGCTCGGGCCCGGCGAGGCCCGGCGGAACGTCACGCTCGCCACACTCCTCAAACGCGTTCCGGACGCGGCGCCCGTTTTCTCGAAGACGCAGATTTTCTGGGGCCATGACGACCGCCGCGCCGACCGGCCGAATGCCGTTCCGGAGACGCTCTGGGAACGGGCGGTCCTCCTCGCGCTCCGCCTCGTCACGCGCGTCGCGGGCTTCTCGGTCGCGGCCTCTCCCGCCGACTTCGATCCGCTCTTCCGGGAAGAGAAGCTCGAACGGATCGTCCCCGAGGTCGTGTCGCTCCTCGCCGAGCTGCACTCTCTCCTCTTCGAGCGACAGTCGGTGCATCTCGAGATCCAGCAAGTCCTCGCCGAGATCCAGGAGAGCGAGCGTCTCTCCGAGGCGCGCCCGTGAGCCAGCCCGCCTTCTTCGCCGTCGAGGTCTGGCTCGGACCGATGGAAGGGCTTCGCTACGTCACACCGGCCGGGAATGCGCCGGTCACGATCCACATCGGTCGGGTCTCCGTGGACAAGAAGACGAACACGAGGAACGAGTTCGTCCTCTCTTACGGCCATGGCGTCTCGTCGACCCACGCGGAGCTCCGCTTAGAGCGGGGCCGGCTCTTCCTGAAGGATGCCGGGTCGACGAACGGGACCTCCGTCCAGTCCGGTCAGGTCACCGGCGAGGCCGAGATCCGTTCGGGCGACGTCTTCCTCGTCTCCTCGACGCCGGTCAGGGTCCGGCTCGTCGACGCGCCGCTTCCGGAGATGCCCTTCCCGCGCGTTCTCCGCGGAGAGGCGTGGCCGGACCCGGCAGTTCAGAGCATCGTGCGCGGAGCCCGCGAAGCGGCCGTGCAGCGCGGCGAGCTGTTCACCGACACGCGCCATCTCTGCGACGCGATCCTCCGCTCGCGCAGCGCGAGCATCCAGCGGATCCTGAGGGACGCAAGCTGGTCGCGCGAGCAGGCGCTGGCGGAGCTGTGGGAAGGCCGCCTCTTCGCGGGCCCCTACACGTGGCTCAACGACCTCTTCCTGCAGCCGATCGGCCTCAAAACCGGCTCCGACGAGCTGATCCTCTCGCCCAAGGTCGGCTTCCTTCTCGAGGAGTGCCAGCGCCGGTCCATCGAATCTTCGGCGATGGACCTCGAGACGACGCTCCGACACGAGCTGTTGACGCTGCTCAGGCAGGACGCGGAAAGCGCCGTGGGCTCGTGGCTCGCCCGGCGGCTTCCGGGCCTCGCCGCCAAGGAAGAGCCGCCGCCAAAACCGCCGTCATCCCCCCGCCCTTCGCCGCCCGCCGACGCGCCGCCGTCCGGGCCCGAGACCCGGCGCCCGCCTTCACAGAGGACGAAGCCCGTGAGAGCCGCGGAGGTCTTCGTCGACCGCGTCGCGGACCTTCTCACCAAAGACGAGAAGGTCCCGACTGCCCCCACGCCGCCGCCGGTCGAAAGGGCGGGCCCTGGGGCCGCGCTCGCCGGCGCTCCGCTCACCGAGGAGGAGATCGCTCTCGACCGGAAGGCGCGAGAGCTCGGCGACGCGCTCCTGCGCGAGTCTGCCGCCTACCGCTTCTCGACGCCGGCCGACCGGCGCGAGGCCCTCAGGTCGCTCGTCGTGAAGGAGCTTCACGCTCTCCAACCCGCCGGGAGGCCACGCGTCCTGGAGCAGTTGAGGCTGCAGTTTCCCATCGTCGCGCCGGGCGACGTGCCAAACCTCGAGGAGCTCCGGCTCCGGCGCCGCGTAGCCGAGCTGGAACGGCGCCTCGCCGAGGCGGCCTCCCGGCCAGCCGCGGCCGCGTCCAAATCGGCCGTCGCCGCGTCTCTGCCGTGGCGGACCTTGCTGACGCCGGAGGACGGCAAGGCCTCGACCTTAGAGCCCCGGCTCGCTTTCCTCCGCGATGTCCTCCGCTTTGCCCAGGACGTCGAGACGTTCACCCTCGGCCTCGTCGAAGCGATGACGATGCCGGGCGCCGAGACCGCGAACTTCCGCCTGCCTAACTTCCGCGACCGGCTGAGCGTCTTCTTCGCCGCTGCCGCCGAGGGGAAGGACGTGAACCCGGACGACGTGCGGGACTACCTCGCCGAGCTGCGGCGCTGGCAGATCGCCATTTCGGCGGGGCATCACGAGGCGCCGAAGTTGTGGTTCACCAAGCTCTGGAAGAGAATCAGCCCGGCAGTCATCGAAGCGGGGAAACCGGAAGCGGGGTGGAAGCTCCGCGGGGAGACGGCGGAATGGTGGAACCAGTATCGCGACCTCGTGAAGGACCTCAACCCCGATCTCGTCCAGGATCAGGTTCTTCAGGCCGCGGCGCACTTCTCGCAGGCGGAATTCCAGAAACTCAACAAAAGGAAGTAGACGTGATGCCGACCTTCGACGAAAAGCCCGACCGGTGCGTCCGACTCGCCGTCCTCGCCCTCGCGGTCGCCGGTGCCGCCTTTGCCGCAGGGTGTGGCTCTTCCGCGGCGAAGGTCTCATTCACCTGCGCACCCGAGATCAACGGCGGAACGCTCCTCACGGTCGACGTCGTCCGGGCCACCGAGCCCGAAGTCGAGAGGATCCGTGCCCTCGGCGAAAAGTGGTTCTACGACCCGCTCCGGGACTCCCTCAGAGACAGGACGCGGACCGCAACCTTTTCGCAGTCCGAGGGGCGCTGCGAGAAGGAGCTGACCGTCCCGGCGACCAAGGATGACAAGTTTCTCGTGATCGTCGCGGACTACCGCTTCCAGACCGCCGACCCGGGACGCTACCTAGTCGTCCTGCGCAGGGATCAATGGAAGGGCCGGACGATTCGGGTCCAGGTCCGCGACCGGGACTTCTCGATCATCCAGCCGTGAAGAAAAGCCGGCCTGTCCTCTGGGCCGAGGGGATGTTCCTTCGGCCGCATCACCTGCAGGCGGCGGAGCGATTCCGGGAAGAGGCGCTCCACGACGAGGTGCGGCGCATCCAGCCCTTCTTCTGGGGCGTCACGCGGATGGAGGTCGCGGCGGATCAGCTGGAGAACCACGTCTTCGAGCTGCGAGACATCGAGGCGAAGCTGAAGGACGGCTCCGTCCTCTCCGCTGGCTCGAACCTCCGGATCTTCCCGCGCCCCTTCAAGGCCGAGCTCGAACAGGCGGGAGGGCGGATGGACGTCTTTCTCGGAGTTCCGGTGCTCCGCGAGGACGCGCCGAACACGTTCTTTCCCGGCGAGGACAGGAGAGGCCAGGACCGCCGCCTGACCGCCGAGGTCCTCGAGGTGCCCGACGAGAACACCGGGGCGAACCGCCAGCCCGTCGAGACACGCCTCGTGAACGGGCGCCTCTTCTTCGGGAACGAGAACCGGGACGGCTACGAGTGCGTGCCTCTCGCCATCGTGGAGCGGTCGGGTCAGGGAAAGAACTTCCCCGTCCTTTCGAAGGACTTCATTCCACCGGTGACGGAGATCGGGGCGTCCGAGACGCTCCAAACACTCTGCGAGTCGGTCACGAACCGGCTCGAGGCCAAGCATCGGCTCGTCCTGACCGAGGTGGCCTCGGGACGCCTGGCCATCGAGTCGGAAGGGACGTCGGGCTGGCAGACGCTGATGAAGCTGAAGATCCTCGGCAGCTTCGTCTACATTCTCCAGCAGCTCACGCGGATCCCGCGCGTGCATCCGTTCCCGATCTACTGCGAGTTCGCGCGCCTTCTCGGAGATCTCGCCATCTTCGACGAGGGGCGCCGGCCCCTGAAGGTGCCGCTCTACGACCACGACCGTCTCGGCCCCTGTTTCTTCGACCTCTGCCACAACATCGAGCTGCTCACGGAGAAAGTCGTCGCCTCGCGCTTCACGCGGGTCGAGTTCGTCCTCAAGGACGACCTTCTCGTTGCGGACCTGCAGCCCGAATGGTTCACGAGCGAGGCGGAGTTCTTCCTCTCGGTGGAGACGGATCTGCCCGAGCGCGATCTGAAGGAGCGGCTCAACACGATGAAGGTCGGCGCCGTGCACGACATTCC
Organism: uncultured Acidobacteriota bacterium; assembly: GCA_937888435.1. GTDB lineage: Bacteria > Acidobacteriota > Thermoanaerobaculia > UBA5066 > UBA5066 > Fen-183. Next base: position 64,793 of record CALAQS010000351.1, read on the forward strand.
GCTGCTCCGGCAGCGGCGCCTCTTCGGCCTCGACCTCGAGATGCTCAAGCGCATCCCTTCGGGGCTTCCCGCCGGGGACGACCACTACTACTTCACCATCGAGAAGGAAGGAATCTACTGGGCCAACGTCGTGAAGGATCACGTGATGGCCGTCTCGGGAATGCTCGACCCGAAGCTGAAGTTCTTCCTGTACGTCGTCTCCAAGCCGCTGAGCGCGACCCGTGGATAGCAACAGCACGACCGACCTGTTCCGGGTCTGCTCCCGCCTCTTCCTGTTCCTCAGCTCGTTCCGGCAGAAGGTCCGCCGCGGCGTCCGGCTCGAGCCCGACGCCGTTGCCGCCGATCTCGAGGAGATCTTCGACGAGCAGGCGCGCGCCGCCCGGAGCGACCCGCGGCTCGACGCGCTCTACGAGAAGGCGCGGTACCCGCTCGTCGTCCTCGCGGACGAGATCCTCCTCCATTCCGGCTGGGACCACAGCGCCGAGTGGGAGCAGCACCTCTTCGAGGAGAAGTACTTCAAGACGAACATCGGCGGCGACCAGTTCTTCTCGATCGCCAAGGACCTCCGTCCCGACGACGTGGAGCTCGCGGCGATCGTCTTCACCGGGCTGGCGCTCGGTTTCCGCGGCAAGTACCGCGAGCGCCCCGAGAAAGCCGTCGAGATCAAGAACCGCGTGTACCGCCTCCTGGCGGAATACCTCGCGGACGTGGGCGAGAAGATTACTCCCGAGGCGTATCACGTCACGGCGGCGCCGGCGCGCAAACTTTCTCCCGCGGTCACCCTCGCGCGCGTGGCGATCGTCGGCGTGGGCATCCTCTTTCTCTACTACGCGATCACGTGGCTCATGTGGGCCCGCTCGGTCGACGAGCTCCGGACCGTGGTGCAGGCGATGGGGCTGATGTAGACGCCATGCAAGAGTTCCTCTCGCTGCTCCGGGGGCTTCCGCGGCCGCTCAGGTACCTCGGCGCCGCCCTCCTCTTTCTCCCCCTCGGCTACTTCCTCATCCGCCTTCTCGGGCTCGAGAAATACTGGTGGCTCTTCCTGCTCGGACTGCTCGTCGTCCTGGCCGCGGTCCTCCTCTTCGAGCACCTGCGCAAGGGCCGTGAGAAGCAGAAGGGCAAGGCGTTCGAGGGCGAGCTCCGGAAGGACTCGCAGTCCGCCGGCGCGTCGAAGGAGGAGGTGCGCGAGGCGCTGAAGGACCTCTCCGTCAAGTGGCTGGAGGCGGTGCAGAATCTGAAGGGGGCCGGGCTCGACATCTACTCGCTGCCCTGGTACCTCCTCATCGGCGAGCCGCAGTCGGGAAAGAGCACGACCCTCAAGAACTCGGGGCTGGAGTTTCCCGTGGGGGGAGACGCGCTCTCGGGTGCCGGCGGGACGCGCAATTGCGACTGGTGGTTCGCGAACGAGGCCGTCATCCTCGACACGGCCGGGCGCTTCACGTTTCAGGAAGAAGCGGCTCCCGACGCGTCGGAGTGGTCGAGCTTCCTCAAGCTCCTGAGAAAGCACCGGGGCTACTGCCCCATCAACGGCGTCCTCGTCGTCATTCCGTGCACGTCGCTCCTCGAGGACGCCCCGGAAGAGCAGGACAAGAAGGCGCAGAACATCCGGCAGAAGCTGATCCACATCCAGCGCCTGCTCGACATCCGGTTCCCGATCTTCTTCCTGATCACCAAGGCCGACCGTGCGCTCGGCTTCTCGGAGTTCTTCACGAAGCTCGACCCGGTCGAGCAGCGCCAGCTTTTCGGATGGTCGAATCCCGCCGGCCCCGAGAAGCCGTACGACCCGAACGTCGTGGACGCGGCCTGGGACCAGATCGTCACGCGCGTCCACAAGCTCCGGCTGAAGTTCCTCTCGAGCGAGGAGAACGTCGCGAACGCCGACCGGTTTATCGTCTTCCCCGAGGAGCTGCGCGCCCTGAAGGACCCGGTCCGGCGCTATCTCGACGGCATCCTGACGCAGAGCCGCTACGACGAGCCGTTCGTCTTCCGCGGGTTTTACATCTCGAGCGGCGTGCAGCAGGGCAAGCCGATCGCGCAGGCCACGCGCGACCTCCTGAAAGGCCCGTCGGGCTCCCAAGGCGACGTCATCGAGAGCCTCGAGAACATCTTCAAGAAATCGCGCGCCTTCTTCATCAAGGACTTCTACGAGAAGAAGGTCTTCCCCGAGCAGGGGCTCGTGGCGAAGACCCGCGCGGCGGCCGAACGCGAGAAGAAGACCACGTTCGCTTTCCGGATCCTGACGTGGGCGATCCTGCCGCTGATCATCCTCACGATGATCCCGGCGTTCCTCTCGCTCCGGCGCATCCTGAATCCGATCCGCACGCACGCCGCGCAGGCACAGGCCTGCATGAAGACGCCCTGCACGATCGCTCAGAAGTACGAGCTGACCCGTCTGCTCTACGAAGACCGCGTCGGCCTCGGCCAGCACCCCTTCCTTCTCGGCCTCTTTCTGAGGGGCGCGAAATCGAACGAGATCCACACCCTCCTCGCGACCGTCCAGCAGAAGCTCTTCTTCGACGGAGTCGTCCGGCCGCTCCTGAAGGAGTCCGAGGCGCGGATGGCCGCGTTGAACTGGGAGGCCTTCTCCGACTACCCCGCGTTTTTCGGCGCTCTTCAGAGCTTCCTGGCGTGGCGCGGCTTCGACCAGTCCCTCAAGAAGGCGGACGGCACGGACGCCTTCCGCGCGGAGGACCTCCGCCTCCTCGGTCTCGTCAACTTCGCCCAGAAAACGAAGGGAACCGCGGGGAGCGAGTATGCAGCCGAGATCGACGAGTGGGCGGCTCAGATCACCCCGGCGGACCCGCGGCCGGATCAGTTCGTCACGCAGCTCGCCCGCGGGCGGAACGCGGGCGACCTGAAGGCCAGCGTCCCCGATCCGAGCCGTCCCATCGACACGTTCGAGCGGTACTGGACCGTCGCGAACCTCGCGCGCTGGGATTGGAAGCTCATGAAGGGGCTGGAAGAATGGGTCCGGCTCTACACGGCGCTCACGGGGATCGTCGATCCGCAGCAGGCGAGCTACCTGAAGCGCACCGCCGACACGGCGAAGCAGTTCAAGGCGAACTTCGATACCCTGAGCAAGCACCTCGAGTCGCCGCGTCCCGGAGAAAAGGGCTTCCCGGGCTCGAACGTCGAGCAGTGGCAGCGCTACCTGAACGAGTCCTATGCGCAGCTCCTCACGCTCGGACCGCCCACCGCGCCCGCACCGGCGCCTCCAGCCGCGGCCGCGCCGGGGACGGCCGCCGGCATGGCCGCGCCGCCGCCTCTCCCGGCGCCTCCCCCGCCTTCGCTCCCCGGCGCGACGATTGCCCCGACCTTCCACCCGGCGGCGCAGGCGCGCGTCAACACGTCGCGGCTCCAGGAGCTGGTCGGGCGCCTCCAGGTCGACTCCGCGAACCTGGGCGCGCAGAAGAGCGGCTTCGCTTTTCTCCTAGACGAGACGTCCACGCCCGGAAAGACGAAGCTCGCGAACGGGACCGTTCTCGTCAGCGGGCTCCTCTCCGACGTCGGCGCGTACTCCGACCTCGATGCATTCCGGGCGAGCGACGACGGGAAAATCCTGACCCAGGTGAACACGATCTCGTCCCTGGACGGCAAGAAGCAGAAGCTCGAAGAGTGGCAGAAGCGTCAGGAGGACCTGAAAAACGCGTCCGTCGCGAAGGCGGCGGATTTCGAGAAGACCATTCCGGACGGGCGTTTCCGCTGGAGCGACGTCGGCCCCTTCGCGCACCGGACTGCGGAGCTCGCGCTCCTCGCACGCGTGCTCCCTCCGGTGCAGGAGTTCCTGACCGCGTCCATCGGGCCGGGCTGCAACCCCGCCATCTGCTTCCAGAAGCCGTTCACGCAGATGATGATTCCCTACGGCAACGGCGTCGTCTCGCTCGCCGAACGGCAGACGAGCGCGCTCTCGCGCGACGACGCGAAAAACGACGTCAAGGCGCTCTCACAGGGAGAGATCGACTACCTGCAGCGCTTCCTCGACGCCACGGGGGCCCCCGTGAGGTCCGGAGGCGGCGGGTTTTCGATCCCGGGATCGGCGCTGACGGCCCGCGCCTGGCGCACGTTCCAGATCGCCGTCGGAACCTGGACTCCGGCCGGGGGAGGCGGCGGAGGCGGCGCACCCGACCAGGCAGGGCAGCTCACGCTCGCCGATCTGCAGGGTTTCGTCCAGACGAACGCGAACCTCAACCCGGTCATCGGGTATTACAAGAGCCGATTCGAGGCCCGCGTTTCGGCCAGGCCGGCCGTGATCCCCGATTACCTCCTCGCCGCCGCCGAGACTTTCAAGAGAACCGTCGGCGCTCTCGGCGACAAGGACGAGCTGAAGTCGTGGAAGCAGCTCGCGACGGGAGCCGAGGGGGCGACGCTGAGAGGGTGGCACGTGTTCACGGGCGACCTGAGGATCAAGGGAGGGCCTTACGGGCGATCGCTGAAGAGTCTCGAGGACCGGGGCGCCAGCCTGATCAAGACCGCGATCGAGCCGCAGTTCAACCCCAGGTGGGACGCCCTCTTCCAACGGCTCGCGTCCTGCTGTTCCGGACAGTTTCCGTTCATCACGGAGAGCCGCATGAAGCAGGAGCGGGCCGAGTACGCCGCCGAGCGCGTCTCGGGCGGGCTGTCGCTCCGGCGGAACCTCCCCACGATCGGGCAGGCCGACGTCATCGGCGTCCTGACGGAAGTCGGCGTCCTCTCTGACGAATACGCCGTCGATCCGCTTCTCGGCGGCGCCGAGCCGTCCTTCGACTTCATTCTTCAGAACCGGGGCTCCCTCGCGGTCGCCCGCCTTTGGCAGCGCTTCATCAGCGGCGCCAGCTCCGCGGCGGCCGACTCGCTCGCCGGCAAGCCAGGAGGCACTGGCGGGCGCGAGGTCAGCGTTCTCGCCCTCGACCGCGAGCCCGGCGCGGGACGCCGTGCGCTGAAAGACCGCGTCTCGCAGATCACGCTTTTCGACCGGGGCGTGATCCTGCGCCCGTCGACGGACATCAAGTCCCAGCGGATTCCGCCTCCGTTCGTCTGGCGGCTCAGCTCGGCCGACGCCCTTCTCACGATCAGCGGCCGGAACGAACAGTCCGGGGAAGGGGGATGGACAAGTACCTACGAGGTGACCGGCGGGCCCCTGAAGCTCTTCTATTTCATCCGGCTCGCGAGCGAGGCGCGAACCGACCTCTCGGATCCGAAGGTCTGGACCATTCGCGTTCAGATCCCGGACGGGAAGAACCCGCGAGATCTTCTCGAGGGAGCGTTCCAGATCCGGCTCGACGAGCCGCTGCCGCCAATCCTCCTGAACTGAAGGCCTTCGAGAGCGCCCCGATGGGTTTCCTGTCCCCATTTCGCAAGCGATCGGTGGACGATCCGCCCCCGACCGAGTCCTGGCCTCTCTTCGCGTTCGGAAAGCTTCCCGTTTACAAGGACTTCATCTCCGCGGGGCTCACCGACGACGTCTCGCGCGAGTTCCGCGACTGGCTGTCCAATGGATTCAGCCGCCACTGGTCGTCCCGCGACGACTGCCGTTCGACCGAGATCCCGCTCCACGCCTTTCTGCTCCGCCTGCCCGAAAGCCGCAAGATGGCCGTCGGCGCCCTCTGGGGGAGCACGGATCAGGGGGGCCTCCGGAAGTTTCCGTTCGCCCTCTTCACGATCCTGCCCGCCGGAAAGCCGGTGACCTCCGTGCTGACGGCGCTTGACTACCTCCCCGTCTTCGAAAGCCGCGCCAGGGAAATCCGGCGGAAGTACGACGCGGGGGGCTCTCTCGCGGCGGTCTACCAGGAGCTCCGCGGGGCCAAGATCGAGATTCCCGTCCGGACGCAGGACGAGATCCGGGTGCGGCTCGCCGAGGCGCTCGGGCGCTCACGCGTCGGACCTCTCGCAACGGCCCTCTTCGGAGACGACGCGGAGAGGCAATGGGCCGCGCTCCTCTCCGGCCTCGACGCGGCCGGCCGAAGCCCCACCGCGGGAGCGGCGGCGTTCCGCCTTCCGCTCGCCGACGAGACCGCCCCGCTCGATCAGCTGAAGCTCTGGACCGTCAGGCTCTCGAAGGCCACACCGGCGGGAGCGGGCCCGACAGGCGTTCTCTACCGGACCGGAGGCGCGGCGCCTTGCGGCGTAGTCCTTTTCCGCGACGCGCGAGCGGAAGACATCCTCCTCTTCCATCCGGCGGCGATTCCGACCGATTTCGTCGAGGAGATTCCGAAGCCCGGCCGACGGGCGGCGGAGGACGCAGCGACCGAACCCGCCGCGACCGAGCCGCCACCGGCCGGGGTGGCGCCGCCCCCGGAGCCCGCGCCTCCCGCCGAGACGATCCTGCCTTCCGAAGCCGCCCCGCCCGCCGAGGAGATTCTCCTGCTCGGAGCGGCAGCTCCTGCCGCCGCCGCCGACCCTTCTCCACCCGCTCCGTCGCCGTCAGGGCCGCCCTCTCAGGCCGACCCCCCTGGCTGGGACCTCCCGCTCGCCTCGCTCCTCGAATCCGGCTGACGACTCCTTCGACCGCCGCCGCGCGAAGATCTCCCCAGAATCTTCCTCACCGCTTGACCTAGAGCATATGATTCGCACTCTCGACGGAAGGAGCGAAAGGAAACGGCCATGGCGCTCGTCGACATGTTCCTGAAGCTCGACGGAGTAGACGGCGAAAGCAGCGATCCCGCTCACAAGGGCGAGATCCAGATCGACGGCTTTCGCTTTAATTTGGTGAGCCCTCGCGATTCGTTCACGAACCAGGCCACCGGCGTGCGCCGATGGTCGCACCTGACGCTCCGCGCGAAGGTCGACAAGTCGACTCCGTTGCTCTTCATGAACCTCGCTACCAACGGGAAGATCCCGAAGGCGGTCCTGACGTGCCGCAAGGCCGGCAAGGAGCAGTTCGAGTATTTCAAGGTAACGCTCTCCGAGGTCCTCGTCGTGAAGGTTCAGGCCGGCGACCTCGATGCCGGTGGAGGTGACGTGATCCCGCAGTGCGAATTCGACCTTGGGTTCGGAAAGATCGAGATTCTCGCCAAGGAGCAGACGAGCCTGGGTCCGACGTCGGGTGGGGTCATGTTCGTGGACAACCTGATGTCGAAGTAATGAAAGACGTTCGTGAGGAGCCTCCGCCCGCGGTCGCGGGGATCGGTGCGTTCGTGATGATCGCCGTCACGCGTTTGTCGGAGTGAGGTTGAATTCCGTCGTACACGACCTATGTTTGCCAGCGAGACCGAGCGACGAGAGAACGTCATTAACAACATCCACCCAGGCGGGTGAAAGGAGCAGCCAATGGCAGTAGTTGATTTTTTCCTGAAGCTGACCGGGATCGACGGCGAGGCTAAAGACAAGACCCACAAGAACGAGATCCAGCTCGAATCCTGGTCCTGGAGTGAGCAACAGCAGGGTTCGGGCGCTAGCGGAGGGGGATCCGGTGCCGGCAAGGTCTCCGGCGGCGACTTTCATTTCACGATGAAAGTCAACAAGGCCTCGCCAAAATTGTTCCTCGCGTGCGCCAACGGCGAGCACCTTACGGAGGGAACCTTGGTGGCCCGCAAGGCGGGAAAGGAACAGCTGGAGTTCCTCAAGATCAAGCTCAGCGAAGTTCTCGTCTCCAGCTACCAGACGGGGGGTTCGGGGTCTTCCGACATCGTCCCGATCGACCAGGTCTCGTTGAACTTCGCGAAAATGGAGATGGAGTACAAAGAGCAGACGGAGACCGGCACTGGCGGTGGCTCGACCAAGGCGAACTGGAACTTCAAGGAGAACACGGGCTCCTGAGCCCTTCGACCTGCTCCTCGTCGCGTTCCCCGACGGCCCTCACCTTCCGGCGAGGGCCGTCATTTTTTCGGCTTCATGCCACGGCAGCGGGAGGCAGCGGGCGGAACTCGAGCTGCCGGGCCTCGAACAGCGCCACGTCGTCTTCGTCCACCTGGAACGTCTTGAGCCCCGCGCCGCGAGACAGGTCGTCGGCCAGCGGGATCCAGGCCGTCATCCTCCCGAGCCGCAGCTGGTCGTCCGCGTTCCGGCACGTTCCCTCGTAGAGAGCCGGCACGTACACGTCGCCGACCGTGCCGTCCAGGGCCTCGACCTTCGCGCGGGCCCAGACGAGGTCCCGGAGCTTCGACGGGGGGCTGATCTCCACGCGGCGGATCTGCTCGAACGGAAGCCACGTGTACTTGTCCTTCACGATCAGCTCCAAGACGGGCCCGATCACGTCGTCGCAATCGCGGAAGTCGGCGAAGGGCCGTCCGTTCAGCGTCCCCAGCAGCGCGGGACGCTCTTCTTCCGCCCGGTCGAGGAGGATCCTGGCCTCGGCGAAGTTCCCCTCGCGGATCCGGTTGATGGCGTCCAGGTGCCGGTCCACGTACGGGGGTGGCTCGTTCAGGAAGTGGGGATGGAGGCCCTCCGAGAAGAGGCGTTCTCGCGTGCGCTCGGCCTGGATGTTCGCCAGGTACACCTGAACCGCGAGGGCCTCGTTCGGGCCCGCTTGCCCGAGAACCTCGATCTGCTTCTGGGCACGGTCCCAGTCGCCCGCGAACGAGAGGAGCTCGAACAGGAAAATGCGCATGGGGCCGTCGGCCGGGTTCGCCTTGACCTCGGCCGTGAGGGCCTTGATCGCCGCCTGGAGTTGACCGGCCTGATAAAGCTCACGTGGTGTCGGCATGCTTTCTCCTCGCTTCTGCACCAGCTCTGCTTCTGCACCAGCTCTTGACCAGGGTCCGCGCGATCGCTATCCTTTCTACATTCTAACTGTTAGCCCCCAAATGGCATAAGCGTCTCTGGCCGGAGGAAATCGTCGCAATGCCGTCAGCTCCCGTTTTCAACCTGGACGCCCTGCTCGCGCCGATCGCGGGAGAAAACCCGAGTGGGGAGAACCTCCAGTACTCGGGGCTCCACGACGAGATCCGCGAGGCGCGTCGCGCCGACGACGACGTTCCGCAGGGGGACTGGGTTCACGAGCTGAAGGTCGCCGACTGGGAGAAGGTGGCCGAGCTCGCCGGTGAGAGCCTGAGCGGCAAGACGAAGGACCTCCAGATCATCGCCTGGCTTTCCGAAGCCGCCGTGAGCATGAACGGATTCCCGGGCCTGAGGGACTCGCTGAAGCTCGCGAACGGGCTTCTCGAGACCTTCTGGGAGACGCTGTATCCCGAGATCGACGAGGGAAACGATCTCGAAGCGCGGGCCAATGCGCTCGCGTGGATGGACCGCCAGGCCGCGGAGGCCGTCAGGAAGATCCCGCTGACGAAGCGCTCCGGTGCGAACTACGGCTTCTTCCAGTGGGAAGAGGCGTTGCAGTACGACTTTCCGGCCGACACGTCGAAGCTCTCCGGCGAGGCGCTTCAGCAACTCGAAGAGAAGCGCGCACGCGCCCAGATGGACCACAAGATCACGGGCGAGGAGGTCCGGAAGGCCAAGAGCGAGACGCGCCGCGCCTTCTACGAGGAGCTCCACGCGGACGTCGCCGAGAGCTGGGCGGCTCTGAAGGCCCTCGACAAGCAGATGGACGCCCGCTTTTCGCGCCAGACTCCGGGGCTCGGCAGTCTCACGAAGACTCTCGAGGGAATCCGGACGCTGCTCGAGAAGGTCGTCAAGGAAAAGAGGATCGAAGAGCCGGACCCGTCCGACGTGGCGGAAGGGGCCGAGGGCGAGACAGCGGGAGGCGCGGCAGGCGGGCCAGGCGGAGCCATTCGGGCACGGGACCAGGCGCTCGCACAGCTCGCGCAGGTCGCCGACTACTTCCGGAGGACCGAGCCGCACAGCCCGGTCTCGTACCTCGTTCAGCGCGCCATCGCGTGGGGGCAGATGCCGCTCGACGCCTGGCTCGTCGATGTGATCAAGGACAACAGCGTTCTCGCCGGTCTGCGTGAAACTCTCGGCCTCAAAGGCGAGTCCGGCAGCACGGGAACCTGAGGGAGGGAACCATGCCGAAGAAGGAAAGTATCCAGCAGAAACTGAAGAGGATTCGCCCTCCCCGCGTTCAGATCACATATGACGTGGAGATCGGCGGGGCCATCGAGATGAAGGAGCTGCCGTTCGTCGTCGGAGTCCTCGGCGACTTCTCCGGCCAGCCCGTCGAACCGCTCCCGAGGCTGAAAGATCGGAAACTGATCGAGATCGACCGCGACAACTTCGATCAGGTGCTCGCGGCGCAGGCGCCGCGCCTGGCCCTTCGCGTCGATAACAAGCTGTCCGACGACGGCAGCAAGATGAACGTCGAGATGAAGTTCAACAACATGACGGACTTCGAGCCCGATCAAGTGGTCCAGCAGGTCGAGCCCCTGAGAAAGCTCGTCGAAGCGCGCCAGAAGCTTCGTGACATCCTGTCGAAGACCGACGGTAACGACAAACTGGAAGCCATGCTGACGGACCTCCTCAAGGACCCGAACGCCCAGAAGCAGCTCGGAAAGCAGCTCGGCGTCGTGACGGACGAGGAAGGGAAGAAGGAAGAACCCCATGAGTAAGAACCCCGAGAAGAGGGCCGAATCCGAATCCGTCGTTCGGGAGCAGGAGGGGGGTCTTCTCAACAAGATCCTCGAGAGCGGGCGTCTGGCGCTTCGCGAGGACCAGGTCGACAACGCCAAGGACATGCTGGCCGAGTTCGTCCAGCAGGCCCTTCAAGGGCAGGTCGTCCTCTCCAAGGACCTCGAATCGACGATCAACACGCGCATCGCGGCGATCGACAAGCTCCTGTCGGCGCAGCTCAACGAAGTCATGCACCACCCGGACTTCCAGAAGCTCGAGGGAAGCTGGCGCGGCCTGAAGCATCTCGTGTTCGAAAGCGAGACCTCGACGATGCTCAAGATCCGCGTGCTGAACGTGTCCAAGAAGGATCTCCTGAAGGACCTCGAGCGGGCCGCGGAATTCGACCAGTCCGCGCTCTTCAAGAAGGTCTACGAAGAAGAGTACGGAACGTTCGGCGGCGCCCCTTTCGGCGCGTTGATCGGGGATTACGAATTCGGCAACCATCCGCAGGACATGTCGCTCCTCGAGAAAATCTCGGGCGTTGCCGCCGCGGCCAACGCGCCCTTCATCTCGGCGGCCTCGCCCGAGATGTTCGGCTGGCAGACCTATACCGAGCTGACTGAAGTGCGCGACCTCGCCAAGATCTTCGATCGGACCGAGTATGCGAAGTGGCGCTCGTTCCGCGACTCGGAGGACTCGCGCTACGTGGGGCTCACCCTCCCCCACACTCTCATGCGTCTCCCGTATGGCACCAACACGGTCCCGACCGAGTCTTTCAATTTCGAGGAGGACGTGGACGGCAAGGACCACAAGAAGTACCTCTGGGGAAACGCCGCCTACTCGTTCGGGACGCGCCTGACCGAGGCCTTCGCGCTCTACAACTGGACCGTCGCGATTCGCGGCGTGGAGGGGGGTGGGCTCGTCCAGGGGCTCCCGGCGCACACCTTCCAGACCGACGAAGGCGACGTGGCGCTGAAGTGCCCGACCGAGATCGCGATCACCGACCGCCGCGAGAAGGAATTCTCGGACCTCGGCTTCATCTCGCTCGTCCACTGCAAGAACACCGACTACGCGGCGTTCTTCGGCGGGCAGTCGGCCCAGAAGGCGAAGAAGTACGACACCGATTTCGCGAACGCGAACGCGCGTCTCTCGACGCAGCTCCCCTATATCTTCGCCGTGTCCCGTTTCGCCCACTACCTCAAGTCGATCATGCGGGACAAGATCGGCAGCTTCGCCTCGCGCAAAGACGTGGAATTCTTCCTCAACAAGTGGATCTCGAATTACGTCACGCCCGACGACACGGCCTCGCCGGCGGTCAAGGCGCAGTTCCCCCTTCGCGAGGCCCGCATCGAAGTGGCGGAAGTTCCGGGCAAGCCCGGTGTCTACAAGGCGATCGCATTCCTCAGGCCGCACTTCCAGCTCGACGAGCTGTCGGTCTCCCTGCGGCTGGTGGCTGAGCTGCCGGCTCCGACGAGGAAGTAAGGGACGGGACGGCCAAAGGCCGGCGAATCGTCGCCGGCCTCGGCACCCGCCCCGGCGACGCGCCATGCCGAGGATCGACGACGAGATCCGGATCAACCTGTCGGTCCTCGACCGGCTCGTCGACTTCGAGCCGGAGGCGAAAGCTGAGCCTCCTGCTTCGCGGTCGAAGGCCCTTCGCCAGGTCAAACAGGCCCTCAAGCGCGACCTCGAGTGGCTCCTCAACACGCGCCGCGTGCTCGAGGTGCCCGACGAGCTGCCGCTCCTCGCCGACTCCATCCTCGCGTACGGCCTTCCGGACTTTTCCACCTTGAGCGTGCGAAGCGTCGGGGATCAGCACGACCTCACCCGCGCGCTCGAAGGCACGCTCAAGCGGTTCGAGCCCCGCCTCGAGGACATCGTCGTCAGCGTCGCGAACGCGTCCGTGCTCGAGCGCGCCTTCCGCTTCAAGATCGAGGCGCGACTGCGCATCGATCCGGTCTCCGAGCCGATCTCTTTCGACACGACGCTTCAGCTCGGGAGCGGCAACTTCGCGGTCAAGGGCGACTGATGCGCAGCGATCTCCTGGAGTACTACGAGCGCGAGCTGAGCTTCCTCCGCCAGATGGGGGCCGAGTTCGCCGACAAGTACCCGAAGGTCGCGTCCCGCCTGCAGCTCGAACCGGGCAAGTGCGAGGACCCGCACGTCGAACGGCTCCTCGAGGCCTTCGCGTTCCTCGCGGCACGCGTGCGCCTCAAGATCGACGACGAGTTCCCCGAGATCACGGAATCGCTCCTCGGAATCCTGTACCCCACGTTTCTCGCGCCCGTGCCCTCGATGTCCGTGGTCCAATTCGTCCTCAATTCCGAGCAGGTGAGCGTGCAAACGGGGCAGACGATTCCGAAAGCCTCGACGCTCGCGTCCGCCCCCGTCGACGGAATCCCGTGCCGCTTCCGGACCGCTTATCCGGTCACGATCTGGCCCGTCGAGGTGAGAGCCGCCCGCTTCGAGCAGGCGCCCGCGGTCACGATCGAGGGCCGCGATGCGCGGACGGTGCTCCACCTCGATCTGCACATCCTCGGAGGCGCCGCGCTGTCCGAGCTCAAGGAGAAGGCGTCCGAGGGCGACGAGCGCCCGCTCTCCCGGCTTCGCTTCTACCTGCAGGGCGAAGGCAAGGTCGTCCACTCGCTCTACGAGCTGCTCTTCAACGACGCGCTCGCCGTCGAGCTCCGGCCGGGGGCCTCGGCGCCCGACTCCGAGGCGGTCACGCTGGGGCCGGAGGCTCTCAGACCGGTCGGCTTCGACGACGACGAGACGCTCCTGCCGACACCGGACCGCCTCTTCCGGGGATACCGCGTCCTCCAGGAATACTTCTCCTTCCCGGAGAAGTTTCTCTTCGTGGACCTCGACGGGCTCGAGCGGCTCAAAGGGCGCGCCTTCACGGACACGCTCGACGTGCGGATCCTCCTGGGACGTCCCTTCGCCGCGGAACGGAGCATCTCGGCGCAGACCTTCCGGCTGCATGCCACTCCGGTCGTGAACCTCTTCTCGCAGATGGCCGAGCCCATCCGGGTCACCCATCTGAGCCACGAGTACCGCGTCATTCCGAACCTGAGGCGACCGGGGGCGCACGAGGTCTGGTCGGTCGACAGCGTGACGTCGACGGGCGCCGACCTCGATACCGTGCGGACGTATCAGCCGTTCTTCGCGTTCCGCCACGACGCGGAGCGCACAGGCCAGCAAGCCCTCTGGCACGCGAGCCGGCGCCCGTCGGAGCGCAAGGACGACGAAGGGACCGAGGTCTTCCTCACCCTCGTCGACATGAACTTCGATCCGACCGTGCCCGACACCGACACCCTCACCGTGCACGTGACCAGCTCGAACCGCGACCTTCCGGGCCGCCTCCCGTTCGGCAATCCCGAGGGGGACTTCCAGCTCGAAGGGCCCGGGGTTTTCACCGCGATCCGAAGCCTCGTGAAGCCGACCGCGAGCCTTCGGCCGCCGCTCCGGCGCGGGGCGCACTGGAGGCTCATCTCGCACCTCGCCCTGAACGTCCTGTCGCTCGTCGAGCGCGAGGGAGAGAAGGGCCCGGAGGCACTGCGGGAAATCCTGCGGCTCTACGACATCTCCGATTCGTCGGTCACCCGGCAGCAGATCGACGGGATCTCGAAGCTCTCCGCGCGCCGGGTCGTCCGGCCGCTCCGCGACATCCACCCGGGATTCGTGAGGGGACTCGAGGTCTCGATCGACTTCGACGAGCAGAACTTCGTCGGCTCGGGCGTTTACCTTTTCGCGTCCGTGCTCGAGCGCTTCCTCTCGCTCTACGCGTCCGTGAACTCCTTCAGCCAGCTCGTGGCGTCGACGAAGCAGCGCGAGGGAGTCATGCGCCGCTGGCCGCCACGCACCGGCGACCAGATCGTCCTTTGATCGAGCGGCTGCGGACGCGCCCCGAGCACTTCGGGTTCTTTCAGGCTGTCCGGCTGCTGTCGCGGCTCTCGCCGTCCCGCGCCCCGGTCGGCCACGACGGGCCGCCTGCGCGCGAGACCGCGCGCTTCAGAACCCGCGCCACCCTGGAGTTCCCGCCGAGCGAGATTCACGACCTCCGCGCCGATCCCGACGACCCCGACCGTCCCCCAGAAGTCACCGTCGCGATCGGAGGGACGACCGGGCCGCTCGGCGTTCTTCCCATCCCGTACACCGAGCTCCTCATCGAGCGGGTCCGTTACAAGGACTACGCGCTCTGGGAGTTCCTCGACCTTTTCAACCACCGCTTCCTGTCGCTGTTCCACCGCGCCTGGCAGAAGTACCGCTTCCCCGTGGTGTACGAGAGCGGCGGCGACGATCCCTTCATCGAGGGCCTCTTCGCGCTGATCGGCCTCGGCACGGGGGGGCTCCGCGGGCGCCAGAGCGTCTCCGACGACGCGCTCCTCCTGTACGCCGGCCTCATCGCGCAGCACCCGCACTCGGCGAGCGCGATCGAGGGAATCCTCCGCGATTACTTCGGGGTCCCGGCCGCGACACGGCAGTTCGTCGGACAGTGGCTCGACCTGGAGCCGGAAGACGCCTCAAAACTGGGGTCCAAAAACAGCCGCCTCGGCGTCGACCTCGTCTGCGGCGACCATGTCTGGAACAGCCAATCCCGCTTCCGGATCCGGCTCGGCCCGCTGGGCTTCACCTCCTTCCAGGCCTTTCTGCCTCGCGGAGGCGGCTGGAGGCCGCTGAACGAGCTCGTCCGATTCCTCGTCGGCGTCGAGTACGACTTCGACGTGCAGCTCGTCCTGAAGAAAGAGGAGATTCCCCAGTGCCACCTGGGGTCCGACGCCGCCGCCCCGCCGATGCTCGGCTGGACGACGTGGCTCAAGAGCGCCTCCTCGCCCGACGATGCCTCGGACCTGATTCTCGAGTCCATGAACTAGGATAAGAGCCCGTCCAAAAGCGCGAGAAGAGGAAGGAAGCGTCCATGAGCGCGAATCTGAAATCCCTTATCGGCCGAATGAACGACACCTGCCGGAACGCCCTCGAGGGGGCTGCCGGGCTCTGCCTCTCGCGGACGAACTACGACGTCGACGTCGAGCACCTGCTCGTCAAGCTGGGCGAAACGCCGGACACGGACTTCCACCGGATCCTCCGCCGGTTCGAGATCGACGAGTCCCGGCTCGCGAAAGACCTCGTGCGATCGCTCGACCGGCTCAAGACCGGGAACACCCGCACGCCGGCTCTCTCCCCCCGCCTCCCGAAGCTCGTCGAAGAAGCCTGGCTCCTCGGCTCGATCGATTTCGGCGCCTCCCGAGTCCGCTCCTCGCACATCCTTCTCGCTCTCCTCGAGAAGGAGGAATTCGCCCGTCTCGCGCGCGAGATCTCCAAGGAGTTCGCGGCGATCTCCGTCGAGACGCTGCGCAAGAGCTTCGCCGACATCGTGACCGGCTCGGTCGAAGACCGCGACGCCTCTTCGCTCGGCGAAGCGCCGGCCGGCGACACGGCGGGCGGTGCGACGGGCGTCCCCGGCCGGACGAAGGCGCTGGATCAATACACCGTCGACCTGACGGCTCGCGCGAAGGCCGGCCACATCGATCCGATCCTCGGCCGCGACTTCGAGATCCGGCAGGTCATCGACATCCTCACGCGCCGCCGCCAGAACAACCCTATCCTCACCGGAGAGGCCGGAGTCGGGAAGACGGCCGTCGTCGAGGGGTTCGCGCTGCGCATCGCCCAGGGAGACGTTCCCGGCCCGCTGAAGAACGTCGCCGTGAGGACTCTCGACCTCGGGCTCCTGCAGGCCGGAGCCGGAATCAAGGGCGAGTTCGAGAACCGCCTGAAGACGGTCATCGAGGAGGTGAAGGCCTCGCCCCAGCCGATCATCGTCTTCATCGACGAGGCGCACACCATGATTGGCGCCGGCGGCCAAGCCGGGCAGAACGACGCCGCGAACCTCCTGAAGCCGGCCCTCGCGCGCGGCGAGCTGCGCACGATCGCTGCGACGACCTGGGCCGAGTACAAGAAGTATTTCGAGAAGGACGCCGCTCTCGCGCGGCGTTTCCAGGTCGTCAAGGTCGAGGAGCCGACCGAGGCGGTCGGCATCATCATGATGAGAGGCCTCACGGAGCCTCTCGAGAACCACCACAAGGTCCGGATCCTCGACGAGGCCGTGGAGGACTCCGTTCGGCTGTCGCACCGCTACATCTCGGGTCGCCAGCTTCCCGACAAGTCCGTCTCCGTCCTGGACACGGCCTGCGCGCGCGTGGCGATCGGCCAGGCGGCGACGCCCCCCGCGGTCGAGGACGCGCAGCGGGCGATCGACCACGGCGCCGCCGAGATCGAGGCCCTCGCGCGCGAGGAGGCGACCGGTGTCGACCACAAGGAGCGCCTCGGCGAGCTTGCGGCAAAAAAGGCGGCCGAAGAGGAGAAGCTCACTGTCCTGAAGGCGCAGTGGGACAAGGAGCGGGAGCTTATCGGGAAGATCCGCGAGGTGAGGTCGAAGCTAGAGGATCTGGCCGCCCCGAAAAAGAAGGGGGCCGACGCGAAGTCCGCGGGGCCTGGCGCAAAGTCTGCGGCGGCCGCGGCCGCTCCCGCGACGCCTGCGGCCCCGCCGCAGGACCCCGCGGCGCTCCGGGCCGAGCTCGACACCCTCAACAGGGAGCTCGAGAAGGTGCAGGGCGAAACGCCCCTCATGCAGGCCTGCGTCAACTCGCAGACCATCGCCGAGGTCATCTCCGGGTGGACCGGGATCCCGGTCGGGAAGATGCTGACGGACGAGATCCACACGGTCCTCGCGCTCAAGGACCGGCTCGAGCAGCGCGTCATCGGCCAGTCGCACGCCCTCGAGGCGATCGCGAGCCGGATCCGGACCGCCCGCGCGAACCTGACGGATCCGCGCCGGCCCATCGGCGTCTTCCTCCTCGTCGGGCCGAGCGGCGTAGGCAAGACCGAGACCGCCCTGACGCTCGCGGAGGCGCTCTACGGCGGGGAGCGCAACCTCATCACGATCAACATGAGCGAGTACCAGGAGGCGCACACGGTCTCGTCGCTCAAGGGCTCGCCGCCGGGCTACGTCGGCTACGGCGAGGGGGGCGTCCTGACCGAGGCGGTCCGGCGCCGCCCCTACTCCGTCGTCCTCCTCGACGAGGTCGAGAAGGCGCACCCCGACGTCATGGAGCTCTTCTACCAGGTCTTCGACAAGGGGATGCTCGAGGACGGCGAAGGGCGTGAGATCGATTTCAAGAACACCGTCATCCTCCTGACGTCCAATGCCGCCACCGACACGCTGATGAAGCTCTGCGCCGATCCCGAGACCGCCCCGGAGCCCGAAAAGCTCGTGGAGGCGATCAAACCCGAGCTGAACAAGATCTTCAAGCCGGCCCTCCTCGGGCGGATGGTCATCGTCCCCTTCTACCCGATCTCGGACAACGTCATGCGGCAGATCATCAAGCTTCAGCTCGGTCGAATCGGGAGCCGGCTGAAGGAGAACCACGGCGCCTCGTTCAGCTTCGACGACTCTGTCATCAACGAGATCCTGGGGCGCTGCAAGGAGGTCGAAAGCGGCGCGCGCAACGTGGACCACATCCTGACGCGGACGGTTCTCCCGGAGATGTCCGGCGAGTTCCTCGCCCGGATGGCCGAGGGCCGGACGATGTCGCGCGTGCGCGTAACCGTCGGCGACGGCGGAAACTTCCGCTACGAGTTTGACTGATGCGATGCCCGAGCCCGGAAGAAAACCAGGTTCGTGACTCGCGTTACAGCGCGGGGGGCGCCGCCGACCTAGCTTCTGATCGCAGGACCGGTGAAGAGGGGGCCCAAATGCGTCCTCACCCAGTTTCGATGAGAATCGCCCGGCCATCCCCGTTCGAGAGGTGCTGAGTGGCCTACACGCAAGCCGGCCGCCGACTCAAGGTCACGACGCCGTTGGGCAAGGACGTTCTGCTCCTGAACGGCTTCTCGGGACACGAAGCGATATCCCGGCCTTTCTTTTTTCAACTCGAGTGTGTCGCCGAGAACGCCACGACGATCGCCTTCGACAAACTCCTGGGCCAGAAGATCACCGTCACGCTCTCGCTGCCGGGAGGCAAAGAGCGCTGCATCAACGGCGTCTGCAATCGGGTCGCTCAGGGAGGGCGAGACGCCACATTCACGCGGTATGTCCTGGACCTCGTGCCGCAGCCCTTCCTCCTCTCCCGAAAGACACAGAGCCGGATCTTTCAGCATCTCTCCATTCCCGACATCCTGAAGAAGGTCCTGACAGGTCTCGACGTCAAGTGGGAAATTAACGGAACGTTCCATCCCCGCGACTATTGCGTGCAGTACCGCGAGTCCGACTTCGCGTTCGCAAGCCGGCTCATGGAGGAGGAAGGGATCTACTACTTCTTCAAGCACAGCGACGGCAGTCACACGATGGTCGTCGCGAATACGCCGGGAAGCCACTCGGATCTTCCGGTCGAGAGCTCGCTCATCTTCGACGCCGTCGGGGGGGGGACCCGCG
>CALAQS010000352.1 GCA_937888435.1 uncultured Acidobacteriota bacterium
TGTCGAAGACGGGCCTCCACGTCGTCCCGCCGTCGAGCGACTTCCAGACGCCGCCCGAGGCGGCGCCGACGAATAGAGTGACCTTGCCGTCGTCCTCGACGCGGCCCGCGACCGCGGCGATGCGGCCGCTCATCGCCGCCGAGCCGATGTTGCGGGCGCCGAGGCCCGAGATCGCGCCGGAGTCGACGGCGGGCGGCGCGGCGAAGGCGCCGAAGGAGGACGTGGCGAGGACGAAGGCGACGGCGGCTCTCATCGGCCCGCTCCCACCGGCGCGGCGGCCTTCGCCGGGAACGCAAACGCGTCCGCGGCGACGGCGACATTCGCCTCGGCCTTTTCGTAGATCGACTTGCCCCGCGAGGCTGGCGGGGAGTTCCGCGGCCCCCTCTCCTCGCTCATCGGGACGAAGACGCCGCCGACCTTCTCGTAGTCGCCGTAGCCCGTCTCGATCTCCTGTTCGGCCCCGCGGACCGTGAGCGTCTGCAGGTCGCGGATGACCATCCACGTGTCGGGATCGATCCAGACCGTCACGTCCCCTCCCCATTTCAGCCGCACGCGCAGCTTGTGTGCGAGCGTGCCGTCCACGTCCTCCGTCCCGAGGTATTCCAGCGTGTGGCCCTTGGCCTTCGAGTTCACGAACGCTCCGTCGAGGTCCGCCGCGAGCCGGAACGGCTTGGCGTCGTCCTCGGACATCATCGACGGCTCCTTGCGGCCCTCGAAGGGCTGGATCTGCCACCCCTTCTCGCCGTCCCAGGCCTGGATCTGCGTGAGGCCCTGGTACGTCGCCTCCTGCCGGAACCGCCCGGGGCGCTCCTTCACCTCGGACAGCGTGACGAGGAGGTTCTGGCCCGGGAGCACGAACCGGCCGCTCCGGCGCAGGCTGTTCAGGGACGCGAGGGCGGCGGCGCCGCCGCGCGCCTCGACGTTCTTCGCGACGATCTCGTCGGCGGTGACCGCGGCGGCGTTTCGGAAGGCACCCAGCAGGAAGAGCAGAAGGGCAACGCGGTGAATTCTGTTTCGCATGGCGGGGGTACGCTTGTCGGCTTCCGTGGGTTTCCCTACCGGGCCGGTTCGGAAATCACTCATACCCTTATCCTATTCGAGGGAGAAGCCCGATGATTCTCAGGATTCGAAGTGATCAGGAAGGCCTCACGCGGCGTTCTCTGGCCAGGGCAATCGGCGGCGCCGCGGCGGCCGCGATTCTGCCCGCACCGGCGACTGCGGCCGAGGAGCCCGTCTTACCTTCCGGGCAGAGGACCGAAGCGCGAATCGAAGCGCTGGTCGAAGCGGCACTGTCCGCAACACCAGCCAGCCTCACCGCCGAGCAGCGGCTCGACGTGAGGCGCAGCGTGCGCGACGTGCAGAAGGCGCTCGCGGACGCGCGCCGCGTCGAACTGCCATACGAGACCGACCCGGCGACCGTCTTCCTGCCCGAAGGGCGCCGATAGCGGGAAGAATTTCTTCGAATGAGAAAGAGCGGGCGGGGATGAGCACGAAAGATTCTTCGAAAGGGAAAGAAATCGATCTCGCGTTTGCGTCGGTCGTTGAGCTTTCCGGTGCGTTGGCGGCGGGAAAGACATCATCAGTCGAGCTGACGACCCTCTTCGTCTCCCGCCTTCGCAGAATCGGTCCCTCTCTCAATGCCGTCGCGACTCTGATGGAAGAAAGCGCCCTGGCCGCCGCGCGGCGCGCCGACGCGGAGCGGAAGTCCGGCATCCCGCGCCAGCCGCTGCACGGCATCCCGTATGCAGCGAAGGACCTGCTCGACACGAAAGGCGTGGCGACGACGTGGGGCTCGCCCCTCTTCAAGGATCGTGTTCCGACAGCCGACGCGACCGCGATCGCCCGGCTCGCCGAGGCCGGCGCCATTCTCGTCGCCAAGCTCGCGATGGTCGAGCTCGCGGGCGGCGCGGGGTATCGGTTCGCGTCCGCCTCGGCGCAGGGGCCCGGGAAAAACCCCTGGAACCCGAAGCACTGGACGGGCGGCTCCTCCAGCGGCTCGGGCGCCGCCGTCGGGGCCGGCCTCGTGCCCTTCGCGCTCGGCTCGGAGACGTGGGGCTCGATCGTGTGTCCGTCCAGCTACTGCGGCATCTCGGGCCTGAGACCCACGTACGGGCGCGTGAGCCGGCATGGCGCGATGCCTCTCTGCTTCACGCTCGACAAGATCGGTCCCCTCGCGCGCACGGCCGAGGACCTCGAAACCGTGCTCGACGCGATCGCCGGCGAGGACCCGGCCGATCCGTCGACTCTGCGAGGCAACTGGACGAGATCTCCCGCGCCCGAGCGGCTCCGGATCGGTGTTCTTCCGGACAAGACCTGGGACGGGTATCAGAGGGAAGCCGTGACGCTCGCCGCGGCCGCCCTGAAAACGCTCGAGGCGAAGGGCCACCGGCTCCTTCCCGTCACACTGCCCGAATTCCCCTTCGACGCGGTTCTCTTCACGATCCTCGCGTCGGAGGCGGCGGCGTCCTTCCAGCCCCTCATCTCGAGCGGGCGCCATCTCGATCTCGTGGACCCGCTCTCGAAGACCGGGCTCCTGGCCGGCACGACGATTTCCGCGGCCGACTATGTCAACGCGCTCCGGCGCCGCACGCTCGCGATCCGCGCGATGGCGGAGCTCTTCACGGTGGTCGACGTGATCGCCGGCCCGAGCTTCCCCTCGTCCGCGAGCCCGATCGAGGCGAACCTGGAGACGTGGTACGCGCTTCCCACGGATCCGCTCGGCGCCCCGGGAAATCTCTGCGGCCTGCCGGCCGCGAGCGTCCCGTGCGGCTTCGACACGGCGG
>CALAQS010000353.1 GCA_937888435.1 uncultured Acidobacteriota bacterium
CGCTCGGCCTCGGGGGCCGTCGCCGGGTCGATGTTCAGACCCGCGCCGAACGCCTCCCGGTTCGCGGTGCTGTTTCGCGCGCCCACCGGGGCCGACGCGAGAGCGCCGGAGGCCCCGTCCACGATGGCGTCCGGGACAGCAGCGAGCTCCGAGTCCTTCGTGATGGTGTAGCGCTTCCCGTTGACAACGGAGGGGGGCATTACCACGTAGCCGCGGCCGCCGCCCTTCGTGTCGAGTCCTTGGCCGAGCCTCCCCGTAGTACAGGGAAGCCCGGAGGGCCGGAAGAAGACGTGCCTCCCGCGTGGCGTCGAGTGCTCGCGCGTCTCGGGGAGCGGCCCGTGAAGCGTCTCCAGCGCGGTGAGCGTCCGAGCGCCCTCTGCGCCGTCCACGTCCAGCACGTCGAAGCTCGAAGAGTCGCAGACGACGCCGACGTTTGCATCCGGCTCTGCGGTCCACCATGCGCGGATCTGACCGGGGTCGTTTGACGCGTCGCGGAGTCCGTGTCGCACGAGGCGCCCGAGCGGCTCTTTGCCGTCCGGCTTGAGCGGGAGAACGCGCCATCCGTGCGCCGCGTAGTCGAGCGCCGCAACGAGCCTCTCCGGCTCCGGCGCGGCCAACGTGGGGGCCTCGGCGCCACTCAGGCGTTCTCCTTATCGACGCGGATAAAGCTCAAGCTCATGGCGCGCACCTCCGGCGAACCTTGAGCGCGATCTCGTAAAGCGCGGCGTCCCAAGGCTTCTCCGGGTGTTCCTTCAGGGACTTCTTGAGCGCCGCCCGCAGGGTCCTCGGCAGCGTCAGCCCCGCCGCGCGCGTGCGCGCGGCCTTCACCAAGCCGTTGATCTCAGCGATCGCGTGCGCGCGGCGGTAGGCGTCGCCGAGTGTCTTGTTGTCCGGGACCAGCTTCTCCCTGATGCCGGCGACCTTCAGCTTCTTCTCCACGAACGCGACGAAGTCCGGGCTCGTGAAGGCGTTCAGCTCCACGCGCTGGCCCTTTCGGAGAAAGGCCTTCTCGGCGTCGGTGACGTTGTCGTCGTACAGGTCGAAGTCGCCAGTAAACCGGCAGCGCTCGGGCTTCAGCTTCCACTCCTCCACGTCCAAAAGCCGGAGCCCGAGGTCGACCGCCTGGATCTCGTTCTTGAAGACGTATGCGACGCGTTCGCCGTCCTCGGCGGCGCACGACACGCTGACGAGGTTCTGGAAGATGGAAAAGCCATATTTGTCGAAATCATGCAGGACGAACAGCGGGATCCCGCCGCCGCCGCACAGCCGGTCGACCAGCTTTCGCGCCGCGACCACGCTCTGCCCTTTACACGAGAGGATGGCGAGGTCGTAGCGCTCGGCAAGCCTCACGGCCCGCGCAAGCTCGTTGAATCCCTCTTTTTCGATGTATAGGATGGCCCGGTAGCGATCCCGGGGCCCGCGCGTCGGACAGCCCTGGTCCAGTTGAAGGTCGCGGCGGTCCTGGCCCCAGCCGCCCTCGAGGTAGCTGTCGATCTCAAGGGTGCCGACCGGCACTCTGATTCCCGTGTGCGGCTCGATCAGCGTGCCGCGAGGGTCCGCCGTCACCTTCCAGCTCGCCGCCTCCGGCCGCTGGAGGTACTTCCGCAGCAGGTTCTGCGCGAAGTAGCCGTACTCGATCTCGCGGCCCGTCTTCTCCTGAAACGGACCGCGCGCGGCATAGAAGAGCTGGCGGTTCGCCACGGGCAGCGTGCCGCCGCCGCTCGCCTTGGCATAGGCCGCCGGGAGAATCTCCGACGCCACGTCCGTGAAGTTGACGCGGCCCGAGTACATGGAGGGCCGCCGAAAGCGCGCCCGGCTGTCGCGCTCCTCGGCCTTGCGCTGCTTGGTCCACTTCTTCGTCACGCCCGTGACGATCGTTTCGAGGTCGGCGGACAGGCTGCCGCTCATTCGTCCTCCGACGTGAGGACGATCGACGACTTGCCGCGGTCGGCGTACTGGACGCGCGGGGAGGCCAGGTGCACGGCGAAGACGACCGGCTCTCTCGCCCCGACCTTCTGCCTCTCGAGAAGGCCCTCCAGTCCTTCGCCCGTCTGGCCGAAGCTCCTAAATGGGTTCTTGATTCCGGGGCTCCAGTTCACTCCGGCGTAGATGCGCCGCCTCTCGCCGGTGTCGAACGCCGCGAGGGCGCTCTCCGCGCACCCGAAGGCGCTCTCGATGACGAGAGGGATGCCGTCGTCCAGGCGCTTGATGACCTTGTAGGTGATCGTCTCGGCCTTGCAGCCGAAGTCACGGAGGCGTTTTTCGAAGTGCTCCTTCCCGATCTGCCCGAGACGCGACGGGTTCACCGGTTTCGTCATTTCCTTCATCGCGGCGAGCAGGCGGTCGATGAGGACAGAGCGCAGCGTCCCACCGGACGCGAGGTCCGAAAGCCGTGTCCGCTTCAGGCCCGCCCGCGCGATCACGGCCGTCTGCGTCCGGCTCCGCTGGAGCCCGTCGAACTCCCTGAGGAAGTCCGCCACCGTGCGGCCGGCGCCGCCGTTCTCGCGCTCGTCGTTGATGTAGGCGCCGATCAGCCGCTCCATCCGCGGAAGGTCGAACCAGTGCGCGGACATCGGCGCGTTCGGCCGCCACTTCTTCCAGCCGGCGTCCGTCGCCACGTGCTCCAGGCGCTCGCCGAACCACCCGAGGGTGATCGTGACGTGCGGGTTGAAAAGCGCGTACCCGCGGATGAGGGACTCGATCTGGCCGCGCCAGGACGAGGCCGGCCGACTCTTCGAGGACGGCCAGAGCCCGGCGGGCATCGGGCCCCATTCGACCCGCACGGCGGAGCCCGATTTGTACAAATCTGAAGTTTTGACGGGTCGAATAAGCTCGCTTCTTTCGACCTCGAACTCGACCTTCTGTGTCACGTCGTTCAGCCGGCAGGCGATCGACCGAGCCACGCCGGCCGTCGTGACGACGAGCCGGCCGCGCTTGGGATC
Source organism: uncultured Acidobacteriota bacterium (assembly GCA_937888435.1). Taxonomy (GTDB): domain Bacteria; phylum Acidobacteriota; class Thermoanaerobaculia; order UBA5066; family UBA5066; genus Fen-183. The sequence goes on from CALAQS010000353.1 coordinate 2,943, forward strand.
GACCACGAACGGGATGCCGACCAGCGTCTTCAGCGCGTTGCCCTGCGCCCCGCGTGTCGGGCCGCAATACGCCTCACGCGACGACACGCGCACGCGAAAGTCCAGGACCTTCTCGAGCGTCATCTCGGGAATGCCAGGGCCGTTATCCAAGACGGAGATCCCGGATTCGTCCGCCGCAACCTGGATCCGCGGCGCGACGCCTGCCTCCTCGCAGGCGTCGACGGCGTTGTCGACCAGCTCCTTCACGATGAGCCCCGGCCACTCGTCGCGCTTATGCCCCGACTGCGCGACCAGTTCCTTTTCGCTGAAGAAGTCCATCTCGCGCGACGTCGCGAACGCGGTACGGGCTAGCGGCCTCTCGGCGAGGACCGCGCTCACGTCGCCCTCCGAAGCGCATCGGCGACGGCGGCCACCTCACTCATCTCGATGACAAAGCCGTGCACGGCGATGCCCGCGGCCGTCAGGTGCGCGAGCTTCACGATGTGGCGGCCGGCGACAGTCTCGCGCGTGATGCGGAGCGCCGTTCCGCCCTGGCGCGGCGCTTCGAAGAGTGTCACCGGCGCGGCCGGCGGCGGCGCGTGACACGCTGTAGACTTGCCCGCGTCGGGTGTTTCGTTGCGGGCCGGCGTCGTCAGCGCCGGCTTTCGCTTGTTCGCCGGCCTCACGGCGCACCGCCCGCCGCCACGGCTTCACGTGGCGCGTCATCGTCGGCAGGTCGCGGCGCCTCGACAGGAGCCTTGATGCGGGCCTGGGTCTTCTTGATCGGCCCGGCGCCAGTCACGCGCTCGTTCTCGACCTGGAATCTCACGAGGTCGATCAACCTCACGCGCACGGCGCCCGCGCACCCGTGCCCGCGACGACGACCGCCCTCGAGCTTCACAAACCCGTGGCTCCCGTCGCTGAACTTGCGGTAGAGGGTCGGAACCGAGAGCCCGTGGAACTTCGCGCCCTCGGAGACCTCACGTCCTCGAAGCTGCTCTTCGATGGGCACGCCCGCGAGGAGCTCGGCGACGCGTTCGTCGACCGTCATGGGCCGACCGCCGCGAGGCGCTCGATCGCCTCATCGAGGCGCCTGAGGTCTTTCGGATCGGCCTTGCCGAGCCCGCGCTCGACGTACGACGCCTTCGTGAGAGACACCCCGGCGGCGCGGGCGGCCTCGCTTAGGGTGATGCCTTTAGCAAGGCGACGACGACGAATGGGGGAGGCGGCGGGAAATACCCTGCGGTTCGGTTCCATCGGACGACTCCGAGACGCGCTGCGCGTCCTCGTTGCGTCCGGGGGCCAGCCGGGGTTTTGCTCTCGGGGTCTCAGGGCTGGGAAGTCAGCCCTTCGATCACCAAGGACGATGCCTCTCCCGCGAGCCCCGGATGCGTTCTCGCAGGAACGTCCTGCGGTCGCGCCGGGAGGTGCGGGTGTCCTCGCCGGGCATTCTCGCCGACGGCTTGGTGGAACGCAAATAGAGTTTTGAGGCGCGCCGGGCGAAAGATCGCCGCCCGGCGACGGCGAGCCAACCATTGATGCGTCTGCATCGGATCCCCCTCGAAGCGCACACGGCGTAGGCTCGCGTTGAGGATCTGCCCCTGACACGGCTGACGGAAGGAGTCGCATCCATGAAGCGTGCCCTTCTTCTTGCGTGCGCTGCGCTCGCCACTGGTTGCACCCGCGTTAACGCTCGCTCGTCGCCGGGCGCTTAGCGGTTCCGAGACTGCGATAAAC
>CALAQS010000354.1 GCA_937888435.1 uncultured Acidobacteriota bacterium
GCCTTTGCTCTTCCGCTCGGCGCACGCACGTTGACCCACTCCAGCTCGTTCATCCTGCGACGGTTAAGACGGACCGGTTCGCCCGCCGTCTTCCGATCTCCAGGACCCAGCAGTCCCTCGGACCACCGCGCTCTGAGCCATCCACTCGGGGATCAGACAGGAAAAGGGTCGATTCTGCGAACCTAAGAGAGCGCGGACAGGATGCCCGTCTTTGGGACGGGATTAAGGGAGAACCCAGGGCGTGACCCTGGTTTCTATGCGCCACAGACCCCCGGCAATTCTCATTGCGCCCCTACAGCGTGTGCCACCCGGCTGTCTTCTTCCCGAGTCCACGTGTGTCAAGGCACAGGAGGGCGGCTGCGCCGGAGTCAAAGTCCGACGTCGAGGACTTCTCGCACCTTTCTCGCGAGGGCAAGCGGCGAGAACGGCTTCTGCAGGAACGATTCTCTTCCGTCGACGATTCCGTGCCTCATCACGGTGTCGTCGGTATAGCCGCTGATGAAGAGCACCCGGAGGGCGGGGATGTCGGCCCGGAGGAGCTCGACGAGCTGCCGCCCGCTCATTCCGGGCATCACGACGTCCGTCACGAGAAGGTGGAAGTGGCCGCGGTGCTCCTTGGCAATCTCGAGCGCTTGCTGTCCGTCCTTTGCCTCCAGCACCGTGTATCCGCTCGAATCTAGGACGAGTTTGACGATCCGCCGAACGGCCTCCTCGTCCTCCACGATGAGGACCGTCTCGTGGCCGTGCGGTACCGCCTTGTGGTTCGCCCCCGAGCGTGCGGCGGCGGGCGCCTCGGCGACGGCGGGCAAGAGGATCTCGAACGTCGTCCCGGCGTCCGGCTCGCTCCTCACCGCGATCTCGCCACCGCTCTGCTCGACGATTCCGTAGACGGTTGCCAGTCCGAGTCCCGTCCCTTTGCCGGGACCTTTCGTTGTGAAGAAGGGCTCGAAGACGTGGGCCTTCACCTCCGGCGTCATCCCGCATCCCGTGTCGCTGATGGAGAGAAGGACAGAGCTGGCCGTCTTCCTCGACGGAACGTCGGATAACGGTGTGTTCCCGTCCTGCAAGTTTCGGGTCTCGATCGTCAGCCGGCCGCCCTGGGGCATCGCGTCCCGGGCGTTCACGGCGATGTTCAGGATGACCTGCTCCACTTGGCCGGGGTCGACCTTCACCGGGCGGAGGTCCGGAGAGAGGATGGAGGTCAGGACGATGTCCTCGCCGATCAGGCGCCGGAGCATTTTCTCGATCCCGGACACGACTTCATTCAGGTCGAGGACCCTCGGCTCGAGAAGCTGCTTTCGGCTGAAGGCGAGCAGCTGGCGCGTGAGTCCAGCAGCCCGCTCCCCGGCGTGACGGATGTCGGCGACGTGCGTTCTCAGAGGATTCTCGGGCGCCATCCCGAGGAGGAGCAGCTCACTGTTTCCCGAGATGACCGTGAGAAGGTTGTTGAAATCGTGTGCCACGCCGCCGGCGAGTTGGCCGATGGCCTCCATCTTCTGGGACTGGCGGAGCTGCTCCTCGAGCTGTCGCCTCTCGGTGATGTCGGTGAACATCCCGAAGGAGCCGGCGAACCGCCCATCGGAATCGAGGATGGGCCTGCCGGAATTGAGGCACCAACATTCCGTTCCGTTCTTCCGTCTGAGGTGCCGCTCGTACTGCTCCACGACGCCTCGGCGGCGGGCGTCCATATGCTTTCGGGACTCGTCGAATTCCTCGGGAAAGGTGTATTGCTCAACCGGCGTACCGATCATCTCCTCGGGCGTGTAGCCGAGCATCCGCGCGAACGCGCCGTTGGCAAACGTGACCCGGAGCTCCGCGTCGAGGAAACTGATCCCTTCGGTGGCGGTCTCCACGATGCGCCTGTAGCGGCCCTCGCTCTCGCGCAAGGCCCGTTCAGCCTCCTCTCTCGCGCGCCGCTCCGAAAGCTCGTGTAGGGCCCGCTGGATAGCGGGAACGAGCCGCGGCAGCCCGTCCTTGAGGACGAAGTCAGAGAGCCCCATCTTGAGTAGCTCGACGGCCTCCTCCTCTCCAACGCTGCCCGAGACGAGGATGACCGGAAGGCTGGGCGCCCTGGCGCGGACCTGCTCGAAAGTCTCCCGGAAATTCATTCCCGGCACCCGGAAGTCCGAGAGGACGACGTCCCAGCCTGACTGCTCGAGAGCGGCCGAAAGCCCCTCGGCGCTTTCCACCCGGTGGCAGCGGGCACTAAGGCCCTGCTCGCGCAGGTGGCGCTGCAGCATCAAGAAGTCGGGCATTTCGTCTTCGATGACGAGCAGCTTCAGAGCGTCCGGCATCAGTCCCTCATCCCTGCGGCGGCTCATTCGTGGCGAGCCAGTAAACACCGAGGCGCGCTACCGTCTCGGCAAACTCAGCAAAGTCGAGCGGCTTTCTCACGAAGCTGTTGGCGCCGTTCTCGTAGCTCTTGTGTCGGTCCCGCTCTTCGTCAGAGGAAGTGAGGATGACCACGGGCACGAGGCGGGTCCGCTCGTCGGCGCGGAGCCGCTCAAGCACCTCGAGGCCGCCGATTCGCGGCAAGTTCAGATCGAGAAGGATGGCGGCCGGCGCGTCCGACCCGGGACGAGCCGCGAAATCCCCTTCGCGGAAGAGATAGTCGAGCGCCTGCTGGCCGTCTCGCACGACGTCTAGCTGGTTGGTGAGATTGACCTTCCGAAGAGCCCGCAGGATCAGCTTCTCGTCCTGCGGGTCGTCCTCCACGAGAAGGATTGTCTTGGCTTTCACGAGACCTCCTGTAAATTTCGTTTCGTCGGCCCTAGCGAGAAGCGAAACGTGGTGCCCCGGCCCACGGCGCCCGTGGCGCTAATGTCGCCGCCATGCCGGCGGACGATGCGCTGGACGGTAGCGAGGCCGATCCCGAGGCCGGGAAATTCGTCCTGGCGGTGTAAACGCTGAAACGGCTGGAAGAGCTTTTCGGCGTGCGCCATGTTGAATCCGGCTCCGTCGTCGGCCACGCAGAATGCCTGCACGCCGGGCTCCTGTCCGGAGTAGAACCGGATCGTGGGCGCGGCGATGCCTGATGTGTATTTCCACGCATTGCCGAGCAGGTTCGTCAGAACGACCGCCAGCATGCGGGCGTCACCCTCGGCGGTGAGCCCTGGTTCGATCTGCCAGCTCACGGAACGCGAGGGCTCGGCGCAGGCGAGTTCTTCGAGAATGCGTCCGGCCAGGGCGGACAGATCCACCGCGTCGCGGCGCAGCTCGCCCCGCGTCACGCGCGAGAGCTGGAGAAGGCCATCGATGAGGTCGCCGAGCCGCCGGGTCCCGAGATGGATCTGGTCGAGAAAAACGAGGGCCTCGCCGTCGAGGCGGCCGCCGTAGTCCTCGCGCAGGGCCTCGCTAAAGCCGCTGATGGCGCGCAGCGGGGCTCGCAAGTCGTGGGAGACGGCGTACGCGAAGCTCTCCAGCTCGCTGTTAGCGCCTCGAAGCTCGGCCGTCCGCTCCTCCACGCGCCGCTCGAGATCGGCATTGAGGCGCCGGATCTGGTCCGCGCTCTCCCGAACCGCCTTCTCCGCCTCGCGGCGCTCCGTGAAGTCGTGCGTGATCCCGAGGACCTCCCGAACTTCGCCCGACTCCGAAAGGAGCGGGACGCACGTAATACGCAGGCTCCGGAACGCGCCGCCGGGGAGCGAGAGGTCGGCCTCCAGCCGGCGAAGCGCGCCCGTCTGCAGGGCATCCTTCAGTGTCGGCAGCCAGACGCCACAAACCTCGGGAGGCCAGACCTCGTCGTCACGCCGTCCGATGAAGTCCGCCGGGGGGCGTCCGGTGAGTCGACGCGTCGCCGCGTTGATGTAGCGGATCCTCAGTTCGTGGTCGTAGATCACGACAACATCCGGAATGTTCTCCAGGGCTCTGACGAGGCGCTCCTGGCTCTCGCTCAGCACCCTCGCGGCCCGACGGCGCTCGCCCAGGAGCGCACCCGCCCGCGCCCGCAGCTCCTCAACCGAGAACGGCTTCTGCAGGAAGTCCTGCACCCCGTTCCGGAGCAGGCCGACTCGGAGCGCGTCGTCCGCCTTGGCAGTAAGCATGACGATTGGGACATCGTCCAGCTCGTGGTGGCGTCGAAGCGCCTCGACCATCTGGTCTCCGCTCATCCGGGGCATCATTACGTCGCTGACGATCAGGTCGGGACGGATCGCGAGGGCCTTGCTCAGACCTTCCTGACCGTCGAACGCGGTGGCCACCCGAAAGGACACTCCGAGTGACTCGGCCACGAAGGCGTTCATGTCGGGATGGTCCTCGACGACTAGCACGAGGGGGGCGTCCGGCGGGGCCAGGGAGGCTCGAGGTGGCGCAGTCTGGGCCGGGGCGCGCAGCTCGTCAGGTGTCTGACGCGCCATCGCTTCGTCCAGCTCTTCCGCCGCGGGCTCCAGAACCGTACCGGCAGGCGCGGTGAGGGGAAGCGCCACGGTAAAGAGCGCGCCGCCGCCTGAGGCCTCGACGGCGTTAACGCGGCCGCGGTGGAGGCCGACGAACTCCTTGACGATCGCGAGGCCGAGGCCGGTGCCTCCAAAGCGCCGGTCCGCGCCCCCGTCCACCTGGCGGAAGCGATCGAATATCGCCTCGCGCAGCTCCGCGGGCACGCCCGGTCCGTCGTCTTCCACGGTCAGGAGAGCCCGCCCGCCCTCGGCCTTCAGGGTGAGTGCAACCGCACCGCCTTCTGGCGTGAACTTGAAAGCGTTCGAGAGGAGATTCAGCAGGATGCGCTGGCACTTCTCCGCGTCAACCTGGGCTGAGAGCGAGTCCGGCGCCGTGACTGCGAAGCGGATCCCTTTCTCGCCGGTCAGGACCTCGAAGTGGGACGCCACGAAGCGGACGAGCCGGGCCAGATCGACGTCCGCCCAGCGCATTGTCATATGTCCGGCCTCGAGCTTGGCCACGTCGAGCAGGTCGGTGACGTGCCGATGGAGAAGGCGAGCGTTGCGGTCTACCACCTCGAGGTCGCGCCGAGCCTCGGCCGTGAGATCTGGAGCGGAGAGCCGCTTGGCGATAGGGCCGAGGATCAGAGCGAGAGGCGTCCGAAGCTCGTGGCTCACGTTGGAGAAGAACTTCGTCTTGAGGTCGTCCAGCTCGCGCGTCCTCTCGAGGAGTCGCGTGATCTCGCCGTTCGCGGAGCGGACTGCGGCGAGGGCCTCGGCGGCCCGGGTCGTCGTCTTTCGCAGCCGATCATGGAAGACGCTGAAAAGGACCCCCATCCCGACGAAGACCGCGACCGACAGGAGGCTCTGTGGGGACTCCTTGATGAAGGAGTGCTCGGGTGGAATGAAGAACCAGAGGACGATCGTCGCGGAGATTCCGGTCGCAGCAAGGCCCGGCCAGAGCCCTCCAATCCAGGAGCTGACGAAAACGGCGGGATAGAAGAGGAACCAGACGTACGGTCGAATTGCCGGCCAAACCGCTTCCTGAAGCGCCAAGGCGCCGAACGGCACGAGCGTCGCGAGGGCCGGCCGTACAAAGCGCGACCAGTCGGCGGCCGGTTGGCCGTTCACGGAGTCGTCGTCGGTTCTAGGCGGCGATAGTGGAGTCTCGATGGGGTCTACCGTCTTTCGGGTCTCTATTTGGACGAGTAGCACGGATCGTGGGAATCGTCAAATAGTACAAACGCTGTGCAATGGGAATTGCGGTGGGCGTTGGCGCGCACAGACCAGCGCCTCGGCCACTACGATGCCTCCGTGCGCGCACACGTCGACCGACGTTTTCCCCCGGGTAACCACCTTTCAGGCTGCTTTTCGAATCAGGAATGGCAGCATCCGCTCCGCGTCAAGGTAGTCGAGGCGAAACGGTGAATCCGTCGGGCCTTCACCCGGCCTGCCGCAGCTGAGCTTTTCC
>CALAQS010000355.1 GCA_937888435.1 uncultured Acidobacteriota bacterium
AGGGGGTATGTAGGGCTGCAAGAGGAATTGCCCGACGTTGAAGGCGTGCAACGGGAATTGCGGCCCTACAGGGAGCGAGAGACAGTTTAGGTTCGAGTAATCGACCCTTTTCCTGAAGGATCCCCGAGTGGATGGCTCAGAGCGCGGTGGTCCGGGACTACCGGATTCTCGAGATCGGACGGCGGGACACGAAATTCTCTCATCGGACGTCATGGCGCTGCGAGCCGGATTCTGAGATCATTTCGCAACGCGACGACCAGGAGGTAGACCATGAAGATCACTTCGACTCGAACGTTCGTGATAGTCCTGCTGGTGGGGCTCGGCCTTCTCGCGACGCTCCCACTCTCCGCCGCGACCCCCGCTCCCAAGGAGCCCGAGGCGAAGCCGGTCGAGGTGACCTACTTCTTCCTGCCCGGCTGACCCATTTGCGCGAAAGTGAAGCCTGCCGTGAGTGGGCTCGAGAAGGAGTTCCCCGGAAAGGTCGTCGCCAGGAATGTCGACGCGACCACCCGCGATGCGAAGAAGGAAATTAAGGAGCTTGGATTCGCGAACCACGGGCTCGTGATTCGGTCCGCGAAGGGGGATGTGCTCTTCAAGCAACCCGACCACAAAGTGAAGATGGACGAAGTCCGGAAGGAGCTGACGTCGCTGCTGAAGTAGACGGAAACGGCCTGACGGGATCGTCTCAGAGCGCGGTGGTCCGGGACTACCGGGCGTTGGAGTTCGGACGGCGCAGGTCGAACCGGCTCGTGTTAACCGTCACCGGCTAGGAACCTGCCACCCCCACTCGATCCTGCCAACCCCGCTCTTCTCACTCCGCTTGACGGCTTGGTCGCGGAGCTTTCCGTGAGCAGCTAGCTAGGGGTCCTGCCTGCGACCGAGCGGGCCCGAGTTCTTCTCCGTGCCCGTCACGTCGATGAACACGTCCGCGACGACCGGGAGCGCGCGCCGGAGCTTCCTGTCGAGCTCGTCCATCGCCAGGCCGAGCGCTTTGATGTCCATGCCCGGCGACGGCCGCACCTTGGCAAGGACGATCACTTCCTCGGGCCCCGAGTACATCGCCTCGAGCACCAGGACATCCTTGATCGCCCGATCCCCCGCGACGACCGCGCGCAGCCTCGCCAGCTGCGGCGCGGAGATGGACCTCCCCACCAGGAAATCGGCGAACGGACGGGCCAGCGCGAACGCCGTGACCGCGAGCAGGACGCCGATGAGCAGAGACGCGACGGAGTCCGGGACGTTCGAGCCGACGATCCTGCTCAGGAGCAGGCCACCCGAGGCGAGACCGAGACCGATCAGTGCGGCGCTGTCCTCGACGAGGACGGCGCGCACCACGGGATCGCTCGCGCGGACGAGGTAGCGCCACACGGTGAGCTCGTAGTCCTTCGCCTGTCGCCGCGCTTGCCGCATGCCCTGCAGCCACGACGTCCCGTCCGCCACGAACGCGACCGCGAGAACGATCCACGGCGCCACGCCGCCGGCGACCGGATGACGCGTCTCGAGCTCCTTGATTGCGATGCCGATGGACACGCATCCACCGACCAGGAACGATGCGATCGCGGCCATGAAGGCCCAGAGAAACCGCTCCCGCGCGTGCCCGAACGGATGGGCCTGGTCCGGCAGCTGGCGGGCGCGGTATAGGCCGATCGCAAGGAACACCTCGTTGACCGAGTCGGCCGCCGAGTGCGCGGCCTCGGCGATCAGGGCGGTCGACCCGGATGCGAGACCGGCAAGCAGCTTCGCGACACCGATCACGATGTTGGCGATGAGCGCGATGACGATGGTGCGAGGGCTCTCGCCTTGCTCGTCTCTTCGAAGAGCGATGGCAGAGCGGCGCGGAGGGAGGATCCTCGGGCGTTTCGGCATTCGACCCTTTTGCACCTCGTCCCGTTCCATCACGGGCATGCGTGCACGAATGACGCCACCTGTTCGGGCGCAATGGTAGTTGCCGGGAGGCCGTGGCGCCTAGAGACCAGAGTCACGCCCTCGGCTTTTCTCAGTTCCGCCCCGTAGACGGGCACTCAGTCCGGACGCCGGTTTAGGTTCGAGTAATCGACCCTTTTCCATGAAGGCTCCCCAGTCGGTCCGCTACACGAACCATGTTCTCTGTTTTCGAAGCCCAGGTTCAACTTGATCTCTGCCCGGAAGTCGTTGCAGGACGATGAGTTCTGAGAGGGCGTAGCGAGGCGCTCAAG
>CALAQS010000356.1 GCA_937888435.1 uncultured Acidobacteriota bacterium
CGCGCAGACCTTACACGCGGGAGGAAGACGCGTCAATCGCCTCGGAGCCCCCGGGAAAGGTGCGGCCTGGCTCCTGGTGGCGGTCGCGGGCACCGAGCTTCTCGGCGCGGCTCGCGGCATCCACTCCATCACTCCCCCGGCCGAGCTGGCGCTGTCGACGCCGCTGCTCGCGAGGATCGCCTCCGATCCAGAGCCCTTCCACATTCTCCCTCTTCATACCTTCCTCCCGGCCAACTCCGCGACGCTTCTTGCGCTCGACGATCTGCGCGGATACGACGCTCTCGCCGTCCGCGCCTGGCGTGAGCGCCGGGCGGCAATCGGGCGATTCACGAACACGCCGGCGATCGTGGACGTCATCGAGCCATGGGACCTCGCGCCGGGAGGCGCGGCGCTCGACGCCTGGAGCGTGAAGTACCTGCTCCTGCACCCGCAGTTCGCCTTCGGCGCTCCGGAGCTGAACGCACGCCTCGGTCTGGACCTCGTGGAGATCTATTCCGGGCCGGACGGAAGAATCCTCGTGAACCGCCGCGCCAAGCCGCGCGTGAGGCTGGAAGGGGCGCCTGGAAACGCGCTCCTCGTCGGGCGCATCGCGACTCGTTGGACGATGCGGACCGAATCTCCCGCCCCGTCCCGGCTCGTCGTCGCGAATCCGATGTTCCCCGGCTGGCGGGCGAAAGTCGACGGGGTTCCGACGAACATCGAGTCGAAGGCCGGCGAGCTCACGCAGATCCCCGTTCCCGCGGGCACCCATGACGTCGTCCTGGAGTACCGCCCGTCGTCCTTCCGGCTCGGGCTCGGGATCGCGGCCCTCGGCGTCGTCCTTGCCCTCGCCACGGCGCGTCGCCTTCCGTCAACGTGACGCCGGCGTGAATGGCCAGGGCGGCGGGGGGAGCGCGAGCTCCCGCTCGCGCCGGGCAAGGAGACGCGGCTGCGGGGAGCCCGTCCGGGCGATCTCCTCCTCGAGCGTGCCTCTCTGGTCGAAGTAGACATCGGCGATATATGCGCGCTGGAGGACAAGAGAAGGGGAGAGAAACGAAATTTGCTTGGAAAGGAGAATACCGAGGGCTGCGTAGACGGCAGCGCCGCAAAGAAAAGCGAACGCCGCCTTCGCCCTTGCGCTCCTCTTCTTCTCTTCCTTCTTCCCTTCTGAGAAAACCTTCCCTTCCCTTTTCCTGCCCAAGAAAAAATACGCTGCGACACACACGATCGCAGGCAGGGCGAAGCGCGCCGCCACCGGCGCGAAGAGATGCAGCACATTCGGTCCCGTCAGTCCCCTTTCGAAGAAAAACTCCGCGAACGAGCCCCAGGGCAACGCAAACCCGGGAGGGACAAATGGAAACGCGAGGGTCGTCGCGCAAACGGCGAGCGTCGAGGCCCCGACGAGCGTGCTCTCGAGAAATCCCCCCTCTGAGAATGCAAACGGGAAAACGAGGAACGGCAGCGCCGCGACGAGATACCTCGGCCCCACCGTGAAGCCGCCGTGCCAGTTCGGGTAGCCCGCATAAAGAAGGAGGAGCGAGAGAGGGGCGAGCACGAGCGCGAGGCGGCTCCCAAAAGGCAAGGCGGGGCGGGACGAGAGAAATGCTCCGGGCCACAGCAGGAGAAACGGCGAGAAGACGAGAAGACCCTTCGACGGGTCCGCGAGCAGGCGAAGCGCGATTTCCGGAGACGGCAGAGAGATGCCGAAGAGGCCTGCCGACGCAAGCGACCGGAAGAGAGGCGCGCGCTCGTGAGCGGAGGACACCTCGAAAACTCCCCCGAAGCAGGCGAGATCGTACGCGCCGAGAAGGGCGGCGAGGGGAGCACCTCCGGCCACGAGGGTGAGAAGTCGCCGGGGCGCGGGAATGACCGCGCAGAGGACGAGCACACCCGCGGGCACCGCCGCCGGGTACTCCGAGATCACGGCGAGACCGAGGAGCGCGCCCGCAGCGCAATCGCGGCGGAACGAGCGCGAGGGATCTCCCGGGAAAAAGAGCGCGACCCAGCCGCCGAAGAGGCACGCCGCCACGAGGGCGTGCGAAAAGAGAAGCAGGCCGTAGGCGAAAAGCGGCGTCGCGAACAGGAGCGCGAACGCCGCGCTCGCGGCGCGTGGAGGAGAAGCCCCGAAACGCACGGCCGCATGGAAGAGGACAAGTGCGAGGCACCCGGCGGGCAGCGTCGCGCCGAAGAGCCGCATCGCCCACAGGACCGGGCGCATCGAAGAAGCCGACGGAGAGCCCACGAATGGGCGTGCGAGTAGGTACCCCGGCAGCGCGACGAGCGTCGCGCCGGGCGCCTTGTTCGAGTAGACGCGCCCGTCCTTCTCCGAGACGTCTTCGAAGGCCGGTCCTAGGAGCGGCAGGACGGACGAAATCTCCGGCGTGCCGCGCTCGACGAGCGACGCGGCGAGCGCCCAGCGCGTGAATTCGTTCGGCGAGAGGAAGTGCGGGAAGATCGGCACGGCAAGAAGCGCCAGAAGGGCGTAGAGCCCTACCACGGCTCCGGACCTCGACCGCATCGCGGCAGTCTCGCACAGCGGCCGTGCAAAATGCTCCGGATGGACGTCGCGGATTTCGACTTCGTGCTGCCGCCCGAATCCATCGCCCAGCGGCCTGCGCCGCGTGGCACCGCGCGGCTGCTGACTCTCGACCGCCGGACGGGCGCGTTTACCCACCGGTCCGTCGCCGACATCCCGTCGCTTCTCCACCCGGGCTACGTCCTCGTCCTGAACGACACGAAAGTCATCCCGGCGCGGATTTTCGGGACGGACGAGAAAGGGAGGAGGACGGAGCTCCTCCTGGTTTCGAAGATTCCGGAGATTTCGACGATTTCGGATTTTTCTTCGAAAGAGAAAACGGAGCACTGGCGCTGCCTCGCGAAGCCGGGAAAGCGGGTGAAGGCCGCGAGGATGTTCTTCTTCGAAGGGGGTTGGGAGGCGGAGCCAGCTGCCGCTCGCACCGAAGGAGGCCTTTATGTGCTCCGGTTCGAAAAACTCGGGAGCAGAACGTCTTCACTCCTGGACGATCTCGCCTCCCTCGGCTCCGCTCCCTTGCCGCCGTACATCCACCGCCCCGGCGGCGTCGCGGACGCGCAAGACGCAATCGATTACCAGACCGTCTTCGCGGATAGCCCCGGCGCGATTGCGGCGCCGACCGCTGGCCTCCACTTCACCCAGGAGCTGCTCGCCGCCGTCGCCGCGCGGGGCATCGAGATCGCGCGCGTGACGCTGCACGTCGGCCTCGGCACGTTCAAACCCGTGAAAGTCGATCGCGTCGAAGACCACCGCCTGGATCTCGAGCGGGCGGAGATCCCCGCGGACACCGCCGAACGCGTGAACCGGGCGAAACGCGAAGGACGTCGCGTCGTCGCGGTCGGCACGACGACCGTGCGCACGCTCGAAGCGTCGGCTCGCGCGCACGGCGGCGCCGTAGCCGCCGGCGCGTTCGAGACGGACCTCTTCCTCGTGCCGGGCGCGGCGTTTCACGTCGTGGACGCGCTCCTGACGAACTTCCACCTGCCCCGCTCGACACTCCTCATGCTCGTCTCGGCGTTCGCCGGGCGTGAGCGCGTCCTCGCCGCCTACCAAGAGGCGGTCGCGCAGCGCTACCGCTTCTTCAGCTACGGCGACGCGATGTTCATTTCGTGACGGCATGAGGCGGCCGAGGCTGCACCCGCGGCGCGGCGGCACTACATTATGAAAGGGCCCGGTCCGGCCGAGGGCCGGTCGGCCAAGGGGAGGCTGTCATGACCTCGACGCTTCCCGGTGTGGAACTTGCGGACCGCCAGGGCCGCTTCACGGAAATGCGCCGGCGCGCGACGGAAGGCCCGCCCGCTGGGCCAGCGCAGGCCGAAGGGCCCTGGATCGCGCTATCGCGCGAGCTCGGAGCGGGAGGCGGCGAGCTCGCGATCCAGCTCGGCGCTGCGCTCGGCTGGCGCATCTACGATCGCGAGATCCTCCAGGCGGTAGCGGCCGAAGAGCGGCGCGACGAGTGGACCCTCGAGCGCTTCGACGAAAAAGGCGTGCGCGCGTTCGGCGAATACATCGCGCCGCTCATCATTCCGGCCGACCCCGGACAGTCTCGTTACCTCGTCGATCTGACGCGCGTCGTCCGGCGGCTGGGGTGCGAGGGCCACGCGGTGCTCGTGGGACGCGGTGCGAACTTCATCCTGGATCCCACACGCGGGCTTCGCGTCCGAGCCGTGGCCCCGGCCGCAGACCGCGCCAAGGCGCTCGCGCACGACCTGGGCCTCGCGCCCGACAAAGCGCGCCGCCGCATCGCGGCGAGCGACGCGGCGCAGCGGGACTTCGTGTGGCAGGCCTTCCAGAGGGAGATCGAGGATCCGGCGGGTTACGACCTCGTCGTCCACCCTCGCGCACTCGGCCTGCCCGCGGCGGTGGCGGCGATCCTCGCCGCCGCACGCGCGAAGCTCGACTTCTGAACCGCGGCCTCACGAACAGGCGCCGAAGGCCGTCGGGGGCGGGAACGAGCTTCTGTCGTCCCGCCCTCAACGCGCTCGGCTCAGATGTCGTAGTACATCGCGAACTCCCACGGATGCGGCCGCAGGCGGATCGCATCGACCTCGTTCTTGCGCTTGTACTCGATCCAGGTCTCGATGAGATCCTTCGTGAAAACGTCGCCTTTGAGCAGCCAGTCGTGCGACTTCTCGAGATTGTCGAGGACGACGTCGAGCGAGCCCGGGAGCTGCTTGATCTTCTTCGCCTCGGCCTCGGGCAGCTCGTAGAGGTCCTTGTCGACCGGTTTGCCCGGATCGATCTTGTGCGCGACGCCGTCGAGGCCGGCCATGAGGCACGCCGCGAATGACAGGTACGGGTTGCACGTGGGGTCGGGCGTGCGGAATTCGATGCGCTTGGCACCTTCGCTCTTGCTGTACATCGGGATGCGGATGCACGCCGAGCGGTTCCGCTGGCTGTAGACGAGGTTGATCGGCGCCTCGTAGCCGGGCACGAGCCGCTTGTAGGAGTTCGTGGACGGCGCGATGAGGGCGAGAAGCGCGGGCGCGTGCTTGAGGATGCCGCCGATGTACCAGCGGCACATGTCCGAGATGTCGGCGTACGGGCTGCCCTTCTTGTAGAAGAGGTTCTTGCCGTTCTTCCAGAGCGACTGGTGCGTGTGCATGCCCGAGCCGTTGTCCTGGAAGAGCGGTTTCGGCATGAAGGTGGCGCTCTTGCCGTTCCGGTACGCCGTCTGCTTCGCGCAGTACTTGTACCAGCAGACGCTGTCGGCCATCTTCGTGAGCGTTCCGAACCGCATGTCGATTTCGGTCTGACCCGCGGTCGCGACCTCGTGGTGGTGCACCTCGACGCGGATGCCGACGGATTGCAGCGCGAGGACCATCTCCGAGCGCAGGTCCTGGAAGTGGTCCATCGGCGGGACCGGGAAGTAGCCCTGCTTGTAGCGCACCTTGTAGCCTTGGTTCGGCTGCTCGGGCGTGCTCTTTTTGCCCGCGTTCCAGAAGCCCGCCTCGGAGTCGATGAAGTAGAAGCCGCTGTGCGTATTCTGGTCGAAGCGCACGCTGTCGAAGAAGAAAAACTCGAGCTCGGGCCCGATGAAGATCGTGTCCGCGAGGCCCGTCTTCTTCAGGTAGCTTTCGGCCTTTTTCGCGACGTGCCGCGGGTCGCGCGAATACCATTCGCCCGTGACGGGATCCTTCACGTCACAGATGACGACGAGCGTGGGATGCTGCGTGAAGGGGTCCATGACGGCCGTCGTCGGGTCGGGAATGAGCAGCATGTCGGACTCGTCGATCGACTGGAAACCGCGAATCGACGAGCCGTCGAACCCGAGCCCGTCCGTAAAGATGTCTTCGGACAGCTCCGAGATCGGGATCGAGAAATGCTGCCAGAGGCCCGGCAGGTCGATGAAGCGTAGATCGACGAACTGCGCGCCCTTGTCTTTTGCGAATTTCAGAACTTCCTTTGGAGTCATTGGAAATTTCCTCCCTTTCAATAGGCTTTCAAATAAGTGTCGATTTCCCACGGATGAACGCGTGAGATGTACGTCTCCCACTCGGTGCGTTTCGCCTGCTCGAAGTGCTCATACACGTGCTCGCCGAGCGCGTTCTTCAGCACGTCGTCTTTCTCGAGGCAATCGAGCGCTTCGGAAAGGTTCGCGGGAAGAACGTCGATCCTGAGACGCCGCTTCTCGCGAGCCGACATCTCGAAGATGTTCTGGTTCACGGGCTCACCCGCCTCGATCTTGTTCCTGATGCCGTCGAGGCCCGCCGCGAGCATCACGGTGAACGCGAGATAGGGATTGCAGGCCGGGTCGGGCATGCGGACTTCGCAGCGCGTGCCCATGCCCCGGCGCGCCGGGATGCGCACCATCGGCGAGCGGTTGCGCTCCGACCAGGCCACGTTCACCGGCGCCTCGAATCCCGGAACGAGGCGCTTGTAGGAGTTCACGAGCGGGTTCGTGACTGCGGCGAGAGCGCGCGCGTGCTTGAGAACGCCTCCGATGTAGCGCATCGCGGTCGCGGAAAGCTCGTATGTCGCCTTCGGGTCGTAAAACGCGTTCTTCGGCGAGGCGCCCGTTCCCGTCATGAGCGATTGATGGACGTGCATCCCCGAACCATTCACGCCAAAAATCGGCTTAGGCATGAACGTCGCGTGCAAGCCATGGTCCAGCGCGACCTTCTTCACGATGAGCTTGAACGTCGTGACGTTGTCCGCCGTCGAGATGGCGTCGCCGTACTTGAAGTCGATCTCGTGCTGACCGGGCGCGACCTCGTGGTGCGCCGCCTCGACCTCGAAGCCCATCGCTTCGAGCGCGACGACGATGTCGCGCCGCGTCTCCTCGCCGCGATCCACGGGCGTCAGGTCGAAGTAGCCGCCCTCGTCGTGCGTGTCGACGATCGCGTCGCCTTCCGCATTCCGCCGGAAGAGGAAGAATTCCGCTTCGGGGCCGGTCATGAGCGTGAAGCCCATGGCCTTCGCCTTTTCCATCTGGCGCTTCAGCGTCTGACGCGGACAGCCCGCGAACGGTTTGCCGTCGGGTGTGATGATGTCGCAAACGAGCCGCGCGACCTTTCCGGTCGGGTGCGACCATGGGAACACGCGGAACGTCGCGAGATCGGGCACGAGGCCCATGTCCGATTCCTCGATGCGCGTGAACCCCTCGATGGAGGAGCCGTCGAACTGGATCTCGCCGTCGAGCGCTTTCTCGAACTGCGAGCGAGGCACCTCGACGTTCTTGATGATCCCGAGGATGTCCGTGAACTGGAGGCGCAGGAACCGGACGCCTTCCCGATCGCATTGCTTGAGGATTTCCGCGGATTTCATCGGCCGAAGTTGTCCCGATCGTTCGCCACGCCGCGCGGAGAATCCAGTCACATGGCCGAAAAGTCAACGAAAATACGTCGTTTTGCACATCGGAGGGTGCAAAAAAGCCATTAAAGATAAGCCAGTCCGCTTTTAATGAGGTCCGCATAGAATGTGCGCATGAACTCGCGCGCGGACGCCTGGGCTCTCCTGACGGAATTCACTCACTCGCAGCCGCTGCGCCGCCACGCGCTCGCGGTGGAGGCGACGATGCGACATCTCGCGCGCACCTCGGGCGTGACGGACGCGGCGGACATCGAAACCTGGGGCCTCGTCGGGATGCTCCACGACTTCGATTACGAGAAGTATCCGACGGAGCAGGATCACGTCTGGCGCGGCATGGAGATCCTGAGAGAGCGCGGCTGGCCGGAGGAGATCATCCGCGCAGTCGGCGGACATGCGTTCTACACGAACATCGAGCGGAAGACGCCGATGGAGAAGGCGATCCTCGCCGCGGACGAGCTGACGGGCTTCGCCGGCGCGTGCGCGCTCATCCGTCCGACGAAAAAAATCGCGGACGTGCCCGTCGAGTCCGTCGTCAAGCGGCTCAAGGAAAAGTCCTTCGCGCGTTCCGTGGACCGGAATTACGTGACGCGTGGCGCGGAGGAATGGGGCTTGCCGGTTCCCGAGCTCGTCGCGATCGTCCTCGCGGCGCAGGTCCCGATCGCGGACCGCATCGGCCTCGGCGGCGTTCCCGCGGCCGACCTGCCGGATTCCCCCGTCCCGCCCGAACCTCCGGCCCCGGCTCCTTGACCGCTCGGACAGCCATGTCCGAAAACGGCTAGTTTTCTACCAGCCGGGGAGTAGATTCCCGGCGTGGACCTCGAGAACGCCGCCTGCGTACAGGCCATTCTGAGTCGAGACGCCCGTTTTTCGGGCCGGTTCTTCGTCGGCGTCGTGACGACGCGCGTCTATTGCCGGCCCGGCTGCCCCGCGCCTCTCCCGAAACCGAAGAACATGCGCTTTTACGAGTACGCAGCCGCCGCTGAAGACGCCGGGTTCCGCCCGTGCCGGCGTTGCCGGCCGGAGACCGCGCCCGGCTCGCCCGTGTGGAACGGGACGTCCGCGACGGTTTCGCGCGCGTTGAAACGGATTTTCGACGGCGACGGGCATGAATCCGTTGAAAGTCTTTCGGAACGGCTCGGACTCGGCTCGCGGCACTTGCGGCGGCTTTTCGCGGAGCATGTCGGCGCATCTCCCGCTTCGCTTCAACGCACGCACCGCGTCCACTTCGCGCGCCGGCTGCTGGACGAGACCTCGCTTCCAATTGCGGAAGTCGCGTTCGCGGCCGGCTTCGAGAGCGTGCGCCGGTTCAACGACGCGATTCGGGCGACGTTTCATCGCGCCCCGCGCGAGCTGCGAAAGGAATCAAGGCCGCGGGCGGGCTCGACGGTGAAAAACGGGCCCGGCGGGCACCTCCTCCGGTTGACGCTCCCGATGAGGCTTCCGTTCGATGCAGCGCCTCTTTTTCTCTTCTTGAGAGAACGCGCGCTTCCGGGAGTCGAAACAGTCCGCGATCACGCTTACTTCCGCACGATCGAAAGCCGCGGACGCGCAGGGGTTCTCGGCGTGTCGTACGAGGAGGGGAGGAACTTTCTCGCTCTCACGCTCGATCTTCCACCGGGGCCGGACCTCCTCGATATCGTGCGCCGCGCGGGGCGCATCTTCGACGTCGACGCGGACCCGCTCGCGATCGGCGCCGTGCTGCGCCGCGATCCGCTCCTCGCGCCGCTCGTCGCGGCCCGCCCCGGCCTCCGTGTACCGGGCGCGTGGGATCCATTCGAGATCGCCGTTCGCGCGATCCTTGGCCAGCAGATTTCAGTGCGCGGAGCGCGGACGCTCGCGGGCCGGCTCGTCGCGGCGTTCGGGCGACCGCTCCCGGGCGGGGGTGCGGACGGCTTGACGCACGTGTTTCCGTCGCCTGCCGTCCTCGCCGCGGCGGACTTGTCCGGGATCGGCGTTCCCGGCACGCGCGCGAACGCGATCCGGACGCTCGCGCTCGCCGTTCACACGAAAAAGGTCGAGCTCGTCGCTCCCCGCGGCCTGGACGATCTAGAGCAGCGCCTTTGCGCGCTGCCCGGCATCGGGCCCTGGACGGCGCAAGTCGTGGCGCTCCGCGCGTTCAGCGAGCCGGACGCGTTCCCCGAGGGAGATCTCGGGCTTCGCCGCGCGCTCGAAGCGGCGGGCGTTTCCGCGGACGCGCCGACACTTCGCACACGCTCCGCCTCGTGGAGCCCGTTCCGCGCCTATGCGACGTTGCACCTCTGGAATTCACTTGCCGCTCCCGCCGCCCGGAAGGAGACCTAGATGGACGCCACACGTCTTTTCGTCACGGAAATCGATTCGCCAGCCGGCGCGATCGTGTTCGCGCGCCGCGGCGAAAGGCTCGTCGCACTTTCTTTCAAGGATCACTGGCCACGGATGAAGGACGAGCTCACGAAGCGCTTCGGCGCTCTCGAGCTCACGCCGGATGCGAACGGCGGACCCGCCGGCCGTGCGCTCCGGCGCTATCTCGACGGTGACTTCGGCGCTCTGGACGCGCTGGAGATCGACACGGACGGGACGCCGTTCCAGGAGAGAGTCTGGTCGCGCTTGCGCAAGATCCCGGCCGGCGCGACGCTATCCTATGCGCAGCTCGCGCGCGCGGTCGGCAAGCCTTCGGCCGTTCGCGCGGTCGCGGGCGCGAACGCGCGGAATCCGGTCTCGGTGGTCGTGCCGTGCCACCGCGTCATCGCCTCGGACGGAAAGCTCGCCGGCTATGGCGGAGGAGTTCCGCGAAAGCGCTGGTTGCTCGCGCACGAAGGGGCGATCCTCGCGTAGGAAGCAGATAATCCCCCGGTGATCCCCCTTTTCGTCGAGAACGCGCTCGTCGTCGGGATGACCAAGGTCTCGGACGTGACGGCTGGCGGCCATGTGCTCGTCGAAGACGGCGTGATCACGGCTCTCCACGGCGACGCGGAGCGCCGCGCACGTGAGATCGCGGCCGCGGGACAGCCGCTCGAGCGCCTGGACGCGCGCGGCCTCTGGCTCTTGCCGGGATTCGTCCAAACGCACATCCATCTCTGCCAGGCGCTGCTCAGGAACGGCCCGGACGACCTGCCGCTCCTCCCGTGGCTGAGGACGCATGTCTGGCCGGGCGAGGCGGCGCACGACGAGGCGACGCTCGAGATTTCGGCGCGGCTCGGTCTCGCGGAGCTCCTCGCGGGCGGCACGACCGCGATTCTCGACATGGGCACGGTGCGCCACACGGACGCCGTGTTTCGCGCGGCGGAAGCTTCGGGCCTCCGCGTCACGAGCGGAAACGCGCTCATGGACGACCCGGCGACGAACCCGGAGAACCTGCGCGTGGGCACGGCCGAATCTCTCGAGGAGGTCGAGCGCCTCGCGAAGAAATGGCACGGCACGGCGGACGGGAAGTTGCGCGTCGCTTATTGCCCGCGCTTCGCCGTCTCGTGCACGGATCGCCTCCTCAGGGGCGCCGCCGCGCGCGCGCGTGCGAATGGCTTTCTCGTCCACACGCACGCGTCCGAGAACGCGGACGAGGTCGCGCTCGTCATGCAGAGGACCGGGAAGCGCAACGTGGCTTATCTCGACGACGTCGGGATCTCCGGAAGCCACGTCGTCCTCGCGCACGTGATCCACACGGACGGTGCCGAACGCGCGCTCCTCGCCGCGCGCGGAACGACGGTCGCGCACTGCCCGTCCTCGAACCTGAAGCTGGCTTCCGGGATCTGTCCGGTTCCGGAGTACCGCGCGCAGGGCATCCGCGTGACGATCGGGGCTGACGGCGCGCCGTGCAACGACCGGCTCGACGCGTTCACGGAGATGCGCCTCGCCGCGCTGCTCCCGAAAGTCCGCCTCGGCCCCGGCGCGCTTTCCGCCTGGGATGTCGTCCGGATGGCGACGGCCGAAGGCGCCTCGGCGCTACGCCTCCCCACGGGCACGCTCGAAACAGGCCGCCGTGCCGATCTCCTGCTTCTGGACCCGGGCTCGGGTTTCGCCGAGCCGACGACCTGGCGCGACGACCCGTACGGGCCTATCGTTTACAGCATGGACCGATCGCACGTCGTTGCGACGTTCGTCGACGGGATTTCACGCTACCGCCGCGGGGCGTCTTTCCCCCTGAAGCCCTCGTCCGCGGAGATCGGCGCCGCCGTCGCGGCTCTGAAGCGGCGCCGGCTCGAACAGAAGAGGTGATCGCGATGTCGAAGAAGCCCGCCCTCCTCAGGAACATTCTCGTCGGGACGGACTTCTCCGTCTGCGCCGCACGGGCATTCTCGTTCGCCGTGTCGCTCGCGGCCTCGCAGGGCGCGAAGATCCACATCGTGCACGTCCTCATCGAGCCCGTGCAGGCGTTCGACGTGGCGGGCGCGCTCCCCTACCTCGACGTGTCGACGCAGAAAGAATGGGAAGACGCCACGAAAAAGCGCCTTGCGGCCGCGGTCGCGTCCGCCGAGAAGCGCGGGGTCTCGGCGACGTCGGAGTTCCTCTGGGGCCGCCCCTCGGACGTCCTCGTCGAGACCGCCGTGAAGACGAAGGCGTCGCTCGTCGTCCTCGGCACTCACGGCCGCAACGCGCTCGAGAAGCTCCTCATCGGCTCCACGGCCGAACGCGTCGTGCGCATCTGCCCGGTGCCCGTCCTGACGGTCCGCGAGAAGCGCTGAAACGCGGCCCCCCGGGCGATCAGCCGTTCGGGATCTCCCAGAGATCCTTCACGGCGGGGTGGTCCCAGGCGATGCGCCATTCATCGGGGTCCTTCGCGTCGAACGTGCGCGTCACGATGTAGAAGAGCGCGCAGGGGTTCGAGAGCGGCCGATAGCCGTGCGCGACGCCCTCCGGGATGCGCACGAGGACGTCGTGCCCGTCCCCGGCCACGACGACCTGCGTCTTGCCGGACGTCGGCGAATCCTTGCGCACGTCGAACAGGACGAACTTCGCCTTCGACGGATGCGGGCAGAACCAGACGTCCTGCTGTTTGAGGTGGTAGTGCAGGCCTTTGATGTGGTTCTCGGCATTCACGATCGTGAAGTTGATCTGGGCGACGGCGACGTCCCGGAAGAACTCGGCCAGGCCTTCGCCGCCCGGATGGTCCGCCTGCGCGCGGTAGACCTCCTGGAAGAACCCGCGGTCGTCCACGTGCCGCGTGAGGCGGTGGATCTTCACGCCCGCGAGGGGCGTCTTCACCCCGTAGGTCTTGACTGAAGAGCGGAACTCGTCCGCGATGTCGCCCGGCGCGAGGGCCGGCGGGTGAGAAACCGTCATGCGTGCTCCCCTGCATCGACATTCTAAGCGGGCCCTGGTGTATCTTCCGCGAAACAATCCGGCGCCGCGCGTTGCGGACAGGAGGGCGAAACGTGCGTCAGAACCCGCTGTTTGCGACGAAATCCATGGAACGCCTCATGGAGGAGATGAGGGGAGAGAACCGGCTGCGTCGCATTCTGGGGCCGGTGCAACTCACGAGCCTCGGAGTCGGCGCGATCATCGGCACCGGCATCTTCGTGCTCACGGGCCAGGCGGCCCACGACAAGACCGGGCCGGCCCTGATGCTGTCGTTCGTAGCGGCCGGAATCGCCTGCATCTTCGCGGCGCTGTGCTATGCCGAATTCGCCTCGATGGTGCCGGTCGCGGGCTCTGCCTACACCTATGCCTACGCGACGCTGGGAGAGCTCTTCGCCTGGATCATCGGGTGGGACCTCATTCTCGAATACGCCGTCGGTTCCGCCACCGTCGCGCATGGATGGTCGCATTACTTTCAGGACTTCATAGGAATCCTTGGACTCAAGATTCCCCACGTGTTCTCCACGGCGCCGTTCGATTACGATCCGAAGCTCGGGCATTTCGTCTCGACCGGCACACTGCTCGATCTTCCCGCTATCATCATCACGATCATCGTGACGGTCATCCTCGTGAAAGGGATCAGGGAGAGCGCGAGCTTCAACGCGACGATGGTCATCGTCAAGCTGATCATCGTCTTCTTCGTGATCATCGTCGGCGCCTTCTACGTCAACCCGGCAAACTGGAAGCCCTTTGCTCCCTTCGGCCTCACCGGCGTGAGCTTCTTCGGAAAGACCTTGTTCGGGCAGACCGGGGCGGGCGGCGAGCCCCTTGGCATGCTCGCGGGCGCGGCGACGATCTTCTTCGCATACATCGGCTTCGATTCGGTATCGACTCACGCCGAGGAGGCCAAGAACCCGAAGCGCGACGTCCCCATCGGCATCGTGACGTCGCTCGTCCTCTGTACGGTTCTTTACATCGCCGTGGCGGCGGTGCTCACCGGCATGGTTCCCTACAACAAGATCAACATCGACGCTCCCGTCTCGGACGCTTTCCGGCAGGTCGGGCTGCCATGGGCGCAGTTTCTGATCTCTCTCGGAGCCATCGCGGGCATCACGTCGGTGCTCCTCGTCATGATGCTCAGCCAGCCGCGCGTCATCCTGGCGATGGCGCGCGACGGCCTCGTGCCCCGGAATTTTTTCGCCGCAATCCATGAGAGGTTCAGAACTCCCTGGAAGTCGACCATCATCACAGGAATCTTCGTGGCCACTCTCGCGGCTTTCCTGCCTCTGCGCGTTCTGGCGGAGCTCGTGAACATCGGAACACTTTTCGCGTTCGTCGTCGTTTGCGCGGCCGTTCTCATCATGCGGCGCACGAACCCAAACGCGCCCCGGCCGTTCAGAGTGCCCTTCGTGCCCCTCACGCCCATCCTCGGCATCCTCACCTGCACGCTCCTGATGTTCTCCCTTCCCGCCGAGAACTGGTGGCGACTCATCATCTGGCTGGCGATCGGGTTCTTCATCTACTTCGGCTACGGCCGGCATCACTCGGTTCTCCAGCAGGCCCGAGCCCGCGGAGACAACTCCTGAGCACAACGCGCCATTTCCCATGCCTTTCTTCCAGGACCCGCCTCGCCTCACGAACCAGTACGACGACGACCGGGTCCTGAGGAGCTTCCTTGCCCGGAAGCTCCCGGACGGGACGCTCCGGGCCGTCGAGCCCTCGCTCCACGAGATGGGCGCTCTCGCGGCCGGGCCTCTTTACGACCTCCTCCTAGCCGAGCCGGACGCCGTCCCGACGCTCACCGGCTGGGACGCGTGGGGCCGCCGGATCGACCGTATCGAGCCGACGCGCCTCTGGAAGGAAGTGGCGCCGCTCGCTGCCCGGATGGGGCTCATCGCGCTCGCATACGAGAGGCCGTGGGGTGCCCTCTCGCGCCTCCCGCAGATGGCGCTCGCGTATCTGCTCGAGCCGTCTTCCGGCGTCTACAGCTGCCCTCTCGCGATGACGGACGGCGCCGCGCGGACGCTGATCGTCTCAGGAAACCGCGAGCTAAAAGAGCGCGCTCTCCCGCGCCTGACGAGCCGCGATCCATCACAGGCGTGGACCTCGGGACAGTGGATGACGGAGCGGACCGGCGGCTCGGACGTGGGCCTGTCGGAGACAGTCGCGAGGAACACACCCGAAGGCTGGCGGCTCTTCGGCACGAAGTGGTTCACGTCGGCGACGAGCTCCGAAATGGCGCTCACTCTCGGACGTCCCGAGGGAAACCCACCGGGCGGGAGCGGCCTCGCCCTTTTCTACGTCGAGACGCGCGACGCCGCCGGCGCTCCGAATGGAATCGAGATCCTGCGGCTGAAGGACAAGCTCGGGACGCGCATGGTCCCGACGGCCGAGCTCTTCCTGAACGGAGCGATCGCCACGCCCGTGAAGGGCCTTTCCGGCGGCGTGAAGAACATCACGACCATGCTGACGATCACCCGGATGTGGAACGCGGTGGGGGCCGTCGCCGGCATGCGTCGCGCGCTGGCGTTGGCGCGTGATTACGCCGGCCGGCGCGTGGCCTTCGGCTCTCCTCTCGCGGAGAAGGCGCTTCACCTCGAGACGCTCGCCGATCTCCAGGCCCTGTTCGAAGGAGCATTTCACCTCACGTTCCGTGCCGTCGAGCTCGTCGGGCGCGACGAGGCCGAAGGCCTCGGCGAGCGCGAGGCCGCCCTCCTCCGCCTCCTGACGCCGATCGTGAAGCTGACGACGGGAAAGCAGGTCGTGTCCGTCGCGAGCGAAGCGTTGGAGTGCTTCGGTGGAGCCGGTTACGTCGAGAACACCGGCCTGCCCCGCCTCCTTCGCGACGCCCAGGTGCTGCCGATCTGGGAAGGAACGACGAACGTGCTCTCCCTGGACCTCCTGCGCGCGGCGGCGAAGGCGGTTGGGCTCGCACCCCTGGCCGCCGAAGTCGACCGCGCTCTTCAAGGCGTCACGCATCCAATGCTGACGGCGGCGGGCGACCGGGCCCGGGAGGCGGTACGCCACGCGCAAAGCTGGCTCGCGGCCGCAACGGATACGGAGAGGCTCGAGGCCGGAGCCCGCCGCCTCGCGCTCACGCTCGGGCTCGCGCTGGAGACGGCGCTCCTCGCCGAGCACGCGACCTGGGCGCTCGAGACCGAGCGGGACGCGCGTCCGGCACACGCCGCGAGGCGCCTCTCGCGCCTCCAGGTCGACAGGATCGACGACGGTTCGTCGCCCGGCGAGGCACGCGGCCTCGGCCGGGACGAGCCGGCTCCTTTTGCATAGTCCCGGCATGTCGCTAACATCTGATCCGTGAAGCGCGCGGCCCTGCTGATCCTCGTGGTCGGGGCGCCGCTCGTGCTGCTTTTCTTCCCGGAGCTTCGCCGGCGCATCGCGAGGAAGCTGCGATTCCTGCTGCTGCTCTGGGCAGGGGCGGTGCTCTTCGTCGGACTCTTCGCGGGGAAAGGAAGAACTTTCCTCGAAGGTAAGGAGACCTGGGAGATCGGCCTCGCGCTGTTTGGACTCGCCCTTTTCGTCGGGGCGTTCCTGTCCGTTCTGAGAGATTCTTCGCGCTGATCTTCCTCTTCCCCGTCGAAGAATCCCGGCGGCAAGCGCCGCGGACTCATCCTTTCGTTTACTCCAGCGAAACGCGGGCCACGCCGATCCCGAGCGCGCGCGTGTCGTCTCCCTTGCCGGCGTCTTTCGGAACCGTCGTCGGCGCGTGGAACCACAGCCGCACGGGCTCCGGGCCCGCGAGGGCGCGCAGGGCGTCGGGCGGCAGCGGGAGGGACGCCTCCGCGAGGCCCACGCCTACGCGGACGGAACCGGCAGGCACGTCACCAACAGACACGGCGACATCGACGGGCCCCGCCACCGCGCGCGCACGTACGATGAGCCGAGAGGGAGTGAAGTAGGGCACAGGAGAGAACACGATGGATGCCGTGCCTGTCGTCCAGCGCAGATCGAGCCCCGTGTCCGAGATCTTCTCGCGTCCGAAGAATCCTTCCGGGTCGAAGCGGCCGTCGTCGGGCGCGCCGATGTCAGCCACGAGGCGAAGCCCCTGCCTCGGCCAGAGCGCTTCCGGCGCATGGGAGTACGTCGCCTCGCGAATCGTGAAACAACCTTTCGTGGGCCGCTTCGCGCCTTCGAGCGGGGGCAAGTCCTTCGGCCGGTCGCAGGACAGCACGTACTCCGAAGGTCCCGGCATCGGCCCGAAAATCGCGCGGGGCACTATCGCGAAATCGAACGGACCCGGCGCGATCCGGCGCTCGAGGAGCAGCCGTCCGGAGCCCGACTCCGTCACACGCAGGGTCGTCTCGCCGACGTCCCCGGGCCGCTCGCCCGACAGCACGGCGCAGAGCGGGCCCTGATCGGCCGGCACGTACAGGTGTGCGGCGGAACCTGCCCAGCGAAACGAGGGCTCACCGGGCACCGACTCCTTCGTGCCGAAGCCCGGGCCGAAGAGCGGCGGCGCGGGGTCGCGCACGGCGACGGTGAGAAGCCGCCCGTTCCCGAGCGTTTCCGCCACGCGTCCGCTCCTCGTGTAGGAGCGCCACAGCGGGTCGACCAGGGTCGGTGCGCCCGCCTCACCCGTGAAGTCCGCAAGGCGCACGAGCCGCTTGTTCATCTGGCGCGGCGCCTGCACGAGCTCCTCGTCCAGGTAGCCCCACACGACGAGGCGGCCTTCCCAGCGCTCGGTCCTGAGGAAGGCGTGAAAGTCGGGATCGGCCACGATCGTCTCGCGGCCGGGATGCACCCAGCGCTCGAGGGAGCGCAGCGCGGCGATCGGCGGCGTCTCCTCGCGCGCGCTCACGCGCACCTGGGGCCACGCCTCGCGAGCCAGGAAGAGGCCGGCGAGGCCGGCCGCGCCGAAAGCGAGGACGCCCCGCCTGAGGAACGCCTCGAGCCCCGCCCCCACCGCGAGGCCGAGAACGAGCACGAACGGCACGGAGTAGCGGGACATCGCACGGCTGTGGAGAAACCACAGCGAGAAAAAAGTCGGCACGAGCACGAGGACGAGATCCAGAAAGCCGCGGCGCCTGCGCATGGCGAGCGCGGCGAGGCCCGCGGCCGCGACCGCGAGGACGACGAGCGCGCGCCGCCACGAGAGAAAGTCCCGCACGAGGAAGGAGTCGAGGAGCGAGCCGACGGTGCCGGTCGCGAACGCGTGCGCGCGAAATCCGGCGCGCTCGGACAGCGACGCGAAGAGCCCCGGCGCCCCGCCCGCCTGGGCGAACAGCCAGACGAACCAAGCCGCCGTGCCGGCGAGAGCGGACAGGCCGAACGTCCATGCGGCGTCGGCCCGGTCGTGCCGAACCATGAGACGCGCCATGAAGAGGAGGAGGACCGGGAAGAAGGCGAGGAGGAGATGCGGCCGAACGCCAAAGCCCGCGGCCGCGAGGAGCCCCGCCGCGAGCCCGAGAAGCCGGGCGCGCCGGGCGGCGATCAGGTCGCGCCAGCGCGTCTGGTTCGGCGAGCGCCTCTCCTCGGCGGTCGCGAGACACGCGAGCGCGCCGAGAAAGAAAGCCGTGGCGGGAGTGTCGGAGAACGCGCGTCCCCCGTTCACCCAGACGACCGGCAACGCGAACGCGAAGACAACGCCCGCGAGCGCCGCCCACCCGCCCACGACGCGCCGGCCCCAGACGTATAGCGCCGGCACGCTGCAGGCGGCGAGCAGCGTGGACGCGGTCGCGAGCGCGTTGAACGGCGTGACACAGAACGGCAGCAGGGCCCGGCCGAGGAGGATCCACACGGGAAACCCAGGCGCCTGCGGCGACAGATCGAACAGGTCGAAGCGCGTCACGGCGCCCGCGAAGACGGCTTCGTCGATCTCGCCCGGTGAATGTGCGAGCGCGAAGAACCGGGAGGCGGCGACCGCGCCCACGACGAGCGCGGCGAGAGCGAGCGGCGGTTCGCGGCGCCGGTCGCCTTCCCGGCGGAAGCGCCTCAACACCGTCCGAGGGTACTCATTTTCCGCCGATTTGTGGGCGAATTACTGCGATCGTGTTCCCGTTTCGTTCCTGCGCGGCTCTCTCGGCAGCGCGAGGGCCTCGAGGGCCGGCCCCGTGTCCCGAGCGTTCTGGCGCCAGCGAGGTCATTCAGACGGCCGGTCCGGGTGTCTTGAACGCAAAGGCGAAGAACGCGGCGACGCCGAGAAACACGAAGGCGACGAGATAATTCCACGCGAGTTTCTCCTTCAGAAACGTAATCGCGAATGCGACGAAGACGACGAGCGTGACGATCTCTTGAATCATCTTGAGCTGGAATCCCGAGAACTGGCCATAGCCGAGGCGATTTGCCGGCACCGCCAGGCAGTATTCGAGCAGCGCGATCGCCCATGAGACCGAGATCGCTTTCCAGAGCGGCCAGTCGTGACCGTATTTCAAGTGCCCGTACCAAGCGAAGGTCATGAAGACATTCGACAAAGCCAGTAGAAGGATGGTGCTCATGGGGTTGGCGCTCCTACGGTTGGATTCAGAAATCGTTTCTCGCGTGTCTCCGGCATGACGAGGTAAAGGATGCCAAATGCGGCCGAGGCGACCGCGGCAAGGAAGAGAAAGCCCGCGTTGAAACCGAAGTGATGCACGATGGAACCGGCGATGACCTGGCTGAGCGAGGCGCCGATGCCGACCGCCCTGGACGTCGGCGAGGAAAAAATTCAGCCAGTCCAGACCGCGCAGCGTCCCCCGCGAAGGGATGTTTTGGTCTCAATGGAGGCGTCAGGCTCGGGCGCTCTCTTCATAGAAGCATTGTGATCGGGAGGACTCATGGCGCTTCTAATGCCGTGGGCGGGCGGGTCCGCACACGGCGAGGGAGCGCTACACCGTGCGGAAGTTCCCGGGCGAGCCGGCGCGATCGATGAGTTCCATCACCGGGCTGCGGACACCCGAGAGCTTGAGAGCGTGGATGAGGTTCCTGTAGGCGAGCGCCTCCTCGTCGGTGACGCTGGTGTCTCCGGCGGCGAACCGGACGAGCGAGTCCTCGGCGGCGGCTCTGGCAGCGGCGAGGACTTCCGGAGGAACGGGGGTTGGCATGGTGTTCCTTTCCTTAGGCCTTCGGGGCCCGGCGCAGCGCGTCCTCGGACGGCCTCGGATACCGCTCCGACATCTTCGTCGACGTGCGTCCAAGGCGGAAGCCAGAGGGATGTTTCATCCCTCGTCGTCGCCTGTGAAGCCTGCTGTCCGCATCGCAGTCTCCGAAGCAGTCCGAGTGTTTCATTTTTCGGGCCGCACCGAAACAGTTACAATGAAGCTCGATGTCGATTCGACATCCCGCGGGATGAGCATTCCCCGCATCCTGCCTCGCGCCGAGCATCCGATATCGCGCGGCTATATCGACCCCGACGCCTTGCGCGTCCTGTACCGGCTGCACCGCGCCGGCTTCAAGGCGTATCTCGTCGGAGGGTCGGTGCGCGACCTCATGACGGGCCGCACGCCGAAGGACTTCGACGTCGGAACCGATGCGCGCCCTCAGGAAATCCGCCGCCTGTTCCGCAACTCGCGCGTCATCGGGAGGCGCTTCCGGCTCGCGCACATCCTCTTCGAAGGGGGAAAGGTCGTCGAGGTTTCGACGTTCCGCAAGACACCCGACGCCGTGCAGGGCGAGCAGGGCCAGGAGGGGGACGACGATCTCCTCATCCGCTCGGACAACACGTTCGGGTCCCCGGAGGAGGACGCCCTCCGCCGCGACTTCACGATCAACGGGCTTTTCTACGACATCGCGACCTACGCTGTCCTCGACTTCGTGGGCGGTGTCGAGGATCTCGAGCGGCGTGTCGTGCGCACGATCGGTGATCCCCTCATTCGGTTCCGCGAAGATCCGGTCCGGATGCTCCGCGCCTGCGAATTCGCGGCACGCCTCTCGTTCGAGATGTCCGAGGACGTGCGCGCGGCCATCGCCGAGCTCAACCGCGAGGTCACGAAGAGCGCCGCGCCACGCGTCACGGAGGAGCTGCTCGACCCGCTGCGGCGGGGATGGGGGCACGATACGTATCGCCTGTGGTCGGAGGCTGGACTGCTCGACGCGCTCCTGCCCGAGCTCGGCGGCGTCGGGGCCGCGCGCGCGGCCGAGGGAACGGCCGCGGGGCTCCTCTTCGCGCTTCTGCGCGAGGTCGACGCGAAGCGGTCGCTCGGGACGAGGATCGAGGAGGCCACGCTCCTCTCCGCGATGTTCCTGCCCGTCGTGTTCGACGCCGTGCGGCGCCACGGGCCTCTCTCGTCCGCGGGCCCCGGCCAGATTCTCCTCATCCTCGAGGACACCGTGAATCCACTCGCGCTCCGCATGGCACTTCCGAACCATCTCACGCAGACCGTCAAGCACGTCCTCGAGACGTTCGGACGGCTCACGAGCACGCGCCCGGCGGATCCGGGCGCGCGGCGCCTCGCCGGCAGGCCGTACCTGAAAGCCGCCGTCGCGCTTCTCTCGCTTTATGCACGCGCTTCCGGCCGCTACCGCGAAGCCGCCGCGGCCTGGGAAGAGGCCGTGGAGCAAGGCCTCGGCTCGCAGGCCCTCGCCGCGCCGTTTCCGGTAGCGCCCGCCCCGCCAGGCGCGATCTCTCATCCCGCGCCGGGGGGCCTTGCGCCCGCCCGCAAGCGCCGCCGCGGAGGCCGCCGCCGCCGGCCACAGGTCTCGGCCGCGCCCGCCTGACGCTCAGCGCGCGCGGAGCTTCAGCCAGTCCGCAAGGTCGGACTCGAGCCGCGGGTAGTCGGCACGCAGCGTCTCGCGCATGGCGTCCTCGACGAGAGAGCCGTCGCCCAGGAGGTCGAGGAAGTGCGCGACCGCGCCGAAGCCGCGTGTGTCCCTCAACATCTCGGCCGCGGCGAGCGAGATCGCGTATCCGCCCCGCGCCTGCGGCGCGGAAAAACCGGTGAAGCCCCCTTCGAGGCCTTGCAGCGCGAACGTGCCGCGCGCGGCATAAGA
Organism: uncultured Acidobacteriota bacterium; assembly: GCA_937888435.1. Taxonomy (GTDB): domain Bacteria; phylum Acidobacteriota; class Thermoanaerobaculia; order UBA5066; family UBA5066; genus Fen-183. The sequence goes on from CALAQS010000356.1 coordinate 21,518, forward strand.
ACCTGCGAGGGCGGACGCGAACGGCGCGGACGTCTTTCCCTCCTCGACTTGCGCGAGCCCTTCCTGCAACCAGGTCGGGGCGCGCCCTTTCGCGCGGAAATGGACGAAGCTGTGCGTCATCTCGTGCTTGAGAACGGAGAGAAGCTCCGGCGTGACGCCCGTGATGCCGCGCGCCGGCACGCGCACCCTCCCGTCGAAGAGGCCGTCGGCCCAGGCGGGAGCCTGCGTCGAAGCCTGAAAGTCGCGCTCGGCGTAGACCACGACCACGACTTTCTCGACTGGACCCGAGCCGAAATCCTGAACGAGGTCGGCATAAGACTGCTCGAGCGCCGAGAGGAGCAGGCGCTCGAGCCCCGGCTCCACGCGCTTCCCGTCGTAGACGAGGAGGATGCTCGAGCTCGCGCGCTCGGCGTAACGCTCCTCTACGCCCGAGGCGCTGCGGCGGCTCGACTCGTCCTGGGCGCGTGCAAAGAACGCCGAAAGGACGACGAGAAGAAAAAGAGAGATTCTTCGAATGAATCGGGGCACGAAGCCATCATAGGCGTCCTACCAAAGGTGCCCGGTTGCTGAGGGCTCAGCGACAGGGACACTCGTCGTCGAGCCGGAGTAGGGCAGTGTTGCTGGCTCTAGCGGCGGCCCACCGGGCGCTCGATGAGCTTGTCGTTCACGGGCGCGTTCATCGACCTCTTCAGGAACCGCATGCCGCCTTCCGGGGACTTCCACGTCTGCCGGCCCTTTTCGTCGAATCCGCGGTCCCACTGGGTGAAGCCATCCTGCGCGAGGATCAGGATTGACGTCATCGTCGTCGCGGTCTTCACGGTCGACGGGCAGTCCGCTCCCGGCGTCTCGCCTTCCCAGAGGTCGCCCGATTTCTTGAAAAGCATCGCGCAGCCGGGCCTCTCACGCATGTCGCTCGCTCCGTAGAGCGCGAGAGCGGAAGGGTCGCGCCACTTGCCGCGCACGAGGACGGGGTCCTTCGGATCGAACGTGCGCATGCGGACCCCGTCCCCCTCCTCTTCGAGGCGGTAGAAGCGCTGCTGGGACGGCTCGTCGAGCTTCGGTGCGGCGGCCTGCTCGCGATAGAGGACGAGGGTGCCGTTCGCGATCCGGCTCTTCGGCACGGCCACGATGACGACCCGGAGGGCCTCCGGCGCTCCGTCGATACCAGGGTCCTTCAGCTCGAACGTTCCCGTGAGCCAGGCAGCGACCTCCGCGGCGCGGCCCCCGTCGGCGACGAGGGGCCGCGCGAGGAGCAGACAAACGGCGGCAACCGCTCGGCGCGTACTCACGCCTCTTCCTCTTCCGCGACCGCAGTCTTTTTCTCGGAGACGCGCCGCAGGGAATGGTCGAGGATGCGCTTGCGCAGCCTCACGGACTTCGGCGTCACCTCGACGAGCTCGTCGTCCTCGATCCACCCGATGGCGAGCTCGAGAGGCATCGGGCGCGGCGGCGTGAGGCGGATGGCGAAGTCCGAGTTGGACGACCGCATGTTCGTGAGGTGCTTCTTGACGCAGGGGTTCACGACGAGGTCGTTCTCCCGCGCGCTCTCTCCGCAGATCATCCCGCCGTAGACCTCGACTCCGGGCGGCAGGAACAGCGTCGAACGCTCTTCGAGCCGCTCGAGCGAATGCGCCGTCGTCTCCCCCGCTTCCTTGCACACCATCGCGCCGCGGCCGCGGCCCGTCACCTCGCCCCGGAACGGCTCGTAGCCGAGGAAGACGTGGTACAGGAGGCCCTCGCCCTTCGTGTCCGTCAGGAACTCGTTGCGGTACCCGAAGAGGCCGCGGGTCGGGATCTTGAACTCGATCTTCACGCGTCCCGAGCCGTGGTTGGTCATGTTCGTCATCTCGGCCTTGCGCTGGCCGAGCTTCTCGATGACGGTGCCCATCGCGACTTCCGGAACGTCGATGACGAGCTCCTCGATCGGCTCGCAGGTCTGCCCGTCGATCTCCTTGAGGATGACCTGGGGGCGGGAGAGCGCGAACTCGAAGCCCTCGCGGCGCATCATCTCGACCGTGATCGCGAGGTGCAGCTCGCCGCGCCCCGACACGCGGAAAGCGTCGGGGCTATCGGTCGCCTCCACGCGCATCGCGACGTTCGTGCGCAGCTCTTTCTGGAGGCGCTCTCCGAGATTGCGGCTCGTGACGTACTTGCCCTCGCGGCCGGCGAACGGCGAGTCGTTCACGCGGAACGTCATGGAGACCGTCGGTTCGTCGACGGCGATGGGCGCGAGGGCGACGGGATTCTCCAAGTCGGCCAGCGTCTCGCCGATCGTGACCTCCTCGATGCCGGAGATGACGACGAGGTCGCCGGCGCGCGCCTCCTCGACCTCGACGCGCTTCAGCCCTTCGAACGCCATGAGCTTCGCGATCTTCGCCTTCGCCATGGTGCCGTCGAGCTTGCAGACCGAGACCTGCTGTCCCGGCACGACGGTCCCGTTCACGATGCGGCCGACGAGGAGCCGGCCGAGGTAGTTGTCGTAGTCCAGCGAGGCCACGAGAATCTGCAGCGGGGCGGCGGGGTCACCGCCGGGCTCCGGCACCTCCACGAGAATCGCGTCGAGGAGCGGCCGCACGTCCGTCTCCGTGTGGTCCACCTCGCGGCGCGCGAAGCCGTGCTTGGCGGACGTGTAAACGATCGGGAAGTCGAGCTGCGCGTCCGTGGCGCCGAGATCGACCATGAGGTCGAACACCTCGTCGATGACCTGATGCGGCCGCGCGTCCGGCCGGTCGACCTTGTTCACGACGACGATGGGCTTCAGTCCCAGCTCGAACGCCTTGCGCAGGACGAAGCGCGTCTGGGGCATCGTGCCCTCGGCCGCGTCCACGACGAGAAGCACCGCGTCCACCATCTTGAGGACGCGCTCGACCTCGCCCCCGAAGTCGCTGTGGCCTGGCGTGTCGACGATGTTGATCTTCGTCCCGTGGTAGTGGATGGACGTGTTCTTCGCGAGGATCGTGATGCCGCGCTCTCTCTCGAGGTCGTTGCTGTCCATGATCCGCTCGGTGCCGGACATCGCCTCGTTCGCGCGGAACGTGCCGGACTGCTTCAGGAGGCAGTCCACGAGCGTGGTCTTGCCATGGTCGACGTGCGCGATGATCGCGATGTTGCGGAGACCGGACATGGAGCCTGAGATTACTTCTTCCGGAGGCTGCTCGTGAGGAAAGGCACGAGCTCCTTCCCTGCCGGCGCGAGGTCCATCGAGAGGGTCAGCTCGCCGTCACTCTTCCGCGAGAAAAGCATCCGCACCTTCGTCCCGGCCTCGGTGTTCAGGAGCTCGCGTGACGTGAGGCGCACGCCCTCGGGCGCGATCTCGACGTCGAACGTGGCGCTGATGCCGGTCGAGAAGAAATACGAGGCGACGTACCGCCGCTTTTCCCGATCGTACGCGAAGTAGCCGACCTCCTCGATCGTCTCTTCCTTGCCGTCGTCGGCCGTGAGGATCGTGCTTCCGCGGTGGACAAGGTAATTCCCGGTGAATTCCGGCGTGAAGCGCGCGACGCGCCCGCCGACGCGCGCGCCGGACTCCGCGCTGCCCGACCACGAGCCGACGAGAAACGCGAGCTCCTGGAACGGCTGCCAGGCTGGCGCGGCGGCCGCAACGGCCGGCGCGGAACCTGCCGTGGCGGGCGCTGGAGCCGCCGCGGCGGGAGTGGGAGCGGGCGGAGACGGGGGCTGGTTCTGTGCCGCGACCGGCCCCGACGTCAGCAGCACCAGAAGAGAGAAACGGGCGGAAACGGTCCGCATCGACTTCCTGCCCTCCTCCGGAACTCTTGGCGATTATAGACTTAGCGGCGCCGGAACCGATCCGGCCGCTTTTTCGTTACACCGAGTCGAGGACCATGCCGCCAGAGCCTCACCCCGATGCCGAGCTCGTCGCCCGCTGCCAGAAGGGGGACGAGGGCGCCTGGGCGGACCTCGTCGCCTCCTATGGAAAAAAAGTCTATGGAATCGCCTGGCACATGACGTACGACCGCGCGGAGGCCGAGGAGCTCACGCAGGACTGTTTCCTCAAGGTCTGGCAGAACCTCGACCGCTACGAGCCCACCGAAGCCTCGCTTCTCGCCTGGATCGCGGCGCTCTCGCGGAACTTGTGCATCGATCACTACAGAAGGAGAAAAAAGGAGAAGGGGTTCTCGTTCCTCTCCGGCGACGCCGTCACGACGCTTCTTCCGGCAACGGACGACCCGCAGGCAGACGCCGTGCGCCGCGAGCGCGTGAGAATGCTGCTCGACGCGATCTCCGAGCTGCCCGACGAGCTGGCCGAGGTCGTGATCCTGCGCGACCTCGACGGCCTCGATTACCGCGAGATCGGCGACCTCCTGCACCTGGCCGACGGCACGGTGAAGTCGCGCCTGAACCGCGCGCGGATCGAGCTCGCCCGCGTCGTGCGGGGGCGCGTCGGCGCCTCGACGGGAGACGGAAGGTCGCTCTATTCGCCCTTCGGCCCGCGCACCACGACGGCCACGGGAGGCGTGCGATGAGCGCGGCCTGCCGCGCCTTCGAGCAGCGCCTCGCCGAGGCCCTCGACCGGGCCGGGGAGAGCGCCACGGCCGCGGCGGCCCACGCCCTCGCTGGCGCCGACGCCCATGCGGCGGAATGCCCCGCCTGCGCGCTCCTCGCGACGCTCGTCGCGGGGCACGCGGGCGTCTTCGCGTTCCTCGCGCGCCCCGAGCCCTCGCCCGGGTTTCTCTCGCGCCTCTCGGAGACTCCGGCCGACGTCCGCGCGCGCCAGGAGGCCTCGGAAGTTCTCTCGTTCCTCACGCCGGGGGCGCTCACGCGGCCGGAACCCTCTCGCGCGCTCCTGAAGCGCCTGCTCGCCGTCCCTGAGCCCGCGCCTTCCCGCGCCGTGTCGAATGTCTCGCGCGGTGTCTTCGGCCGGCTGAAACCCTTCGTGACCGACTGGCGGTTCGCCGTCGTGGCCGCGTACGCGGCGACGTTCCTGATCGTCGCGCTCTTGCGCGTGGACCCGATGTCGGCGGCCCGCGGTGCCGCGAACGACCTGACGTCCGCGGGCGAGCGCGCGCTTTCCGAAGCGCGCGTCGCCGCGGTCCACCGCTTCGACGAGAGCGCGCTCGGCCGGGCGGCCGCCCCGATCACGAAGCGGCTCGACTACCGCGTGTATCGCGCGTTCGCCGCGGGCCGCGCCCGCGCCGTCGCTTATTCGCAGCTCGTCTTCGAGAAGGTCTTCGGCGGGGCGGTCGATGTCCTGCAGGCTTCGCACGACAAGCCGGAACCTTCCGAGCCCTTTCGACGTTCCTGACAACAGGTGGAAACGATGAACGACACCAGCACGAACCCCCAGCCCCCGAACCCTCCCTCTCTCTCGCCGGCGCCGCCGCCGCCCCCGATTGCCTTCGGACCCGCGGCCGCGTTGCCGTCCGCGCCGCTGCCGAAGAACCCCGGTGCCGCGGGCGTCCTCGGGATCATTCCGGGAATGGGGCACCTCTATCTCGGCCTCTACCAGCGCGCCGCGATTCTGTTCGGCGTTTGGGTCCTGTTCATCTCGCTGGCCGACCACTCCCGCGGTCCGTTTCCCGGCATCGCGATCCCGTTCTGGATGGTCTTCTCGATCATCGACGCAACGCGCCAGGCGAAGGCGATCAACATGACGGGCCGGCCGGAAGCAAACGTCCTCGGCTCCGATGAGCCGGTGCGCGTGAGCGGAAGCCTCACAGCGGGCATTCTCCTCATCCTGATCGGGGGGTTCCTGCTGCTGAACCGATTCGTGACGATCGACCTGTCGTTCCTGAACGACTGGTGGCCGGTCCTCCTCGTCGCCTTCGGCGCGTGGCAGGTGTTCCGCCACTACCAGGGCAAGCGGCCGGCTTCGGGCGAGGGTTCAGTCCGCCAATGAGGTGACGAGGACGATCGTCTTGACGACGATCGCGCCCGTGCGCGGATCGATGAGGCGGTCCTCGATGTCGATCTCGAGGGCGCCGTCCGCGCGGTTCCAGCGCGCGGACCGCCCTCTCTGGCCCACTGCTTTCGCAACCGCCGCCGCGTCCGCCTGGATCGCGCCGCTCTTGATGCCGTCCCTGATGTCGGCCTCGAGATTGCGCTCGGCGAAGATGAAGCGCGATTGCGGGAGCTGCCGCTCGTAAGCGGCCACGCTCTCGTCCACCGACTTCGACGTCGTGAAGACCGCGATCTTGAGCTTTCCGAGCCGCGTCTTCAGCTCGGCCTTCTCGGCCGCCGTCCGCGACGTGTCGGCGTCGAGGCGGGCCACCGCCTGCCGCGTCTCGGCGGCGGCGCGGTCGGTGAAGACCTGCGTGAGGACGGGGTCGATCTCCCCACCGGGAGGGAACGGCACGCCCGGAATCGGCGAGACGGGCGCCGCGAGGACGAGCGCGAGGGAAAGCGCGATCACCACGAGGGGATTCTAACGGCCTTCCCCGACCGCGCGCGCTTTCCTAGCCCTTCTTCCCACCCTTCGTCTCCTCCTCCGCCTTGATCCCGAGCTTGCCCAGGAGGACGCTCATGTCCAGGCCGAGGGCCTGCGCCATCTGCATCACCTGGAACATCGTCGTGGGAACGGTGCTCGCCAGGCGGTTGACCGTGCCGTTGCCATCCCCCGATCCGCCCGAGTCGATCATGACCAGCTTGTCGATGTTTCCCATCGGAGCGGCGACGGCGGCGGCGACGGGGGCGAAAGCTTTGATGATCTCCGGGAACCTCTCCAGGACGAGAAGCGCCCGGGAAGAGTCGTCCAGCTTCGCGAAGGCCTCGGCCTTTCTCAGCGCTCCCTCGGCCTCGGCCAGCAGCTTCGCCTTGATTCCCTCCGCTTCGGCGAGGAGCTTGGCCTTGTTTCCTTCGGCCTCGGCGAGAAGCTTCGCCTTGTTGCCTTCAGCCTCCGCGAGGAGCTTCGACCGCAGCGCTTCCGCCTGGCCGAGGCCTTCCATCGCGAGCCGCTGCTTCTCGCCGTCAGCGATCGCGATGATCGCGGACTTCTTGCCTTCGGCTTCGAGGATCTCCCGCTGCCTGGTGGCCTCGGCCTGGAGGATGATCTGCTGCTTCTGGGCCTCGGAGGGCTTGACGATCTCCGACAGGAGCTGCTTTTCTCGCTTCTGGGCATCGGCCTCGGCGACCTCCGTCTGCTTGCGAGTCCGGATCAGCTCGACCATCACTTCCTGCTCGATGACCTGCTGCCGGGCCCGTGCGTCGGCCAGCGGCCCCGACTGCTTGGCAGTGGCCTGCTGGGACAGGACGTCCGCCTCGTACGTCGCCTTGCGGACATCCCGCTCCTTTTCGGCCAGGGCGACGAGGGCGAGGTTCTCGTTCTCCTTTTCCTTCCCCTCCCTGAGAGCCGTCGTGGACTGGATCGTGGCCTCGCGCGCCGCGTTCGCCTCGCCGATCTGCGCGTCGCGCTTCACCTCGGCGGTTCGCTTCTTCCCGAGCGCCTCGATATAACCCTCGGCATCACTGACCTTCTGGATCGTGAGGACGTCGACGCCGAGACCGATCTTCGCGAGGTCCGACGTCGCCTCCGTCAGGACCTCCTGATTGAACTTGGAGCGGTCGCGGACGATTTCCTCCACGGTGAGGCGGCCGACGATCGAGCGTAGATGCCCTTCCAGGTTCTTGTACGCGATCTGCTTGATCTCGGAAACCGTCGATCCCAGGAAACGCTCGGCGGCCGCCGTGAGCGACTGCTCGTCGCTGCGCACCTTCACGTTCGCGACCGCCTGGACGCTCACGAGAACGCCGTCGATGTTCGGCACGTCGCGCACGTCGAGGTCGATCGGGAAAACGCTCAAGTCGAGGTACGTGACGTTCTCCAGGACGGGCCACTTCCAGCCCGCGCCCCCCGTCACGAGACGGAATCCGACGAGCTTTCCGTCGGGCGTCCGGTGCTTTCGCCCGTAGAAGACGGCCACTTTGTTCGGCGGAACCTTGATGTAGTTGCGGACGGCCGTCATCAGGACGACCAGGAGCACCACCGCGACGAGGACGAGAAGGACGGGAAGGATGAAGCTGGGCATGGAAAGCGGCTCCTTGGGGGCTAGCTCACGGGCTCGACGAGCAGCATCGCGCCGTGCAACTCGGCGACTCTCACGAGAGCCCCTTCCGCGATCGGCTGCGGGCGCGAGGCCCGGGCCATCCGGCGCGTCGTTTGGGACTTCAGTCGGCAGGTCACCTCCCCGACGCCGTTGGCGGGAATGGCGACCGTCACCATACCGGTCAGGCCCACGAGCTCGCGATCCTCGATCAGCGAGCTCGCCTGCTGGGACCGGATGAGCTGCATGGCCGCGATGTAGATGCCATACATGCCGGCGCCGGCCAGAAGGCCCCATAGGGAGCTCGTGAGGGGGGGCTTTTCGAGCCATCTCCCGAGGGCGCCGACCGTCCCGAACGTCAGCAGGAAGATTGCCATCGCGCGCAGGCTGAGGAACCCGACTCCGGCGACCTCCAGCTCGGGATGGGCCTCGAAATCGTGTCCGAGCAAGGCGGACGCAGCGGTCAGGAGAAGACCGATCGCCGCCAGACTGACGAAAACGAGCATGACGTGGCGCCTTTGGGGCGGGATTCTATCCCGTTCTACTCCCGCGTCTTCACGACGATCTCCGTCGGCTGCCCCGCCACGTAGCGGAGCGAGCATTCGGCGAAGCCTTCGCACTTCACGCAGATGCCGTCCTTGTCCCCCTTGAAGTCGACGGGCTTGCAGATGTTCACGCCGGGGACGACGAGCTTCCCGAGCTCCGCCGCGAACTCGCGCTGGCGCGGCGGCGGGTCCCCGCCTCCCTGCATCGCCCGGCGCAGGTCTTCGACTTTCGGGAACAGCTCGCGGTTGCGGCGCTCGAGCACCAGGTCCTCGCGCAGCGCGCCCGCCGATTTCACCGCGACGACCGCGGACTTCGCCGCCTTTTTCACCCGGTACCTGCCGTGGTGCCGGATCCAGAAAAAGAGGAACCCCGCCCCGGCGCCGGCCACGGCCACGAAACCCGCTCCCGGCCGCCCCGCGAGCGTCGCCTTCAAAAGACCCCAGCCGAGGCCGGCCACCGCCAGCCACGCGATCCATTTCACCTTCACGGGAACCACGAAGAAGATCAGAAACTGCATGTCGGGGAAGAGGTACGCATAGGCGAAGAGCATCGACGCGCCCGTCACGACGCCCCCCGAGACGAGCGCGTTTCCCGTGACCAGCGCCGCGAGCGAGGCCCCGAGCGTCGAGACGAGCCAGAAGACGGTGAACTCGGCGGTGCCCCACTCCGCCTCGAGCGCGGAACCGAGGATGTAGAGGATGAGCGTGCCGAAGAAGAGCCCGAAAGGCTCCCCGTGCAGGAACTGGTACGTCACGAACGTCCACGGCCGTTCGAGCGCGGCCCTTGGATCGAACGCGAAGAGCCCGTATGTCTGCTCGGGATTCATCTTCGAGAGGAAAAAGAAGATGAAGTGGAAGCTGCAGAGGGGCAGCGTGAGGCCGAGCTTCGGCGCGAAGAGCTCGTTGCGATCGCTCATCCTCGCCGCCCGAATCGCCTCTCGAGCTCCTCGTGCGAAAAAGAGAGGAGGATGGGCCGCCCGTGCGGGCACGTCCAGGGATCGCGGCAAGCGGCGAGGTCCGCGAGGAGCCGCGCAGCCTCGGCCGGAGCGAGCCGGTGGTTCACCGTGATCGCGCCGCGGCAGGCGAGCGATGCGGCGAGAACCTCGCGCCTGAGCACGGGCGAGGACGCCGAGCCCTCGGGCAGCGCCGCGAGGCGCGCGAGGGTGTCGCGGAGCGCGGGGAGGACCGAGGAGACCGGCATCTCGGGCGGCGTGGCCGAGACGAGAAACGTCCGACCCGAGAGCTCCGAAACTACGAAACCCGCTTCGGCGAGGAAGTCGTCCGACCGCGAGAGAAGCGTCGCTTCGTCCGGCGTCGCCTCGAACGTCACCGGCGTCAGGAGACTCTGCGAGGAGACCTCCGACGTCTCGAGCCTCTCGAGGAATCTCTCGTACCTCACGCGCTCGTGCGCGACGTGCTGGTCGATGAGAACCAGGCCCTCCTCGCCTTCGGCCACGAGGAACGAATCGCGGTACTGGCCGAGGAGGCGGATTGGGCCGAGAGGGGAAGAAGAAAGAGAAGAAGAGATTTCTTCTGAATAGGAAGAGGGAGAGAGGCCGGGTGCGATCGCTTCGAGCAGCGTTCCGGCGCCCGCGCCGCCGCCCGCGCCGTAGCGAACCGCCCCCTCGCCGAGCGCCGACCTCCCGCCCTGTCCGGGCACCCATTCATAGGAATCTCTTCCCCTTCCGCCTCCGAGTGCCTCCCCTTCGACCGCCACCGCGCCCTTTCCCCCCGTGAGAGCGCCGACGAGACCGCGGTGGACGAGCGCGTGCACGCTGGCGGGGTCGCGGAAGCGGACCTCCAGCTTCTGCGGGTGCACGTTCACGTCGCAGAGGTCCGGAGCGCAGGTCAGAAACAGGGCGAATCCCGCGTGGCGGTCCGAGCGGAGCACCTCGCGCGTCGCGAGCGCGATGGCATGCGCCACGGTCGCGTCCCTGATGGTGCGGCCGTTCACGAAGAACCACTGGTGCGCCCGGGACGGAAACGTCGTGTCCGGCCGCGTGACGGCGCCCGTGAGCGTCATGCCGCTGAACGCGAAGTCTACGTCGCACGGGGGCGCCGGGGCCGCGAGGCCGAGGACCTCGCGGAACCGCGCCGCCACGCCGTCCACGGCGGGCAGGTCGAGGAGGAGCCGCGGCCCCGCGCGCAGCGTGAACGCCACGTCCGGGCGAGAGAGTGCGAGCGCCGTGACCGCCTTCACGACCGCCCGCAGCTCGGCCTCTGCGCTCTTCAGGAACTTGCGGCGCGCCGGAACGTTTCCGAAGAGGTCCTCGACGACGACGCGCGTCCCCTTCGGGTGCCGCGCGGGCGAAACACGCGGGGGTGCGCTCCTTTCGGCGACGACCTCGGTCCCGAGGCCGGACTCGTCCGGCGACGTCGTGAGGACGAGGCGCGAGACGGATGCGATCGAGGGCAGCGCCTCGCCGCGAAAGCCCATCGTGCCGATCGAGGTCAGGTCCTGGAACGTTCGGATCTTGGAAGTCGCATGCCGCTCGAGGGCCAGCCGCGCGTCCTCCGGAGACATCCCCGAGCCGTCGTCCACGACCTCGAGCCGCGCGACGCCGCCGCTCTCCACGTCGACCGAGATGCGCCGCGCGCCGGCATCGAGCGCGTTCTCCACGAGCTCCTTGACGGCGGACGCCGGGCGCTCCACGACCTCGCCCGCGGCGATCTGGTCGACGAGCGCCTCGGAGAGAACACGGACGAGTCCCGACACGCCCGGGATGTTAGCGACTTCGGGGCACGTCGCGTTCAGTGAACCGCCATCGCCTTTTCCACGTCCGCGATCTCCCGCGGAGCCTCGCACGACAGGCACTCCGGCCCTTTTTCCGTGACGAGGACGTCGTCCTCGATCCTGACGCCGATGTTCCACCACTTCGGGTCGACGCCCTCGCTTTTCGCTGGGATGTAAATGCCGGGCTCGACCGTGAGGACCATCCCGGGGCGAAGCGTCGCGTTCGACGAGAAGTAGCGCGTCCAGCGGTCCGTCGGATCTCCGAACTCGTAGCTGCCGGCGTCGTGGACGTCGAGCCCGAGCCAGTGCGAGACGCCGTGGGGGAAGAACGCGGCGAACGAGCGAGAGGTCTTCACCTCCTCGCGCGTGCCCTTCAGGAGGCCGAGCTTCAGTAGCCCGTCCACGATGACCTCGTACGCGGCGTCCTGGATGTCATGGTGCCTCGCCCCGGGCACCGCCTTCGCGATCCCGGCCTTCTGCGCCGCGAGGACGATCGCGTAGAGCGCACGCTGTTCGGGCGAGAACGTGCCGCTCACGGGATAGCTTCGGGTCACGTCCGCGGCATACAAACCGTACTCGCACGCCGTGTCGTTCACGATCATCTCCCCGGCGAGCATCGTGCGATTCGCGTCAGGGTAATGGAGGATGACGGAGTTCGGCCCCGACCCCACGATCGGCGCGTAGGCCATGCGCGCGGAGCCGCCCGCGAGACAGCGCTCGACCATGACGGCCTTGAGGACGCCTTCGTTCAGGCCGGGGCGCGCGCGCGTCAGCGCGGCGCGGTGGGCCTCGACCGAAAGCCTCACCGCCTCACGCAGGGTCGCGATCTCCGCCGCGTCCTTCACGAAACGCATCTGTCCGAGGAGCGGCGCGACGTCGAGCGCGGGGAGCGGCTCGGGGCCTGCGGCCGCGAGCGCCTGCCAGGCCGACACGAGCTTCTCGCGGAAGTCCTTGTCGCGCGCGTCGGCGTAATAGAGAGCCTTCGCCCCCGCGAGAAGCGCCCGGGACTCCTTCTGGAAGTCGGCCATTGGATACGCCGCGTCCGCCCGGAATTCCGACTTCGCGCCTTCGACGCCGGCGCGGCGTCCCGTCCACCGCTCCTCGGCCCAGCTCTTCGGCTTGACGAACAGCGTGTAGCGCTTTCCTTCCAAGGCGCCTGGCCGGAAGACCGCGATCGCGTCCGGCTCGGAAAAGCCAGTGAGATACCAGAAGTTCGAGTCCGGCCGGTAGGCATCGAGGAGATCCTCGGATTCCGACGGGGCGCGCAGGACCACGACCGCGTCCGGCGGCAGCTTCGCGGCGAGCGCCGCGCGATGCGACGCGAACCAGTCCGGGCCCGGCGCGGGCGGCCCGGCCGAGGCGAGCGCGGACGAGCAGGCGGCAAGAGCGACGAGGAGCGTCAGGATGCGCATGAGACCTCCGAGGGGACGGAAGTGTAGCGGCAGAGGGAATGTCAGGGAGCCCTTGACGGCCGCCCGGTTCGACACGTACCGTATTCCTGTACAGGAGGAGCGAGCGTGCCCACCAGCGAAACGACATACACCTACGCACGAGCGAACTTCGCCGCCATCTGCGACGCGGTGGCTTCCTCCAGGCAGGCGGTCGTCATCCGGCGTCGCGGCGCCCACGACGTGGCGCTCGTCGCGGCCGACGAGCTACGGAGCCTCATGGAAACGGCTCATCTCCTCCGATCTCCGAAGAACGCCGAGCGCCTTCTGCGCGCACTGGGGCGCGCGCGGCATCGCAGTGGCTCGCCGCGATCGGTCGCGACCCTCCGACGGGAACTGGGGCTTGGCGGCACCCGCTGACGCGGGTTCGCCCGTGAAAGGCCGCCGCGAAGCTGTCTTCCAGAAGGAGTTCTTCGAAGACCTGAGGTTCTGGGTCGACACGAACCGCCGCGTCGCCCTTCGGGCCCTCGACCTCATCGAGGCGATTCTGCGCGACCCTTTCCAGGGTCTCGGGAAGCCGGAGCCCCTGAAGTACCTCGGCCCCGGAGTCTGGTCACGTCGCCTCACGGAGGAGCACCGAGTCGTCTACCTGGTCAGCCACGACCGCGTCGATTTCCTCCAGGCCCGGTACCACTACTGATCTGGTGGCGTTGAACCCTTCCCGCCTCCATTGGCGATTCCCTCTGCCCTATTTCCTATCACCGAGATACCCGGAGCGCTGGTTTTCCTCCCACGTCTCCCGGGTCGTCGGCCAGGGATTCATGACCGCAAGGTCAAGGACGCTCTCAAGCAGCCGAACGAGCGGTCGTTTGCCGACGTGCTTTTCATCGAATTCGTGCCCACGGTTGGCAAGCATCCGGGAAACGAGGACGCTGAGGAGCTTGCGTTTCGGAAGATCGAAGTCGAGCTTCGTGCGATACAGACCGCTCAAGGGGTCGCCGCTCCCGACCCGATGCGCTGCCCTGCATGCGGCGAGTTCCTCCGGCGCAAAAACGTACCGGCCCTCGGACACGGCGGAGAGCGCCTCGGCGAGCTCAGCATCGCTGAAATTGTCGAATTCGATCGACTGCTCCCATACACGAATGTAGTCGTCCTTCGTCACCCTCCTTTCTGGGAACAGCTTTGATGGTGCGTTGACAAGATTCCGTTTCACCTGCGCAACGCGATCTTCGTTGTCCAAGATGAGGTACACGACCGTCTGACGGTGGTGGTGATCGTCGATGAATTTCTCCAGGGCACCGTACTTGTCGCGACGCTTCTGCCCCGTGAACTCGCCCACACCACCGAGGCCCCTGATCTCGATGCCGACCGATGAGGGTTTACACCCGAGCAGCTCCTCGAAGAGGCGAGGAATCTCTCGTTCCTCTCCGTTTCCCTCGACAAGGAGGATCAACTTGGGGCGGGGATTCAGGTTGTAATTGTTGACGACCAGCTCAAGGTGGCGGAGGGGGTCGTCGATGACGCCGGTGCCGTAGTAGCTCTCGCGCGTCCAATCGTCGCCCTCGCCGGGCGGATGGAGCTTCGTGTCCGTCAGCTCTCCGTAGAACATGCGCAGCATGTGCTCCGACGCGTACAGCGTTTGCGCATACCGAGCATCGCGTTTGAGGCGCCTTCGCTCGTCTATGTTGACGAACGCGACGAGGTCGTACCAGGACTCTAGGGGGTCAGCGAATGCGGCATTCCCCGCGATGCGACGCTGGAGATCCTTCACGTCCTCGGTGCTGATCCCCATCCGCACAAGGATGGACTTCCCGTCCCAACGCCGCACAAATTCGTGCCAGTCCCATTCGGGCCATCTCATTGGGACACTCAGGGTGAAAGTACGGCGGTCTGTCTGCGTCGGCGGATAAAACCGGTTCGACAGCAACTGGAGGATGAAGGCTTCAGCATCGTCGTAGGGATGTTCTTGGGCCGACGCCACGATGCGCTTTGCGCGGTCGGCGATTCTCGTCGCAACCCGGCCGAGTGCGTCTGCGTCTGCTGCCGCGAAGTCTTCGAGATGAATCTGAGGTGTAAACGGCTGCAGTATCCAGCGGAGATCGCGAATCTGGAACGAAGAGTAAAACGCGTCTTCGACGTTCCTGTGATGCGGGTCGCGGGAATTGGAGTCCCACGGCTCGAATGGCCGAGTCGCCGGGTGCCACAGATGACCGCCGTCGAGAAACCATGAGGCGCTCTGCGGCTCAAAAGAAAAATCCGCGTATCCTTCCTCGATTGCGCCGGCCCAGGCTTCCCCCTCAGCGAGGACGCCAAGGGATTTCGTTCGACCGTTGACGTCGATCTCGACCTTCGTGCGAATCCTGGGACGACGCAGCCGGGCGAAGGGACGGAAGATCCCGAGCCGCTCAAAGGCTTCGAGGCGATCAACGGAGATGTCGAGTCCTCGCTCCTCGCAGAACCTCGCGAAGGCGTTCGCATCGAGGAGCGGACAGATGACGCCGCTGTCGTTTGTGACAAGGTAACAGAGGCGTTCTGCCGGAGTGAGCTTCAGTTCGATCACGACGACAGCGTATAAGGCTGCGCGCCTAATCTCCAAGTCGAGTCGAACTCGGCGCTTCGGGGGACCTGGCTCGGCACGGGTGGTCACCGCAGACTCCGCTACACGGGCGCGTTAACCCAACCGCTCTAGGCGAAGTGCCCCTGCTGAACGAAGGCGAGGCCGGCGGCGGAGAGCCGAAAAGCTAGCGTGACCTTCTTCGCCTCGACGATGCCGAGGAGCTGCCAGCCCACGACCAGGGCGTAGTCGGCAGGGCCGTTCTCTGTCGGGTCTCCGCGATCGCCTGGCCGGAGAGGCCCGCGATCGGAAGTCCTTCCTTGAAATCGACCACCTTCCAGCCAGCGGCCTTCAGCTTCGGGTCGACGCGATCCCGGCGGGTCTGGCGTTCAGACTCCACGGACAGCTCCGGAAGATGACTTCGCGACGTCCACGGTGTACGTCAATGATAGAGGCTGGCCGGCCCCGCTCTTGCCTTCAGAGCTTCCGATGCCGGAACGGACGGGCGTCTTTCCCGCTGTACGTCGCCACGACCTGGCCGCTGCCCCTGAGCAGGTATTTGTACGTGACGAGCCCGTCGAGGCCCACG
>CALAQS010000357.1 GCA_937888435.1 uncultured Acidobacteriota bacterium
TGCTAGGATTTCAACCCGGAGTCTCCAAACCCACTCAGGCCAGAGTAGGGGGCAATGTCAGGACCAGCATTGCGGGCCCAACTGGCGTAGCGTTGGGTCGGCAACGACGGTAATGTCCGACTCACGCCGAGGAGAACACTTAATGAAAGCAGTCAGGAGCGTTACTCAAGCAGCCGCCGACGCCGAAGGCAAACTCAAAGCCTTCATCGCGAAATTCGGCCCGAAGGATCAACAGCTGATTCAGGCTGTCCGAAAGGCGGTGCGCAAACGGCTTCCGACAGCCAACGAACTGGTATGGGATAACTACAATTTCTTTGTGATCGGCTACTCTCCGACAGAACGGCCGTCGGATTCAATAATTTCGATCGCCGCTCGTGCAAACAGCGTGGGTCTCTGCTTCATTCACGGCGCCACCCTTCCCGATCCGAAGAAGGTCCTTCTCGGCTCTGGCAGTCAGACTCGCTTCATTCGCCTTGAGTCAGCCGGTGCGTTGACGCGTCCGGAGGTTGAAGCGCTCGTAGCCGCGGCGATTGTTAAGGGGAAGAGACCTTTGCCAGCCACCGGGCGCGGCAGGCTCATCATTCGCTCGGTTTCGGCGACACAGCGACCGCGCCGGACGACGGCGAAGGCGGGCAAACGTCGGCCGGTTCCCTAAGGGCGAGCCTCTGGTCTCTACGCGTCACAGCCCCCCGGCAATTCCCATTGCGCCCCTACAGCTCCGGAGAGAGAACGTCGTCTGGATGCCCGGCGACGGCTCGCCGGTCGATCAGGTCCCTCCGTTACCCAGCACCCTGGCGATCGCGGTGATGGTATTCCAGTTGCGCGTGGTGACCGGGACCCCAAAGAGCCGGTCGAACGTGCCGAGGTAGCTGATGACCTTCATGTGGCGCCGGTACACACCGAAGACGAACCGGTTGTCCCTCGCGAGGATCTTCATCAGCCACTTGCCGCTGGAAGGAAAGCTCATGGGCGTCGACGGCGCCGCGCGAGGGCGTTTGGACAGGACGCTCACGAAGCGGACGATGTCGGGTCGCGCGGGTTGGTCCGCGAAATGATTCTGAGACATCAGCCTGACAATCTCGCGGCCCTGGCAGATCATGATCTCGGCATCAAAGGGAAGCCTGCGTGCCAATTGGGCGCGGAGTTGCGCCCGGGTGACTGGCCGCCGGATCACGAAGGTGCCCGCCGCGCCGATGTTGACGGCATCGAGGTGCTTCAATTGTTCGGCGAGCGTGGTAGGTCGGAAGGTCCTGTGACCGCCGACGTTGACTCCTCTCAGAAGAACCACGAGTGCCACGCGTTTCCTCCTGCTGGCGCCGCTCGAAAACTGATCCACCGGCTTTCTTGTCTGCCCAACGATATCGTTTCAATGAAGACGAGAAAAGGGCTGTCCTCGCTGACGTGGTACCGATGAAATCGGGCCACAGACAGAATAACGGGGTCAACCTCCGAGGAGGTGCCCCAAGTAAGGGAGGTCACGGCTCCTCCTTGACGTGGCTCGCCGCCCCGCCCAGATTGAAGACTGGAGCTGTCCATCGGGGTGAGCGGGTTGAGAGTGGATGGCTGGACCGACGCCAGATGGGAGCCGCTACCTTTCGCTTCTACGCCGAGCTGAACGACTTTCTCCCGGTCGGCGACCGGCAGCACGACCTAGTCCGGAGCTTCCTCGGGAGGCCGTCGGTCAAGGACCAGATCGAGGCGTGCGGCGTCCCCCACACCGAGGTCGACCTCATTCTCGTCAACGGCCGGTCCGTCGGGTTCGATCACGGCCTCGGGGATGGCGACCGCGTCAGCGTCTACCCGGTCTTCGAGGCTCTGGATGTCACGCCGGTGGTACGCCTGCGCCCGCAACCGCTGCGCGAGCCGCGCTTCGTCCTTGACGTCCACCTCGGGAAGCTAGCTCGCCGGCTCCGCCTGCTCGGCTTCGACGCGGTCTGGCAGTGCGACGCCACCGACGAGGAGCTCGTTTCGCTGTCGCTCCGCGAGAAGAGGATCCTCCTGACGCGCGACCGCGGGCTTCTCAAGCGGCGGGAGTTGACCCACGCCGCCGCCGTCCACGGGACGGACCCGCGTGAGCAGCTCCCGGAGGTCGTCCGGCGGTTCGACCTCGCCCGCTCCGCCGCCCCCTTCACGCGCTGCCTGACCTGCAACGGACAGCTCGCCGCCGTCCCGAAAGAGGAGGTCCTCGACCGGCTCCCGCCCGAAACCCGGCTCCACTACGACGCCTTCCTCACCTGTCTGTCCTGCCGACGGGTCTTCTGGTGGGGGCCGCACTCCCGACGGCTTCGGGAGATTGTCGAGGAGGCCCTGCGCTTCGGGGGGGCCGGCGGCTGACCGTCGCGGCGGGCCGGGTAGGCGAGGAACCACGCCCAAGGCGGCTCCCGCCCGCGGAGCTGCCGAGGGCTAGGGGCGCGGAACGGCGCGGGTCCGGGTCCATTCTCGGCCCAGCGTCCGCCGGAAGTGCCTTGCTCTGAGAGCCTTAGGGGTTCATCGGGAGCAACCCCGAGGCTACTCCCTCAAGAATCGCAGTTCGATAATCGATACGAATGCTCCACCATCCTCGACCTGCCTTCTTCGAGTCGCTTCCGCTGCTCGCGCCGGAGGCGGAGCCGAGCGGCCGGGCGCGTCGACCGTCTACTCGGCTAGGCGTCGCTCGGCTACGGCTCCCCGACCAGCTTCCAGGTCGGGTCGGGCTCGTACTCTTTGACGGCCGCAGCCAGTTCGGCCGTCGCCTCTCCGAGGTTCTTCTCGTACACACGGCCCTGCTGATTGACGATGAACGTCATGACCCCCGAGCTCCCCCACTTGTCGGGGGATGCGATGAGGGCGAAGCCGGCGATCATGTTGCCGTTGATCACGTAGTCGAACCGGCCGCCCGGAGCGTGGGGTCCCTGGGCCTTGAGGATCCTGAAGAAATACCCGTGATAGGGAGAGCGCTTCTTCGCCTCGCCGCTCCTGGCCATGCCCGGGGTGTACCCTTCCGCCCGTTCCTGCGCGATGAGGCTTCCGAGCGGACTGGGCTTCCCTCCCTCGGGAGCCTCCCAGAAGAGCCCGTCCCGCTTCCCGGGGGTGCTGATGAAGCGCTGCGCGTAGACGGCGAGTCCGTCGCGGGCGGTGTCCCGTGCCTGGGTGTAGTACTCCCACTGCGCGAGGACGTAGGCACGGCAGGTCATGATCGTGGAGAGCTCGTTCTCGCCGATCCTCCGGCTGAGGATCTCGTCGAGGCCGGCCGCGGTATCGAAGCGCCACTTCCGGCCCTCTTTGACGATCGGGATCGGCGACGGCCAGCGGTCCTCGCCCACGACCAGGGTGTACTTCGCGTCGTCGACCTTCTCGAGCGTCGCGCCTTTCCCCAGCCGTTCGCCAAACCCCTTGAGCGCGTCGGCGTCCTCGACGGGGTCGCCCGAGAGCAGCTTCTCGCGCTCGGGCCCGAGGATTGCCGATAGCTTCTCCTGGTCTGCTGTCTTTACGGCCTGGATCAACGCCTGCACGGCCTCCTGGGGAGTGGCGAAGAGCCTTTGCTTCGGCGCCGTCGCGCCCGCGACGGACGCCGGGCCGGTGAACAGGATGCACGCCAGGACGAACGGCGCGATCGCGGCCGCCGCTCTGCCCCGGGTCTTCGTCTCGCGGTTCATCGGCGCCTCCCTTCCGCAGGCTGGGCATGCATTTGCGGCCGCGAAGGCTGCGCCTGCGCCCGGCTGGCCTGCCCTCGCTGGCTCGCCACACGCGGATCGAACCCCCCGCGAGCGGGCGTGAACGCCGGGGTATTCGGCGCATGGACCGCCGTGGGCGCCTGCGGAACGTGTCCGCGGTAGCCGTTGAGCCTCGCGTCGCCGGCGTTGATGTTCCGCGCCATGATCTTGTTCTGAACCGCCCCGCGGTTCGGCGGGGCCGCTCGGTCGGCGACGGCGACGCCGCCGGTGGACCTGTGAAAATTGTCGAAGTTCGACCCGCGGTGCACGTCATCGTACCGGTCCAACGCCTGGTAGTTCACCCGCCGCTGGCTGACGGAGGGATTGATGATGGCGTTGCGACGTCCGTCGTTGCCATAGACGTTGTTGACGTGAACATAGGGCCGGCTGCGCTCCACCCATCCCCGGCCACGCTCCCAACCGTGGTCGAAGACGCGATGCCCGCGCCAGTCACAGTCGTAGATGAGCCACGCGCCGATGGGAAAACGGGTGTGAAAAGAGAGCGGCGCTCGGCCGAAGAAGACGACTGCCGGATCGTACTCGGGCACGAAAATGTACTGCGGCTGAGCCGGCCAGAGCTCGATCTCGCCGCCGGAGTCGACCACCTCCATCTCGGGAGTCGTGGTGAGGTTGCCCGCCGCCCGCGCCTGCGCTCGGAGGCGTTGCACCGACGTCATCAGGTCGGTCGACTGGTTGACGTAGGCCTGACCAAGCGCGGTCGTCCAGTCGAGCTTGTCGGCCATCATCTCCAGGACTTCCGGGTAGTGGGCCACGGCCTTGACGCTCACGTCCCACGGCTGGCCGTCGACGTCGTCCGCGTTGGTATCGTCGCGGACGAAGCGGGCGGCCTGATCGACCTGGTCCGGGAACGTCGCGGCGACGAGGACCTGCGCGAGCAGGGGATCAGGGTAGAGCGCGATCGGAGCGAGCAGGTTGTCGAGCTGGTCCGGCGAGAACGGCTCGTAGCCTTCGTCGTCCTGCGCCAGGAGCGGCGGGGCCAGGACCATCAGCGAGAGAGCGAGCGAAACAGCCAGATTCTTCCCCATGGCGTGAGTCCCCTTACGTTCTGGCTCTCATCCTAGCTCAAGACTCCAGAGCCGCAATCGCTCAGAACAGCTTCATCGCCCTGAGCTCGCGGATGCGGTCGCGGAGCTGCGCCGCCTTCTCGAACTCCAGCTCCTTCGCCGCCGTCTTCATCTCTTTCTCGAGGTCCGCGATCTCGCGGTCGAGGGACGGGGCGTCCTTCGGCCTGCGCCGCCCGTCGAGACGCTGCGGCTCGAGGTAGTCGAGGTTCGACATGGCGAGGAGCGGCGAGTCGAGCGACTTGACGATCGACTCCGGCACGATGCCGTGCTCCTCGTTGTACGACCTCTGGAGCACGCGGCGGCGCTCGGTCTCGTCGATCGCCCGGCGCATGGAGTCCGTGATGCGGTCCGCGTAGAACACGGCGATTCCGTTCACGTTGCGCGCCGCGCGCCCGGCGGTCTGGATGAGCGACGTCTCGGATCTGAGAAAGCCTTCCTTGTCGGCGTCGAGGACCGCCACGAGCGAGACCTCCGGCAGGTCGAGCCCCTCGCGCAGCAGGTTCACGCCTACGAGGACGTCGAAGACGCCACGGCGGAAGTCGCCGATGATCTGGACGCGCTCGAGCGTCTCGATGTCGCTGTGCAGGTAGCGCACGCGCACGCCGAGCTCGAGATAGTAGTTCGTCAGGTCCTCGGCCATGCGCTTCGTGAGCGTCGTGACGAGCGTTCGCTCGCCCTTGGCCGTCCGCTCCTTCACGCGCGACAGGAGATCGTCCACCTGCCCCTTCACGGGCTTCACCTCGATGGGCGGGTCGAGGAGGCCCGTGGGCCGGAGGAGCTGCTCGACGACCTCTCCGCCCGTCTCCGCGAGCTCGTAGGCGGCGGGCGTGGCCGACACGAAGAGACGCTGGCCCGAGCGCTCGAGCCATTCCTCGAACTTCAGCGGGCGGTTGTCGAGGGCGGACGGGAGCCGGAAGCCGTACTCCACGAGCGTGCGCTTGCGGGACTGGTCGCCGTGGTACATGGCGCGGAGCTGCGGGACCGTCTGGTGGCTCTCGTCGATGATCGTGAGGTAATCCGCCGGGAAGTAGTCCAGGAGCGTCGGCGGCGGCTCCCCCGGCCGGCGCCCCGAGAGATGGCGCGAGTAGTTCTCGATGCCGGCGCAGTAGCCGATCTCGCGCATCATCTCGAGGTCGAAGCGCGTCCGCTGCTCGAGGCGCTGGGCCTCGAGGAGCTTGTTCTGGGCCTGAAGGTCCTCGAGCCTCACGACGAGCTCGGCCTCGATCGAGCCGAGCGCCCTTTTCCGGGTCTCCTCGGGCGTGACGTAGTGGGACTTCGGAAACAGCTCGAACCGGTCGACCTCCCCGAGCGTCTTCCCGGTCACGAGCTCGAAGCGCGTGATGCGGTCGATCTCGTCGCCGAAGAACTCGACTCTCAGGCCGAGGTCCTCGTAGGACGGCTGGATCTCGAAGACGTCGCCGCGCACCCGGAAGCCGCCGCGCTCGAGGTCGAGGCTCGTGCGCTCGTACTGAGCCTCGACGAGACGCTTGAGGTACCACGTCATCCCGTAGCGCGCGCCTTTTTCGAACTCGATCGCCATCTTCCCGAACGACTCCGGGCTGCCGAGGCCGTAAATGCACGAGACGGACGCCACGATCAGGACGTCGCGCCGCTCGAAGAGCGCGGCCGTGGCGGCGATGCGCATCTTGTCGATCTCGTCGTTGATCTGCGTTTCCTTCTCGATGTACGTGTCCGACTGCGGCACGTACGCCTCGGGCTGGTAGTAGTCGTAGTACGAGACGAAGTACTCCACACGGTTTTTCGGAAAGAACCTCTTGAACTCCTGGTAGAGCTGGGCGGCCAGCGTCTTGTTGTGGGAGAGGACGAGCGTGGGGCGGTTCAGCGCCTCGACGACCTTCGCCATCGTGAACGTCTTTCCCGAGCCGGTGACGCCGAGAAGGACCTGCTTCTCCCGACCCTCGCGATAGGCCGCCACGAGCTGCTCGATCGCACGGGGCTGGTCGCCCTGCGGCGTCAGCGGGGAGAGGAACTCGAAATCCGGCACGGAGTCAGCGCGGCGATTCCTTCAGGGCGGGTCCTTCAGGTAGGCCGTGAGGGCGCGGAGCTCCTCCGCCGTGACCCGGTTGTCGGCGACGGCCGCCTTCACGCGGCCCTGAAACGCGGTGACCTGCTGCGCCGTCACCTTCCGGTCCTTTGCCTTCGCCGCGAAGGATTTCATCGCCGCCCGGAATTCTTCCTTCTCGGCGGGCGTCACGTCCGGGGTAGAGGCGGCGACGATCTGGTCGCCCATCTGGTCGAACGCGAACTCCATCAGCTTCTTCGCATTGCTCATCAGGAAAAGGAGGCCGATGATCACGGCCACGGAGGCGCCGGCGCATCCGACGAGGCCCCACTTCAGGCAGCCCTGCCGCCGCGCGCGAACCGCCGCGTCCTCGAAGGGCAGCGTCACGGGCAGTTGCGGAGGCAGGCCCGGGGCGGGCGGAGCGGGAGGGGGCGTTTCCGTCATCGCCGCGAAATTACCACGTGCGAGAATGAGATGTGAGCGCGCACCGCGCGGCGGCATTGACCGTCCTCTTCCTGCCGGTCCTTCTCACGGCCGGCCTTGGCGCGGGCGCCGGATACGCCCTGTCGCGCGTCATCCGCGTTCCGAAGGTGTCCGAGCTCGCAACGTATCGCCCCGACATCATCACCGAGCTGCGCGGCGCGGACGGCTCCGTCATCGCCCGATTCGCGATCGAGCGCCGGATCCTCGTCGAGCGGCCGGACATTCCGGACGTGATGGTCAAGGCGGTCCTCGCCGCCGAGGATGCCCGGTTCTACGACCATAGCGGCATCGACCTCATCCGCATCGGAGGCGCGGCGATCCGGGACCTCGCCACGCGCCGGATGTCGCAGGGCGCGTCCACCCTGACGCAGCAGCTCGCGCGCGCCGTGTTTCTAACGCCCGAGAAGACGTGGGCGAGGAAGATCAACGAGGTCTTCCTCACGGTCGAGATCGAGAAGCAGTTCTCGAAGGACCAGATCCTGACGATGTACCTGAACCAGATTCCGTTCGGGCACGGGACCTACGGAGTCGAGGCGGCCTCGCGCTGGTACTTCGGACACGGTGCGAAGTCCCTCACGCTGCCCGAGGCGGCGCTGCTGGCGGGCCTCATCCAGCGCCCCGCGTACTACTCGCCGTTCAACAACCCGACCGCCGCGAAGAACCGGCGCGATCTCGTTCTCCGCCGCATGGCCGAGGAAGGCTTCCTCTCGGACGCACAGCGCGCGGCCGCGCAGGGGACTCCCGTGGAGGTCATCCGCTCCTCGCGCGAGACGACGCTGGGCCTCTACTTCTGCGAGGAGGTCCGCCAGTACCTCGAGAAGGAGTACGGGGAAGGAGACCTCTACCGCGAGGGCCTGCGCGTCGACACGACGCTCGACCCGCGGCTCGAGACCTGGGCGGAGGACGCCCTGCGCCAGGGGCTTCGGCGCATCGACCGCCGCTCGGGCTTCCGCAAGCCGCGCAACCTCGTCGCCGAGGGGGTCGACCCCGAGAAATACCGCGACCCGTCCTGGGCCGAAGGCGTTCCCGCGTCCGACACGCTCACGGCCGTCGTCCTCTCGGCCTCGAAGGCGGGCGCCGAGGTGCGGGTCGACACGAAGCGGTTCACCGTCCCCGCGGCCGCTTTCCGGTGGACGCGTGCCGAGAGCCCCGTGAAGGCCGTCCAGCGGGGAGACCTGATCCAGATCGAGACGTCCGTGAACGAGGCGGGCAAGGAGGAGACGTTCGTCGCACAGGACCCCCACGTCGAAGGGGCGGTCGTCATCCTCGAGAACGGCACCGGCGCGGTGCGCGCGCTCAGCGGGGGATACGACTTCAACCGCTCGAAATTCGACCGGGCCGTGCAGGCGCTCCGGCAGGTGGGCTCCGCGTTCAAGCCGGCCGTGTATCTGGCGGCCATCGAGCAGGGCTTCACGCCCGCGGACACGGTGCTCGACGCACCGCTCTCCATCGTCATCGACCCGAAGCAGCCGCCCTGGCAGCCGCAGAACTACGAGCACAAGTACAACGGCATCGTGACGTACCAGTACGCGCTCGAGCATTCGCTGAACGTCGCGACCGTACGCGTGGACCTGCTCGTCGGCACGAAGAAGGTCATCGAGGCGGCGCGCCGGCTCGGAGTCCGGCAGAACCTCCTCGCCTATCCCTCGCTCGCTCTCGGCTCTTTCGAGGTGACGCCGCTGGAGATGGCCGCGGCCTACTCGTCGATCGCGAGCGGCGGCGTGTCGTACAAGCCCTACTTCGTCGAGCGGGTCCGAAACGCGGACGGAATCGTGCTCGAGCAGAATACGCTCGAGCCGAAGGAAGCCACATCGCCCGCCGCGGCCTATGTCCTCCTGAACATGATGAAGGGAGTCGTGGCGCGCGGCACCGCGGCCTCCGCGGCCCGGCTCAAGCTCCCCCTCGCGGGCAAGACGGGCACGACGAACGACTTCACGGACGCCTGGTTCATCGGCATGACGCCGCGCCACACGATCGCCGTGTGGGTCGGCCATGACGCGAAGAAGACGCTCGGGCCGAAATCAGCGGGCGCCGACGTGGCCCTCCCGATCTTCCTCAGGATCGTCGAGAAGATGAGGGACGCCGGCCTCGTGACCCAGTCCGAGGACTTCGAGACGCCCCAGGGCGTCGTCCTCGTGGCCGTGGACGAATCCACCGGTTACCGGGCGACGCCTTCCTGCGGGAAGGTCGTGCTCATGGCGTTCGTCAAGGGCACGCAGCCCACGGAGCTGTGCGGCGACCAGCCGCACGCGGTCGCGAACCTCCCCCAGTACCTGCAGCGCGCGATGTATGCGCCGAAACGCGGCGAGACGAAGGGCGACGAAGTCACCGTGACGGACGCCCCAAAGCTCGCGGCGCCTCTGCCGAAGGCGGGCCCTCAGGGCGGCCCGCCGGGCTGAGCCCGCCGCGCCGCGGGGAACCTCAGGCGACGAGCGGAAGAACTTCGACGGTGAGGCCCACGGTCACGTCGCGATGCAGCTTCACGTGGACCGTGTGCGTGCCGAGGCGCTTGATGGGCTCCTCGAGGTCGATCTTCCGTTTGTCGACCGTGATGCCCTTGGCCTCGAGCGCGTCGGCCACCTCGGACGAAGTCACCGAGCCGTAGAGCGAGTCGTTGTCGCCCGCCTTCTTGTGGAGGACGATCTTCGCGCCCTCGATGGACTTGGCCACGGCCGCGGCCTGGTCCTTCTCGTGCTCGGTGCGCGCGTCGTAGCGCTTCCTTTCCTGCTCGAGCCGCTTCAGGTTGCCGTTCGTGGCGGGATACGCGAGCGCTTTGGGCAGCAGGAAATTCCGGCCGTAGCCCTCGGCGACGTTCACCACGTCGCCCCGGTGCCCCAGCCCTTTCACGTCGTCGGTCAGGACCAATTTCATCGCGAGCTCCTCAGGTTTTCGGGCATTGTCGCCGGTCAGAATCCGTCGGGGCCGGGTGGACCCGCGGACTCGCCGCCGGGTCCTCTCTTTTCGAGGCGCGTCCTCACGTCGACGAACTCGTCGAAGAGGCCCGAGAGAGCGAGAAGAAGGGGAAACGGCATCTGAAAGACCAGCACGTAGACGAGCGCCCGGCCGACGAGGCCGGCTCTTCCGCGGTCGAGAAGAGCGCGGATTATGGCGAGACCCCTCAGAAAAAACAAGACGCCGAGCGGGAGCAGAAGATCGACGGCGGGCCGGCGAAGCTCCGCGCCACCTACGCCCGCGAGGAGACCCGCGGGCACGAACGCCGCGGCCGCGGCCAGCGGGGTCCGGAAACGGCTGAAGGACGCCTCGGACCAGTCCGCCTCGGCAAGGCCCGCGCCGCGCGCGAACCCGTAAACGACGAGGGCCGCGTGAAGCACCGCGGCCGCGAGGACGAGGCCCGCGAGCTGTTCCTCGACCAGGACCCGGCCGAACTCGAAGAGTCGCGCGACGGTCGCGAGCGAGGACTCGCTCCAGCCGCTCGTTCGGTAGTTGGCGAGCATTTCGGGGACGAGCGCGGCCCAGCGACTCGCGAGGAGGAATCCGGGGTCCCGGCCCGTGGCGACCGACACCCCGAGAAGGGCCGCGAGGCCGCCGATCCCCGTGAGTGCGAAGACGACGAGGAGGACGTCGTCCCGCCGACGACCGTCCCGAGCGGCCGCGAAGAGCGCCACGGCGGGAAGGGCGACGAGGGTGATCGCGAGAACCGCGGCGACGAGCGCACCTTCCGGTACGAGCAGGGCGCCGAGGAGGAGCGCGATCGGGACCGACAGGGCCGGCAGGACGAAGCCCGTCGCGAGCCGCTGCGACTCGAGCGCCGCGCGGCCCAGACGCGCGGCCGCATGCGGCGCCAGAACGAGGCCGAAGGGCGGCGCCGCCGCGGTCAACGCCGCCGCGAGCGCCGCCCCGAGGACGGCGAGAGCTCGCTTAATCGGAGACGTATGGCAGAAGCGCGAGGTAGCGCGCGCGCTTGATGGCGGTCGCCAGCTTGCGCTGGTAGAAAGCGGACGTTCCGCTGATGCGGCGCGGAAGGATCTTCGCGCGCTCGGGGACGAATCCCGCGAGGAGCTTCACGTCCTTGAAGTCGATGTAGCCGATCTTCTCGACCGTGAACTTGCAGACGCGCTTACGGCGCACGAAGAACTTCTTCTTGACGGGCTTGCGAACGGGAGCAGCCATTGTGTTTCTCCTGATCCTTCCCGCGTCACTCGGGGCGGGAGTCGCCGGCCGGCTCGGCCGGGGGCATGGTGGAGGAAGCGGCGGACGGACCGGCGTACGGCGCTTCGGACGCCTCGGGGCGCGGGCGGCGCGGCTTCGTGTTGCGCGCCACCTTCAGGCCGTGCTTGACCTCCTCGTCGATCCGAACGGAGAGGAACCGCAGGATGTCTTCCGAGAGCCGCATCTTGCGCTGCACCTCTGCGACGCATGCCGTGGGCGCCCGGAACAGGAAGTTGTGGTACGTCGCCTCGGTCCTTTTCTTGACGGAGTAGGCGAGACGGCGGCGTCCCATCGACTCGTCCTTCTCGATCGTGGCGCCGTTGTCGACGAGGAGCTTGCGGAACTCGTCGACGACGGCGAGGGCTCCCGCCTCGTCCTTTTCGGGGACGACGAGAAAGACCATGTCGTACTGGCGTTGAGGGTTCGGGGTGGTCACGGGGTCTCCTCCTTCTGGATCGCGCCGGTTTACGCCCGGTCGCGAGGCGCGGCTGTGGACCTCAGGTCCGGTGCCGGGCCAAGGCTGTGGTTCGACGGCACGCCGGCGAACGCGGGTTGAAGATCAGCTCGCCGGATCCTCCTCCGGCGAACGGTTGAAACGGTTCATGGCGGCGTCGATTCCCTCGGTGACGAACACGGAGAGGGCTTCGCACGCCAATGCGGTCGCCTCGTCCACGACGGGGCGCTCCACCTTCGAAAAGCGCGAGAGCACGTACGTGTCGAGCGCCTCTCCCGGCTGGAAGTTCTCCCCGCGCACGCCGAGGCGCAGGCGCGGGATCGCGCTCGTGCCGAAGCAGTCGATCACGGATTGCAGCCCCTTCTGGCCGCCGGAGGAGCCCGATCGGCGAATGCGGATCGCACCGACGGGCAGCGCCGCGTCGTCGGAGACGACGACGAGCCGCTCGAGGGAGACGCCATACTTGAGCGCGAGGCCCTTCACGGACTCGCCCGACGCGTTCATGTACGTCTGCGGCCGGGCGACGACGACCGTTTGGTCTCCGACCTTGACGCGCCCCGTGAGCGCGCGGCAGTCGAGTCGGTCGAGACGCGGCGGACGGCCGGCGACCTTCCGGGCGAACGCCTGCACGACGTCGAAGCCGACGTTGTGGCGCGTTCCGGTATACCGGTCGCCGGGGTTGCCGAGTCCCACCACGAGGAAGAGGTCGTCCGTGCCTATTTCTTTTCCTTCTTCTCCGCCTTGCCCTCGGCTTTCGCCGGCACCGCGGCTTTCCCAGCCGCGGCGGGCTCGGCGCCTTCCTCTTCCTTCTTGCCCTTCTTGATCACCTCGGGCTCGGCGGCCGGGGCGGCGGCGCCCTCGACGCCGACGACCTCTGCGGCGGCCGGAGCGACGACTTCCTCGGCCTTCGGCACGCCGACGTGCGCGATCACGCGGCCCGCGTTCTCGAGGACCTTGATCTTGTCGCTGAGCTTGAGGTCCGACACGCGCAGCGAGTCGTGCATCTCCATGGCGGAGACGTCCACCTTCACGGACTCTGGAATGTCCGCGGGAAGGCACTCGATGAGGATCTCGTGCGTGACGATGTTCAGAATGCCGCCCGCGTTCCTGACGCCGCTCGGCACGCCCTCGATCGCGATCTCGCTCTTGACGCGGAGCTTTCGGTCGAGAAGCACGCGCACGAAGTCGACGTGCAGCATCTTCCGCGAGACGGGGTCGAGCGTGAGGTCGCGGATCATGACGTGGCGCGTCTGGCTCGTGCCCTTCAGATTGACCTTGAAGATGGCGTTGGAGTGCAGACCCTTGTTGAGAAGGGTCGCGAGGGTCTTGCGCGGCACCTGCAGCGACCACGTCTCCATGTCCTTGCCGCCTCCGTAGAGGACGGCCGGGATCTGGTCCTGCGCGCGCAGGCGGTTCGCGGCGTTCTTTCCGGTGGTGAGCCGCTTTTCGACCTCGACGACGATCTGTTCCTGGAGCATGGCTTCCTTTCAGGGGCGCCCGGTCCGGGGGGAATTCCCCGGGCGGGCGGTCCTTACGCTAGACGAAAAGGGACGAGACGCTCGCCCCCTGGTGAATGCGCTGGATCGCCTCCGCGAGAAGAGGCGCGATGGAGAGTGGCGTGACGAGCGGGCAGCGCGCGAGCTTCTCGTCGAGCGGAACGGTGTTCGTGCAGAACACGCGCTCGATGGGGCTCGCGTTGACGCGGTCGATGGCGGGGCCGGACAGCACGGGATGCACGCACCCGGCGAAAATGCGGCGCACGCCCGCGTCCCGGAGCGCGATGACCGTATTGATCAGCGTGCCGGCGGTGTCGATGATGTCGTCCACGACGACGACGTTGCGGTCCCTCACGTCACCGATGACGTGCAGGACCTCGACCTCGTTCTTCCCTTTCCGCCGCTTGTCCACGATCGCGAGGCCCGCGCCGAGACGCTTCGCGAACGCGCGCGCGCGCTCGACGCCGCCCGCGTCCGGCGAGACGACGGTGAGCGGGTCGAGGTTCGCGTCGCGGATCGCGTCGAGGAGGACGGGCGCCGCGAAGAGGTGGTCCACGGGGATGTTGAAGAAGCCCTGAATCTGCGCGGCATGCAGGTCCACGCAGAGGACGCGGTCGGCACCCGCCGCCACGATGAGGTCGGCGATGAGCTTCGCGGTGATCGGGACACGCGGTTTGTCCTTGCGGTCCTGCCGCGCGTAGCCGTAGTACGGGAGCACGGCGGTCACGCGCGACGCCGAGGAGCGCTTGAACGCGTCGAGCATGATGAGGAGCTCCATGATGTTGTGGTTCGCCGGCGGGCCCGTGGGCTGCACGACGAACACGTCCGCGCCCCGGACGTTCTCCTCGATCTGGCAGTAATTCTCGCCGTCGGAGAAATTGTAGAGCGTGACGCGGCCGGCCTCCCGGCCGAGGTTCCGGCAAATCTCGCCCGTGAGGGCCGGATGTGACCGCCCTCCGAAGACTTTCAGATCGCCGTACGGAAATCGTTCCATGATGCGTTCAGGTTAGCGATGCGGAGCTTGGCTGGGGAGGGAGGATTCGAACCTCCGAATGGCGGTTCCAAAGACCGCTGACTTACCACTTGTCGACTCCCCATCCGGAAGTCCCACGTGGATTCTCGCGCAAGCGGAGGTCATCCGCGTTGCGCCCTGGCGGAGGGCATCGCGCGGCGCGCGAACGCCACCTTCGAAACGGTCGTCACGATCGTCATCGTCGCCATCACTTCTTTCCGAAGCCCCGCGAGCCCTTCGAAGGCGCGCTGGGCGCTTTTTGCGTCGCCGAATACCCCGAACACCGTCGAGCCGCTCCCGGACAGACGCGCGCTCGTCGCGCCGTGGTCCAACAGGGCCAGACGGAGCCTGCGCAGCTCCCCCCGAAGAGATTCCGCCGCCGGCTCCAAGTCGTTCCGATCCGATCCGCCACCAGAACCGGAACCGCGAAGGTTAGTTTGGGCGGCCGAATCTGTCAACGCGGG
This sequence comes from uncultured Acidobacteriota bacterium, assembly GCA_937888435.1. GTDB lineage: Bacteria > Acidobacteriota > Thermoanaerobaculia > UBA5066 > UBA5066 > Fen-183. The sequence goes on from CALAQS010000357.1 coordinate 14,880, forward strand.
TGCCGAAAACAGCCCGTAAACCGCTGCCGTGGAAAGGAAAAATGGCGGAAAGGCGAGGACAAGCCATTCCTCGGGCTTGTCCGGCATGGCCTCCAGAATCTCGCCCCGGCCGGTCCCGCGAGCGCGGCCGCCAATCAGAAAAAACGGCACATCCGACCCGATTTCGGCGGCGAGAAGGTGCAGGTCGGCGTCGGTGGCAGATAGATTCCACAGTCCGGAGAGCCCGCGAAGGGCCGCAGCGGCGTTCGAACTGCCTCCGCCAAGCCCACCACCGATCGGAATTCTCTTGGAAAGGTGAATGTCCGCTCCAGAAGCACCGCCGAAGCGCGCTTTCAGGGCTCTCGCCGCCTGAAGAACGAGATTGTCGTCGCCCGCCGACAGATCGGCGCCCTCGATCGTCAGGACGAGGCGGCCATCTTTCCTTTCTTGGAAATCGATCCTGTCCGTCAGGTCGATCGTCTGGAAGATGGTGTCGATCTCGTGATAGCCGTCGCGCCTCTTCCCGAGAACCCGCAGGTCGCGGTTCACTTTCGCAAACGCCTCGACGGTGAGAGCCCTTCCGATCTCCGTCATGCCGGGGGGACCAGTTCGCCCTCGGGCCAGGACGAATAAGACTCGAGTGTGAGGACGGCCCGGCCTTCCGGGCCGTTTGCCTCGATGCGGCGCGGAACGCCTTCCCCCGGCTGCAGCTTCACGGTCTCGTCGTTCGGGAAAGAGAATTCGATCGGCCTTCCCTCGCGGTCCAGCAGAGCGGTGCGCTTCGAGGCATCGATGTGCAGTCTCACGCCTCTCGGAGTTTCTTCGAATGGCCATGAGGGCGAGGCGGGGGCGTCCGGCGCGCCGAGGACGCAGGCGATGAGGTCGGACGACGCGAGCCTTCCCGGGAAAGGCGAGGCGCCATCGCCATCTGCGATCGCGTGCCCGGCATCGGCGCCAGCCGCGCCCGTCCCCTTTCTAAGAAATCCCCCTCTTCCGCTCCCCGCGATCGGCGCCGAAGCGCGCCAATGGAGCGTGCCCGTCGCGCCATCCCACCAGACGGACAGGTAGCCGCGCGCGATCGCGCCGACGTTCCGCGAGACCTCCGCCTTGAAGAGCGCTTTGAAACGGCGGGTGGAATCCCACGCAGCGAGCCGCGCCTTCTCGTACGATTGGAGAACCGAAGAGGAGATTTCTTTGAAACGTGAAGAGGGCGGCGCCTGCGCTCCGGGGCCTGTCGCGGCACGAGCCGGCGCCCCGCTGCCGCATCCAATCTCTAAGGAGAAAACCAGCGAGGCGAGAGCCCCTCCGGCAACCCGCAGCAGATGGGGGTGCCTCGCGCAGCGCGTCTTCACTTCCGCGCGTCGCGGCCTTCGGTCTTCTGAAGCTTCTCGTCGAGGCGGCGTTTCACGTCCTCGTCGGGCTTGAGCGTGAGCGCGCGCTTCCAGCTCGTCCGCGCGAGCGGGAGATCTCCCTTCTTCTCGAAGAGGTCGCCGAGGTGCTCCTCGACGGTCGCGTCATCGGGATTCAGGACCGACGCGGCGCGGAGATTCTCCTCGGCCTTGTCGAGCTTGTTGAGCCGGTAGTAAACCCAGCCGAGCGAGTCGAGGTAGGCGCCGTTACCGGGCTCCAGCTCAACCGCCTTGCGGATGAGCTCGAGCGCGCGCGGCAGGTTCTCGCCGCGGTCCGCCCACATATAGCCGAGATAGTTGAGGCCCGGCGCGTGGTCACCCCTCACCTTCAGGAGCTTTTCGAAGGCGTCCACCGACTCGGCGACCTTTTTCTCCCGCTCGAGCGAAGCGGCCAGCCGGAAGAGCAGGTCCGGATCCTCCTTGTCGCGCTCGAGACCTGCGCGCGCCGCCGCCGCCGCGCGGCCGTACTTGTCGAGGCGCTGCCAGGCGTCGGCGGTTGCGAGCGTTCCCGTCTTGTCCTCGGCCGCGAGAGTGTCGAGCATCTTCGTGCCTTCGGCCTCGTCGGCAGCCGACGAGGAGCGGAGCAGGAATTCGGCATAACTCGCCCTCAGCAGCGCCGTTTTCTTCGGCGCCTTGTCGTATGCATCCTTCGCGAGCCGGAGGCCCCCCGCCCAGTCTTCGCGGTCGCGGGCGATCTGCAGCAGAAGGTTATAGGCCTGCAGGTTTAGCCCGTCTTCGCCCCTCAGGTGCGGCTCGAGCCGCGCAGTGGCCGCCGCGTAGTCCTTGCGCAGGTACGCGGCGTAACCGAGCTGGCCGTCGATCTGCGCAACCTCCGGAGCGTCCGGCTTCTTCGCGACGAGGGTCGCGCGCAGCTCGCGGAGTACGGCTTCGGCCTCGGGAATCCTTCGCGCTTCGAGGAAGTTCACGGCGCGTCGATAAGGAACCTCCAGATCGTCCGGCTCGAGCGACTGGAGCTTGCGCAGCGCCTCGTCGGCCTTATCCGGCTCGCGCGTTTCGGACAACAGCGCCGCATAGAGACGCAGCGCCTCGCGGTTCCCGGAATCGGCGGCAAGCACTTCCTCGAAGACCTTCCGCGCCTCGGCGAAGCGGCGACCCCGGAGCAGGAGCCCTCCGTACTGCGTCTTGAGCCCGAGGTTGCCCGGCTGCAGCTTGAGGAAGTCCTGAAGGATGGGCGCCGCCTTGTCGAACTGGCGGCCGCGGTCGTACACGCGCAGGAGTCCCAGGAGAGCCGCGCGGTTTTCCGGATCGAGCTTCGCGAGCCCCTTGTAGACCTCCTCGGCCTGCTGAAGCTGGCCGCTGCGCTCGAGGGTTTCGCCATAGAGAAGCAGGACGGCGGGTCCGTTCGCAAGATCCAGGACTCCTTCGAGAACGCTCGACGCCTCCTTCGGCTTCTCGAGCCGCAGCAGAACCTGCGCGTACGCGACGGCTCCCTGCGGGTCGGCAGGCGCGAGCGCGTTGGCCTTCTTGAGCTCGGCGGCGGCCTCTTCCAGGCGTGGCGTGTCCTTCGCGGTCGAGAGAAGCACCTGGCCCAAGAGCCGATGCGAGCCGGCGCTCTTGGGCTCGAGCTCGACGGCCTTGCGGGCCTCCTTCTCGGCCTCCGGATAGTCGGGCAGGTCGCGCAGCAGCTCCCCGTATTCGCGCCGGAGCGCGCCGTCCGTCGGATCCAGCTCGACGGCCTTCTTGAACTCCCGGACGGCCGCCTCGAACTCGCTCTCCTGCGCGTACAGCTTCGCGCGCAAATAGTGCTCGACCGCCTCGCGGCGGCGGCTCTCTTTCTGGGTCAGGGCGTCCTTCGCCGAGGTCTTCCCGACGTCTCCGCCGCCGGTCTGAGCCGCAAGGGGCATGCCGAGAACGGCGAACGAGGCGGCCAGGGCGAAAAAAAAGCGTCTCAGAGGCATCGACATGCAGTTTACCTCGCAAGAACCGGGCCGTCGCGGAACCTAGAAGACAGCCGGCTCTTCGTACGTCGCGAAGACCTCGCGCATGACGTCGGAGATCTCGCCCACCGTGGCGTAAGCCCTGACGGCCTCGACGAGAGGCGGCATCACGTTCGCCCCGCCCGCGCAGGCGACCTTGAGGTCCGAGAGCTTCTGCATCGCCGTGCGCGAGTCGCGTGTCCGGCGGACTTCGGCGAGCGCCTTCACCTGCTCGGCGGCCATCTGCTCGGAGATCGTCAGGATCGGCACCTCGTCTTCCGGAACGGACTCCGTGAACGCGTTGACGCCGACCATGATCTTCTCTTTCGCGTCGACCGCGCGCTGAAAGCGGTACGCGGCGTCCATGATCTCCCTCTGCGGGAAGCCGGCCTCGATGGCCTCCACCATCCCGCCGAAGGCGTCGATGCGCCGGAAGTAGTCGAACGCTCCCGCCTCCATCCGGTTCGTCAGCTCTTCCACGAAATACGAGCCCCCGAGGGGGTCGACCGTGTTGGCGACGCCCGTCTCGTGCAGGATGACCTGCTGCGTCCTCACGGCGATCTTCGCGGCGAACTCCGTCGGCAGAGCGAGCGTCTCGTCGAGCGCGTTCGCGTGGAGCGAGTTCGTGCCTCCGAGCACGGCCGCGAGGGACTGGATCGCGACGCGCGCCACGTTGTTGTACGGCTGCTGCGCCGTGAGCGAAACGCCCGCCGTCTGCGAGTGGAAACGCATCTTCCAGCTCTCGGGCTTCTTGGCGCCATAACGGTCCCTCATGACCTTCGCCCAGATGCGGCGCGCCGCCCGGTATTTCGCGATCTCCTCGAAAAAGTCGTTGTGAGCGTTGAAGAAGAACGAGAGGCGCGGCGCAAAGTCGTCGACGTCGAGGCCCGCGTCGATGCCGTACTGAACGTACTCCATCCCGTCGCGCAGGGTGAACGCGAGCTCCTGGAGCGCCGTCGAGCCGGCCTCGCGGATGTGGTACCCGGAAATCGACACGGTGTTCCACTTCGGAACGTGCTTCGCGCAGAACGCGAACTGGTCCGTCACGAGCCGCATCGAAGGGCGGGGCGGGAAGATGTACTCCTTCTGGGCGATGTATTCCTTGAGAATGTCGTTCTGGAGCGTGCCGCCGACCTTCGACCACGGCGTCCCGTGCTGTTCGGCCACCGCGAGATACATCGCGAGGGCGATGGGCGCCGTCGAGTTGATCGTCATGGACGTCGTCACGGCGCCGAGGTCGATGCCCTCGAAAAGCGCCTCGAAGTCGCGCAGCGTGTCGATCGCGACGCCGCACTTCCCCACTTCGCCGGCCGACATGGCGTGGTCCGAGTCGTAGCCGTAGAGCGTCGGCAGGTGAAAAGCCGTGGAGAGGCCCGTCTGCCCGTGCGCGAGCAAGGCCTTGAATCGCTCGTTCGTCTGCTTCGCGGTGCCGAAGCCGGCGAACTGCCGGATGGTCCACGGCTTGCCGCGATACATCGTGGGCTGCACGCCGCGCGTGTACGGGAACTCGCCGGGCCAGCCGAGGTCGCGGTCGAAGTCGAAGCCGGGCAGATCGTCCGGCGTCCCGAGCGTGTTCACCGCCGCGGACGAGATCGTCGTGAAGTCCTTCCTCCACGGGGGCGTCTTCGCGAAGGCGGCAGCCGCCTTCCGGCGCCATTCCTCCTTCGCGGCGCGGATTCGCTCCTGCTCGGGGGTCAGGGGAAGGACAGGGGACTCCGGAACCTTGACGCTCATGTCGCGGATTCTATCGGGCTACGCCCGAGAAGGAGACTCAGCGGCCGACCGTCGTCAGCCCTTCCGCCGGGTAGCGCTCCCCAGCCGCGGCGCCTGGCGGGAACGCGGCCTCGAGCTCGTCGAGGTCCGTCCTGGCGAGGACGAGGTCCGCAGCGTCGAGGTTCTCCTGGAGGCGGTCGCGGCTCTTCGTCCCAAAGATGGGCACGACGTCACCCCCCCGCGAGAGGACCCACGCGAGGGCGACCTGCGCCGCCTTGGCGCGCCGGCGCTTCGCGATCTGCTCCACCTTCGCGACGAGCGCGAGGTTCTTCGCGAAGTTCTCGCCCTGGAAGCGCGGCGCCATGCGCCGGTAGTCGCCCTCCGGGAAATCCGCGAGGCTGCGATACCGCCCCGAGAGGAACCCGCGCCCGAGCGGGCTGTATGCGATGAACCCGATCCCGAGCTCGCGGCACGCGGGGAGGACGGCCACCTCGACGTCGCGCGAGAAGAGCGAGTACTCGCTCTGGAGCGCCGCAATCGGGTGGACGCGACTCGCGCGCCGGAGCGTCTCGGGCGAGGCCTCCGAGAGGCCGATCCACCGGACCTTTCCTTCCCTCACGAGACCCGCCATCGCGCTAACGGTCTCCTCTATCGGCGTCGCGGGGTCGACCCGATGGAGGTAATAGAGGTCGATCGTGTCGACGTCGAGCCGCTTCAGGCTCCCCTCGCACGACGTGCGGACGTAATCGGGCTTCCCGCACACGCCGCGCTTCGTGGGGTCCGCCGGATCGCGCAGGATGCCGAACTTCGTCGCGAGGACGACCCTGTCGCGCCGGCCCGCGATGGCCTTCCCGACGAGCTCCTCGTTCGTGTACGGGCCGTACATATCGGCCGTGTCGAGGAGGTCGAGCCCGGCGTCGAGGGCCGCATGGATCGTGAGGACCGACTCCTCGTCGTCGCGGGTCCCGTAGAACTCCGACATCCCCATGCAGCCGAGGCCCATCGCCGAGACGGTGGGGCCGTGGGTGCCGAGCGAACGAACGTCCATACGGCCTCCCTGCGGCCGGCCATTATCCTCCCGGCGCGCGCCCCGTCAGAAGGGGGTCTTCTGGCGCGCCTGCAGGTCGGCGACGCGCGGCGGCCGCCGCAACAGCGCCAGCCGGCCCTTGCGGACTCCCACCTCGGCCGGCCATTCGTGCGAGAGGAAGAGCGGCATCGACTCGGTGAAGCCGTACGCGCCTGCGTTCTCGAAGGCGAGGAGATCGCCGCGAACGGGGAGCGGCAGCCGCGCGGCCGGGTGCAGGATGTCCAGGCTCGTGCAAAGAGGGCCGGCAAGGACGAGAGATTTCTGCGAACGGGAAGCGGGGCGAGGGCGGCCTCCGATCCTTCCCGGCACGAGCCTCACTCGGTGCGGGGTTCCGAGGAGAAGGGGGCGGAGGAAGTGGTGGACGCCGCCGTCCACGAGGACGTAGTCGACGCCGCGGCTCCTCTTCGTGCCGAGGACCTTCACGGCGTACGTCCCGCTCTCGGCCACGAGGAATCGGCCGGGCTCGAAGACGAGGCGCGTGCCGCGAAAGCGTGATTCGCCGGCGGCCCATTTCGCGATCCCCGCCAGCCCCTTTCTCAGAATTCCGAGGTCCAGCGGTTTCTCCTTCTCGGCGTACGGCACGCCGAAGCCGCCGCCAAAATCGACGGAGCGCAGCGGAACGGAGTATTTCTTTGAAAGTGAAAGCGCCAGAGAGAGCACGCGGCGCGTGTTCTCGACGAGAAGCCGCGCGTCGAGAACGTTCGAGGCGTTGAACACCTGAAAGCCGCACACCTCGAGGTGCGGGAATCTCCTTCTCATTCGAAGAATCCTCTGGGCGCTTTTCAAATCGAAACCGAACTTCTTCGCGCCGGGACCGCCGATCATGACCCTCTTCTCCGCGATTCCCCAGGGCGGATTCAGGCGTAGGCCGACCGCGATTCGCCTTCTCAGGCGTCTTCCGATCTGCTCGAGGCGCTCGAGCTCCCACTCGCCTTCCGCATGGATGATCGACACCCCGGCGCGCACGAGCGCCTCGAGGTCGGCGTCGGATTTCGCGGGGCCGGTCGAAAGAATCTTCGAGGGTGGCCATCCGGCGCGGCGCACCGCGAGCAGCTCGCCTCGGGACGCGACGTCCGAAGAGAGACCGAATTTTCTCAGAAAGGAAAGAATCCCGAGCGAGGGGTTGGCTTTGACCGCATACGCAAGCTCGAAGCGCGGGCCAAGTGCGGCGCTGAGCGCGCTCACGCGCGCTTCGATGACCTCGAAGTCATAGAGATAGAACGGCGTTCCGAAGCGGCGCGCCGCCCGCTCGAGAACCGGATCGCCCTTCACCGCAGCGCGCTCTCGAGCGCCGTCCTCGCGTCCGTCTTCGCATCGCGATACTTCACGATCACGGCAGCCGAGAGTGAAAGCCCGCGGGCCTCGGCCCAGGCACCGGTGGCCCGCCGCGAGCCCGGGACGACGACGGCGCCCTCGGGGATGACGAGCGGGCGGTCCGGCGTCGAGCGCAGCTCGCGCTCGTTCACGGGATCGAAGACGACGCTCGAAGCCGTCAGGATGACGCCCGCCGCGAGGACGGCGCGCTTCCTGACGCGGACGCCTTCGTAGATCCCGGCTCCCCCGCCCACGAAGACCTCGTCCTCGATGACGACGGGAACCGCGCCCACGGGCTCGAGGACGCCGCCCACCTGCGCCGCGGCTGAGAGGTGGACTTTCTTCCCGATCTGCGCGCAGGAGCCGACGAGCGCATGGCTGTCGATCATCGAGCCCTCGTCGACGTACGCGCCCACGTTCACGTAGGCGGGCGGCATCACGACGACGCCCTTCGCGAGAAACGCGCCGCGGCGAAGAGCCGTCCCGCCCGGGACGACGCGCACGCCTTCGGGAAGCGGCCGGCGCGGCGGGAGGGTGTCGCGGTCGCGGAAGAGGAGCGGGCCGGCTTCACTCGATTCCTCGACGCCGAGCCGAAAGGCCGCGAGGATGCCCTCCTTGACAGCCGCGTTCGCCACCCAGTTTCCGTCCGCGTCGGGGGCAGCCGCGCGAACCTCGCCGCGCTCGAGCGCCCCGAGAAGTGCGACGATCTCCTCGCGCGTCACGCCGCCGCCTTTTCGACCGGCTTCCCGGCGGCGTCGAGGAGGCCGGCGCTCCGGAGCGCGTCCTCGAGCGGGGCGTGGTGCTGCGGCGAGAGCGGCACGAGCGGGAGGCGCAGGGCGCCCCCGATGAGGCCGAGCCGCGCCAGCGCCCATTTCACGGGGATCGGATTTGATTCGCGGAAATTCGCCTTCATGAGGGGGAAAATTCTCGCCTGAAGCTCCGAGGCGCGAGCGCGATTGCCGGCGAGGGCCGCGGCGATCGCGTCCACGTACAGACCCGGGGCCTCGTTCGAGACGACGGCGATCACGCCTTCCGCGCCGCAGGCGATCATCGGAATCGCGAGCGAGTCCTCGCCCGAGAGGACGGCGAATCCGTCCGGGCGGGCTCGGAGGATCTCGCAGGCCTGGTCGAGGCTGCCCGAGGCTTCCTTCACGGCCACGATGCGCGGGTCCTTCGCGAGCTCGAGCACGGTGTCGGGCTGCATGTTGAGTCCGGTCCTGCCCGGTACGTTGTAGAGAACGAGCGGCAGCCGGCCCGCGTCGGCGACGGCCAAAAAGTGCGCGACGAGGCCTTTCGGCGTGGGCTTGTTGTAGTAAGGCGTGACGACGAGGAGCGCGTCGGCGCCGGCCCGGCGGCACCGCTCGGCGAGGCCCTGGGATTTCCGGGTGTCGTTCGAGCCGCAGCCCGCTATCACGGTCACGCGCCGCGAGGACGCGCGTGCCTCCTCGACAACCACCGCCACGACGCGCTCGTGCTCGTCCGCGTCCAGCGTCACGGCTTCGCCCGTCGTCCCGCACGGAACGAGACCCGCGACGCCGCCCGCGATCTGGCGCTTCGCGAGACGGCGCAGGCCCGCTTCGTCGACGCTGCCGTCGTCGCGAAACGGCGTGACGATCGCGGTAAAGACCCCGGAAAGAGAAAGATTCCTTGAAGGTGAAGGGTCCTGCGCGTGTGCCGAAGCCATCATGAGGCGCCCCCCTTTAGCGACAGGTCGTCGAAGAATTCGTCGAAGGTCAACGGGCCCGAGCGGCCCGACACGATCATCCACTCCGCGGCGCGCACGGCGCCCTGGGCAAAGATCGAACGCGACCGGGCGCGGTGCACGAGTTCCACCGTCTCGTCGGCCCCTTCGAAGAAAACCGAATGCTCTCCCGGTTGGGCCCCCTGCCTGAGAGAGACGATCGGGACGGATCTCTTCGAAAGAGGCTCCCGCGAGATGTCGAGCGCGAGAACGCGAGCGGTCCCGGAGGGAGCGTCTTTCTTCGCCGCATGATGCCGCTCCACGATTCCCGGCTCGAACTCGGGGAACGGCGCGAGCGCGGCGGCTGCGGCGGCGACGGCGCGCCGCAGTGCGGCGACGCCGAGGGAGAAATTCGAAGAGTGAAGAAAAGGGATTCTCTGCTCCCGAGCAAGATGTGCGGCCGAAGTCACGTCCCAGCCGGTGGTGCCGGAGACGACGGGGATTTTCTGAGAAAGGAGGAGGGGGACGACGCGCGGGGCAACGTCCGGCGCGGTGAACTCGAATGCGACGTCGCAGGCCGGGAGGTCCGAAGAGAACGAGAGGATCTCTCCTCGTCCGAATCGTCCTGCGACGTCGTGTCCGCGCTGCACGAGCGCCGCCCCGATCGCTTTCCCCATCTTCCCGTATCCGACGAGGAGCGCTCTCATTCGAAGAACTCCCGGTGAAGCCTGCGCAGCGCTTCCGGGGCGTCGTTCCCGTCGACCACGAACGTCACGTTCGTGTCGGACGCGCCCTGCGAGATGAGAACGACATTCACGTCGCCGACCGCGCCGAAGACGCGCACGGCGACGCCCGCGGTCGAGCGCAGGCCTTTTCCGACGACGGATATGACCGCGAGATGCGGGAGGAGCGAGACCTCGGCGAACTCGGAGAGGTCGCGCACGACGCCCTCGAGCGAGGCCTTCTCGTCCACCGTGATGGAAATCGACACCTCGCTCGTGGCGATGACGTCCACCGGCACGCCGTGCTTCTCGAAGACGGAGAAGACCTTCGCGGCGTACCCATGGGCGAGCAGCATGCGCGGGCTGCCCACGAAGAGCGCCGTCACTCCCCTTCGCATCGCGACGGCCCGGACGCCGTTTCCGGGCGCGTCCTGCCGCACGACCGTCCCGGGGCACTCCGGCCGGAACGAGTTCCTCACGGCGACCGGGATCCCGCGCGCCACGGCTGGGCGGATCGTCGCCGGATGGAGCACCTTCGCGCCGAAAAACGCGAGCTCGGCCGCCTCGGGATAGCTCACCTCCGGCACGAGGCGCGCCGCAGGCACGATGCGCGGGTCGGCCGTCAGAATCCCGTCCACGTCGGTCCAGATCTCGATGCGGCCCACGGCGCGGCCGACGTCATGGAGCGCGGCGCCGAAGAGCGCGGCCGAGTAGTCCGAGCCGCCTCGGCCGAGCGTCGTCGTCGAGCCGTCCGGAGCGGCACCGACGAAGCCTCCCGTCACGACAGTCCGGCCAGCCGCGAGGTGAGGCGCGACGCGCAGGGCCACGCGGACGGCCGTCTCTTTTTCGTCCGCAAGGGCCGCGCCGTACGAGGCATTCGTCGCGAGGATCTCACGCGGGTCGATCCACACGCTCTCTCCGCCGCTCGCGCGGAGCGCGGCGGCGACGAGACGTGAGCAGATCAATTCTCCGATCGCAAGGAGCGCGTCCGACGTTCGAGGAGAGATTTCTTCGAGTAGAGAGATTCCGAGAGAAAGCTCCCGGCAGCGCCGCATCTCCTCGTCGATCGCCACGGCGCAGCTTCGCGCCTCGCCTTCCGAGAGAACAAGCCCATCGAGCGTCGCGCGATGGCGATCTTCCAGTTCGTCGAGTTTGGACTCGGTGGCGGCCCGCTCTTTGTCTTTCGAAGAATTCCTCAATCCGACCAGGAAATCGGTCACCCCAGCCATTGCCGAGACGACGACCAGACACGGGTCTCCCCCGCGCGTCCGCACGAGCCGGGCGACGTCCAAAATCCGCTCGGCCGATCCGACCGAGGTGCCGCCGAACTTGAGAACGTCGGTCATCGCACGGGAGCTCGCGTCGCGACGCGCCCCTGCGCGAGGAGCAGCTCGGCATTGAGCAGCGCCGCCCCGGCCGCCCCGCGCACGGTGTTGTGGACGAGAACCGTGAACTTCAGGTCGAAGGCGGGATCGGGGCGCAGGCGGCCCACCGTCACCGTCATGCCGTTCCCCGCTTCGACGTCGCGCGCGGGCTGCGGGCGGTCGCGCTCGTCGCGGACCGCGATCGGCCGCGCCGGAGCAGAGGGCAGCTTCAGCCGCTGCGGCTCGCCCGTGAAGGCCTCGAGCGCGGCGCGCACGTCGTCGAGAGATGCCTTCTTTTTCAGGTCGACAAAGACCGACTCCATGTGGCCGTCGCGCACCGGCACGCGATTGACGGAGACGGAGATCGGGAACTCCGCGTCCTGAACGCGCCCGTTCACGAGGCGCCCCAGGATTTTTCGCGGCTCCCTTTCGATCTTCTCCTCCTCTCCGTCGATGAAGGGGATCACGTTGCCCAGAGCGTCCAGCGACGCCACGCCGGGATAGCCCGCGCCCGACAGCGCCTGCATCGTCGTGACGAGCACGCGCCCCACGCCGAACGCGCGCTCGAGCGGCGCGAGCGCCATGGCGAGGCCGACGACGGAGCAGTTCGGGTTCGTCACGATACCGCCGCCCGTCGCGCGCCAGGACTGCAGGTCGAGGAGGCTGAGGTGGTCCGGGTTCACTTCGGGGATGACGAGCGGGACGTCCGGCTTCATCCGGAACGACTTGGTGTTCGACACGACGAGCTTCCCGCGCGAGGCTTGAAGCGGCTCCACCGTGTCGGCCACGGCGGCATCGAGCGCGGAGAGGCAGAGGGGCGAGGACAGCTCGTCCTCGACGGACGTTACGGCGAGGTCGCTCGCGGCGGCCGGGATGTCGCCCGGCAGGATCCACCGCGTCGCGTCCGCGTAGCGCTTCCCCGCCGACCTCTCCGAGGCCGCGACCTCCGCGAGGACGAACCGCGGGTGTCCGTCGAGCAGCGAGACGAGGCGCTGTCCCACGGCGCCCGTCGCGCCGAGGACCGCCACCGGAATCCGGAAATCGTTCGCGGTCGCCATGGGTGCTCCTCTCGAAACGAAAGAGCCCGCCGTTCAAGGCGGGCCCTGGTGTGCCTCCTGGGATCGTCGAAACGCGTCGATCTACAGAACGCTCCCTCGCCCGCCTTGCGGCGTCGTCTTCTTCGCGGTCTTGCGCTTTCGGGCGCAGGCGGCGCTCATCGTGGCGTGCAGCCTAGTGCGCCGGGAACGGGCCTGTCAAGAGCGGGACGGAGTCCGAGACCGCCTCGCCGGCTCGTTTGACCCTCGCCGGAGCGGCCCTTGATAATCGCTCCTCGCTCCGCATTCCGGACGAGCTCCCGAATATGACGACGTCTCTGCCGCCGCAACGCCTCGCCGACCTCTATCGCTGCATGCTGCTGAACCGCCTGCTCGAGGAGCGGCTCGTCCACCTGTACCGGCAGGGGAAGGTCGTGGGCGGCCTGTATCGATCGCTCGGGCAGGAGGCGACGTCCGTCGCGACCGCGTTCGCGCTCGACGAAGGCGACCTCCTCGCACCGCTCATCCGGAATCTCGGCTCCGTGCTCGCGCGCGGCATCCCGCCTCGCGACATCCTCACGCAATACATGGCACGGGCGACCGCACCCTCAGGCGGCAAGGACGCTAATCTCCACTTCTCCGTCCCTGAAAAAGGCGTCTATTCCCCCATCGCGATGCTCGGAACACTCGTGCCGGTCGTCGCGGGGATGCTTCTCGCGGACCGCATGCAGGGCAAGCGCACGGTCGGCATGACGTACCTCGGAGACGGCGGGACGTCCGTGGGGGCGTTCCACGAAGGCTTGAACTTCGCCGCCGTGCAGAGGCTGCCGCTCGTCCTCGTCGTGGAGTTCAACGGATGGGCGTACTCGACGCCATACGAAAAGCAGTGCGCGGCAGCGACACTCGCCGACAAGGCTCTCGGCTACGGGATTCCCGGCGAGGTCGTGGACGGAAACGACGCGCTCGCCGTTTACGAGGCCGCCCGCGCGGCCGTGAATCGAGCGCGCCTGGGCGGGGGGCCCACGCTTCTCGAGTGCAAGACCTATCGCATGAAGGGCCATGCCGAGCACGACGCGCAGGCGTACGTGGATCCGAAAGAACTGACCGCCTGGCGCGTCCGCGACCCGCTCGCCCGCTTCGAATCCGCCCTCGAGTCCTCGGGCGCGATGCCGGCCGCCGAGCGGCGCCGGATCCACGACGAGGTGGAGAGTCAGCTCGACGCGGACGTGGCCTTCGCCGAGGCGTCGCCGTTCCCCGACCCGGCCCTCGCCTTCCGCGGCGTCTACGCCGACGAGAGCATCCTCGAGCGCGGCCGCGCCGGCGTCTTCATGGGAGGCCTCTGATGGCCGATCCGCGCGTCGCCCGAAGCGGCGCCACGCTCACGCTCACGGCGGACGCGACTGCGGGCGTCGAGACCTTCTACCTCGAGGCCATTCGCCAGGCGCTCTTCGAGGAGATGGAGCGCGACGAACGCGTGTTCGTCCTCGGCCAGGATGTGGGCGTCTACGGCGGTGCCTTCAAGGCGACCGAAGGGCTGCAGGAGAGGTTCGGTGTGGACCGCGTCCTGGATACGCCGCTCTCGGAGGAGGCCATCGTCGGCGGAGCCATCGGCGCGGCGATGCGTGGGATGCGCCCAGTCGCGGAGATGCAGTTCATCGACTTCATTTCGCGCGCCTTCGACCTCCTGACGAACTTCGCGGCAAAGAACCGGTACCGCACGGGCGTCGGCGTGCCGATGGTCGTGCGCGGCCCGTCGGGCGCCGGAGTCCACGGCGGGCCGTATCACTCGCAGAGCCCCGAGATGTACTTCGTCAAGACGCCGGGCCTCAAGGTCGTGGCCCCTGCGACCGCTTACGACGCAAAGGGCCTGCTGAAGGCCGCGATCCGCGACGACGACCCGGTGATCTTTCTGGAGCACAAGTTCCTTTACCGCCGGGTGAAGGACCGCGTGCCGGAGGAGGACTACGTCGTGCCGATCGGGAAGGCCGCGGTGCGCAGGGCCGGCCGTGACCTCACGATCGTGACCTATGGCGCGATGCTCTGGACGGCTCTCGAAGCGGCCGAGCTTCTCGCCAAGGACGGCGTGTCGGCCGAAGTGCTCGACCTGAGAACGCTCCTGCCGCTCGACGAAGAGGCGATTCTCGCGTCCGTCAGGCGCACGGGAAAGTGCCTCATCCTGCACGAGGACACGCGCACGGGCGGGCTCGGAGCCGAGATCGCCGCCACGGTTTCCGAGAAAGCGTTCGAGTGGCTGGACGGCCCCATCCTGCGCGTGACGGCGCCCGACACTCCGGTGCCGTACTCTCCACCCCTGGAGGAGGCGTTCCTCCCGAACGTGAGAACCCTGCTGGCCGCCGTGCGAAAGCTCGTGCGGTACTAGCTACCGGAGACAAGACCATGCCGACGAACGTCATCATGCCGCAGATGGGCGAGTCGATCGCCGAAGGAACGGTCACGAAGTGGCTCAAGAAGCCCGGCGACGCGGTCAAGCGCGACGAGCCTCTCTTCGAGATCTCCACCGACAAGGTCGACGCCGAGATTCCATCCCCGGGAGCCGGCACCCTCCTCGAAATCCTCGTGCCCGAGGGCCAGACCGTGCCGATCAACACCGTCGTCGCGCGCCTCGGGGAGGCGGGAGAGAAAACGGATATTGCGCCGCCTTCGGCGGCGGAAGATTCTTCGAAGAAGGAGAGCGCGTCCACGGCGGCGGGAATGGCGGCCCAAGCCGCAGCGGCGCCACCGCAGGCTCCGCCGGCGAAAGATTCTTTGAAGGGTGGGCAGCCGGACGCCGCCGCGGCGAGCGCCCCGCCGGTTGCTCCGGCGGCCCCCGCGCCTTCTCAGCAGTCTTCAACTCCTTCTTCCTCTTCCGCTCCTCCCGGGCCCGGGGAGTCGCAGGAGGAGCTCCTCAGGCGCCGCTCGTCGCCCGTCGTCCGCGCGATCGCGGAGGAGAAGGGCGTCGACATCTCACAGATTCCAGGCACGGGCATCTCGGGCCGCGTGACGAAGGCCGACATCGAGGGATTCCTCGCCGGAGCGGGAGCGCCGCCTGCGGCGGCGCCGGGGACCGGAAGAGAAGATTCTTCGAAGGTCGAGAGAGCGGCCGCCCCCGCGGCTCCTCCGGCTGCGGCTGCTGTAGCGGCCCCCGCGCCTTCTGAGAAACCCCCGGTCTCCTCCGCGGCCCCCGCGCTGGCCGCGCGCCCCGTCGACGCTCCCGTCCCCCCGCGCGCCCCCGCCCCCTCGCCCACGGCGCTCGCGTTCCCGTCTGGGAGCAGCGTCACCGTCGAACCGATGAGCGCGATGCGCCGGAAGATCGCGCAGCGGATGGTCGAGTCGAAGCAGACCTCGGCTCACGTGACCACCGTGTTCGAGGTGGACTACTCGAGCATCGCGAAGCTCAGAAACCGCGTGAAAGCCCGTTTCGAGCAGCAGTACGGCACGAAACTGTCGTACCTGCCCTTCCTGCTTCGCGCGGCGGTCGCGGCGCTCAAGGCGCGCCCGCTCGTGAACGCCTCCATCGTCGGCGACGACGTCGTCTATCACCGCGAGGTAAACCTCGGCATCGCCGTCGCGCTCGACTGGGGTCTCATCGTGCCCGTCATCCGCCGTGCGGACGACCTGTCGCTCGTGGGCCTCGCGCGCGCCGCGAACGACCTGGCCGCGAGGGCACGCGCGAAGAAGCTCGTGCCGGACGAGGTGGCGGGAGGCACGTTCACCGTGACGAACCACGGGTCGTTCGGCTCGCTTTTCGCGACGCCCGTCATCAACCAGCCGCAGGTTGCCATCATGGGTGTTGGCGCGATCGAGAAGCGCGCGAAGGTCGTCGAGATGCCGGACGGCTCCGATTCGCTCGCCATCAAGACGATGGGCTACGTCGCCCTCACGTTCGACCACCGGCTCATCGACGGAGCCGAGGGCGATGCGTTCGTGAACGTCGTCAAGGCGACGCTCGAGAAGGGCACGTGGAGCGAGCTGGAGTCCATCGGGTAGAATCGTCCATGCCCCGGACGGTCGACGTCGTCAATCTCCTTCCTGAAGGCCGCGTCTCCTGGGACGCGGCCTTCGCGCTTCAGAGGGAGGCCGAGGCGCGCGTGAAGGCGGGCGGGGACGAGACGCTCTTCCTCCTCGAGCACGAGGACGTCATCACCGTGGGCCGGAACGCGGGACTCGGCGAGCTCCTCGTGTCGGAGGACTTCCTTCTCCAGCGAGGCGTCGCGCTTCGCGTCGCCGATCGCGGCGGCAAGCTCACGTTCCACGGCCCCGGGCAGCTCGTCGCGTACCCGGTTCTCGATCTGGCTCACGGCCGACGCGACGTGCGGCGTTACGTGTGCGACCTCGAGGAGACACTTATTCGTACCGCCCGCGACTTCGGAGTGACGGCGGCTCGCAGCCCTGTTCCGGAGAGGAAAGCCTCGGTCTGGGTCGAAAACGACAAGTTGGCCGCGATCGGCGTCCATCTGTCGCGCTGGGTCACGACGCACGGCGCCGCCCTGAACGTCTCGACCGATTTGGCAAGGTTTTCGCTCTTCATTCCCTGCGGGATCGCCGACGGCGGCGTGACGTCCCTTTCACGGGAAACCCCAAACAAACCGCCGCCGGCGCTGCCGGAGGTCGCAGAATGCTTCGTGAGTCATTTCCTGAAGGTCTTCGACAGGGGAAAGGGGAAAACGCCATGACGGAGCGCGGTCACCGGGGAATCTACGAGCTCCTCACCGGGCGCATCGCGCCTTACGCCAGCGAAGGGGAGACGCTGCGGTTCGAGCGGATCGTGCGCGCTCCGGTGGACGACGAGACCGTCGGCCTCGTCGCGCAGGCGCTCGTCGACGCCGACGCAGACACCCGCCGGGCCGGCCTTTTCATCTTCGCGGGCCTCCAGGACGAGACCGCCGAACGTCTCGAACCGTTCCGGCCGCTCGCGGACAAGGTGCGCGAGCTCCTCCTCGACGCCGAGCCGGCCGTCCGCTGCGACGCGCTCATGGCCTTCGCCTACTTCGACCCCGACGATCTCCACGTGGCGGTGCGCGAGTTCCTGACGGACCCGAACGGCCGCAACCGCCTGCAGGCCGTTCGCATCCTCGACGTCGAGCGCAGCCCGAAGAACCTCCCCACGCTGCTGACGCTCGGGGTGGACCCGTACCACGAGGGCCGCGAGGAGGACGCGCGCGAGTGGCTCGTCGTGCGCGAGGCCGCGCGCTCCGCCGTCGAACGCACCGCCGACCTCCGCTTTCCCGCGGCGCTCGAGGAAGAGGACGTCGAAGGCATCCGCTGCGTGTACCACGCGTGGGACGCCGTCTGGCAGTGGGCGGCGCGAGAAGGGATCCGCGGACGCGGTTAGCCCGCCGCTGTCACCTCGGCCACAACCATCCGAAGAAGCCCGCCGTCAGGAGAGCGTAGATGAGGCCGTCGACGTTGGACTTCAGGGTCGTCATCCAGTTCTTCTTGTACCAGATCGTGTTCTGCCACAAAGCCAGCGCGTAGCCGTAGAACGCGGTGGCGCCCGCGAAGCGGAAGACCGCGAGATAACGCGCCCCCGCCGGCAGCGCGCGCCCGGCGATGTACGCCGCCGTGATGCCGACGACGACGGAGTACAGGAACCAGAGCGAGAGGTTCCGGCCCATCGACCACGGCCCTTTCGGCAGCACCGTCATCGAGCCGGCCGGCCCCTTGCTCCATTTTTCCACGAAAGCCGGGTTCTTCATGTCGCCCGCGTTCGCCATCGGAAACATGTAGTCGCCCGGGGGAAGGTCGAACGAGCGGAGGGCGTCCATCACGCCGTCCTCGGAGGGAAGTCTCTTGTAGTCCGACTTGTGGTAGGGCAGAACCATGTGAATGAGCGAGCTCGCCACGAAAACGGCGACGGCAGAAAGCAGGATGGGCAGCCAAAGAGATGGGATTGAGACCATGTTTCCTCCGCTTTGGTGGGGCGGAGCATATGACACCCGCTAGACTCGTTCCGTGAGCGCGCTCGGGAAGCCTCTCTATGGCATCACCCCCCGCCCCGAATGGCTGAAGGTACGCGTTTACGACAACGAGACGTCGCGCGGCATCGCGAAGCTCTTGGAGGACAAGCTTCTCAACACCGTGTGCCAGGAGGCGCGCTGCCCGAACATCTTCGAGTGCTGGGGCGTCGAGAAGACCGCTACGTTCATGCTCATGGGCGATGTCTGCACGCGGCACTGCGGCTTCTGCGCGGTGGCACAGGGCGCAGGCAAGCCGCTCGACCCCGAGGAGCCGCGCCACGTCGCTGAAGCCGTGAAGACGCTGGGCGTCGCGCACGCCGTCGTAACGTCCGTGAACCGCGACGAGCTGCCGGACGGCGGAGCCGCGCACTTCGCGGCCACGATCCGGGAGATCCGCGCGCTCGCCCCCGGCGTCACGGTCGAGGTGCTCATCCCGGACTTTCTCGGCAACGAGACCGCGCTCGGAACCGTGCTTTACGAGCGCCCGGAAGTCCTCAACCACAACATGGAGACCGTCGAGCGCCTCTACCGGCGCGTACGGCCGGACGCGGTCTATGCGCGGTCGCTGGAGCTGCTGTGTCGGGCTGCGTCGTGGAAGAATGAAGGGAATACTTCCATGAAAGTGAAGAGCGGAATCATGGTGGGTCTCGGCGAGACGCGCGACGAGCTGTCGAAGACGCTGCGCGACCTGCGCGCGAACGGTGTCGACGTCGTCACCGTTGGCCAGTACCTGCAGCCGCACGCGCGCCGGCTGCCGATCGAGAGGTACTACACGCCGGTGGAATTCGAGGAGATCCGGAAGGAAGGTGAGAAGATGGGGTTTGTTCTCGTCGAGTCAGGGCCGCTGGTCAGATCCAGTTACCACGCGAGGAGAGCTGTCCTGGCGGGCAGCTAGCCGTCGTTACCGATCGCTTCCACCGGGCAGGAGTCCATCGCTTCCTGGCACTGGGCCTCTTCCTCGGGAGTCTCGGCCTGTTTCATCACGTACGAGAAGCCCTTGTCTTCCTGGCGAGTGAAGTTCGCCGGCGCCGTGACGCGGCAGACATCGCAGTCGATGCACTGCGTGTCGACGTAGAATTTCCCGGGAACGTTCTCCGCGTAGCGGTCGTCTTTGTTCGCCATCCTGCGGAAAGATAACATGCCCGATTCGGGACGCACTCATCAGTCTGCATCATTGTCGCGCCCATGACCGCACCCATCCTTCTCCCTCTTTTCCCGCTCCCGAACGTCCTGCTTCTGCCGGAGACGACTCTCCCTCTTCACGTCTTCGAGCCCCGATACAGGGCGATGCTCTCGGACGCGCTCGCCGGCGACCGGCTCATCGGCATCCAGCTTCTGAACCCGACTGCGCCTCCGGACGGCGCGGGCCGGCCTGCCGTGTTCGAGATCGGCTGCGCCGGCGAGATCGTGCGGCACGAGCCGCTCGAGGACGGGCGCTCGAACATCCTGCTTCGGGGAACCTTCCGGTACCGGATCGCGGGCGAGCGCGAGACGCCGGCTCCTTATCGCGTCGCCGAGGTCGCTCCTTTCGCCGTCCATCCTCTTCCCGCGACGTCACCGGGCGGCCGGACCCGGCGCGACCTCCGGCGTCTTCTCGCGAAGAGCGTGGAACGGCTTGCCGATTCCGTCGGCCGCTCGCAGGCGCGCTCGTTGCCGTCGCAGCTTTCGGACGAAGGGTTCGTGAACGAGGCGCTCACCCGGCTCGGGCTGGACGCAGAAGAGGGCTATCGCCTCCTCGTCATGGACCGCCTCGAAGAGCGCTACGCCTGGGCGATCGAGCACATCGCGAACGTGCAGAAGCGACTCGATTTCCTCGAGCCGTTCCGGCGATCCGGATTCGATCCGCGCTGCAACTGAAGGAGGATTCCGTCATGACGCATCCGATGACCACGACCGCCTTCACGCTCGACGGCTACCGGATCGCGCGCACGCTCGGTGTCGTGCGCGGCATCACCGTGCGCTCGCGCTCGATCTTCGGGACGATCGGCGGGTCGCTTCAGACGCTCGTCGGCGGGAACATCACCCTTTTCACAGAGCTGTGCGAGAAGACGCGGACAGAGGCTTTCGACATGATGCTCACCCACGCGCGCGACATCGGCGCGAACGCGGTCGTCGGCGTTCGCTACGACGCAACGGAGGTGATGCAGGGCGTCACCGAGGTGCTCTGCTACGGCACCGCCGTGATCGTGGCCTCCGAGGGCGCCGCCCCGCCTCCCCCGCCGCTGCGCTGAACCGGCCGGACTCGCGCGCGCTCAGGGCTTCGAGGCCGGCATCGCGCGGTCGTGCGCCCAGCTCTTGATGGCCTTGATCTGCTCGTCCATCGTGCGCGAGAGGGGCACGGTGGCGGTCAGCATCTTCGACATGTCGTCCTCGGTGAGCTTGCGCCCCTGATTGAAGGCCTCTACGGCCGCGGCCTGAACGGCCGCCTCGATCTCCGAGCCGACGAAGCCCTTCGTGGCCTTCGACAGGAACACGACGTCGAACAGACTCACGTCCGCGCCGACTTTCTTGAGGTGGACGTTGAAGATGGCCTTGCGCTCATTCTCGTTCGGCAGGTCGAGGAAGAACACCTGGTCGAAGCGGCCCTTACGGATGATCTCGGCGGGCAGGAGGTGGATGCGGTTTGCCGTCGCCGCCACGAAGACGAGCCCCTGCTTCTCCTGCATCCAGGTGAGGAACGTCGAGAAGATGCGGCCGAGCGACGGGTCGCCGCCGCCCGCCTCGCGCCCGCCGGTGATCGCCATCTCGATCTCGTCGATCCACAGGAGCGCGGGCGACAGCGACTCCACGCTTTGGAGCGCGCGGTGGAACGTCTGCTCCGGGTTCTCCGTGCCGAAGACGAGGTTCATGTCCAGGCGGAAGAGCGGGAGGTTCCAGAGCGCGGAGATGGCCTTCACCGAAAGCGATTTCCCGCAGCCCGATACGCCCATGAGCAGGATGCCCTTCGGCACGGGCATGCCGGCATCCAGCGCCTCCTTCGTGAAAAGGTTCTGGCGCTTCACGAGCCATTCCTTGAGGTTCTCGAGGCCCCCCACGTCCGCGAGGGAGAAGCGCGGCGGCACGAACTCGAGGACGCCGTCCTTGCGGGTCGCCTGCTGCTTCTCGGCGAGAACCTCGAAGTAGGCCTCGTCGTCGAAGACGGGCCGGCGCGAGAAGACCCGCGAGACGACGTGCTCCGTCTCGTCCTGCGTGAGGCCCTTGAGCGCCATGGCGAGCTTCTTCGCGTCCGCTTCGGAGAGGCCCTTCTCGCCGAAGTAGCGCTTGCCGAGGTGGCCGAGGAGGAACAGGATCTCGCTCTCGTCCGGAAGGTCGTAGTCGAGGACGTAGACCTCCTTCTTGAGATCCTCGGGGATGACGAGACGCGGGGACATGAGGACGAGGAATCGGCCTTTGCCCTTGAGCGCCCGATAGGCGTCCCTCAGGCGCCGCACGACCTCGGGCTTGCCGAGGAACGCGGTGAGGTCCTTCATGAGGAAGAACCCGGGGCCGCTCGCCGCGAGGATCGCGTCCAGCGCCTTGAGAGGATCGGCCGTGTCGGGCAGCCGCTCCGTCCCGGTGACGATGCCGTCCACGCAGCTCCAGACCGAGAAGGGTACGGGCTTTTCGTAGAACTTCTGGGCGAGCGCCGCGATGGCCCGCTCCACGCGCCCCTCCTCCCAGGACACGATGTAAAGAAGAGGGTAGCCGCCGAGGAGGGCTCGGCGTATCCGTTCGGGTCCCCGGACGACGCTCATCCCCACGAATGTTACAGGCTTCGATACACTAGACGGTCGTGAACCCCGAACACCTCGAACACGTGCAGGCCCCCGACTGGAACGAGTGGCGAGCCGAGCGGCCTTCTCTCACCCCCGACTTCACCGATGCGCGCCTTCACGCCGTCGATCTCTCGGGAAAGAACCTCTCCGGCGCGGACTTTTCCCGGGCGAAGGTCGAGGGCTGCAACCTCTCAGGGGCGTCCCTGACGCGGGCTCACGTCACGGGGGCCTCGTTCAACGGCTCGACGCTCGACCGGGTCGATCTCTCCGACACGGACCTCGACTATCTGGTCCTCGACCGGGTCTCTTTCGTCGGTGCGACACTCCGGAACGCGACCCTGAGAAGCGCCACGGTGCGCGAGAGCATCATGACCGCCGTCGACATGACGGGTGCGAAGCTCGACGGGACCGATTTCTCCGCGACCGATTTCTCCTTCGGGCGCCTCCTCTACGCGAACTTCCGCGGTGCCCAGCTCGACGGGTGCATCTTCGAGGGCGCCGACCTCACCCAGGCGGTGTTCGACGGGGTGACCTACCGGAAAGGCCGTTTCGACAAGGCGAACCTGACACTTTCTTTCTTCCGCGACGCGAAGCTCACGGAGACGTCTTTCAGGGGCGCGAAGCTCCAGCGCGCGGTTTTCCGCGGCGCCGAGGCGAACGGCACCGACTTCACGGGGGCCGATCTTTCCGAGGCCGATCTCGAGCGCGTCGTGGCTCAGGGCGCAAATTTTTCGGACGCCATCATGCGCAAGACGAGCGCCCATCGAGCCGACCTGAGGAACGCCGTCTTCCTCGGGGCACAGCTCGAGGAGACCGACTTTCTGGGGGCCTCGCTCGACAAGATGGATCTGAGAACGCCCCGCATGCGGCTACCGAACTTCACGGCCGCGCGCCTTCTCGAGGCGAACGGCGTGCGCGCGAACCTGCGCGGCTCGAACTTCACGGAAGCCGACCTCTCGGGGGCCGACCTCTCCGAGGCGAACCTCGAGGGCTGCATCATGGCCAAGGTCAAGCTCGCGCGGACGAATCTCAGGCGCGCGAACCTGAAGCGCTCGCGCCTCTCGGGCGCGATCGCGGTGGGCGCGAATCTGTCCGGCGCGAACCTCTTCGGAATCGAGGCCGACGACGCCGATTTCTCGGCCAGCGACGTGCGCTTCGCCCAGCTCGTCGGTGCGAAGCTCGAGGGAGCCTCGTTCAGGCAGGCGAACATCGGGGGCGCGGATTTCTCGGAGGCCCGCCTGGGCGGCGCCTCGTTCGTGGGCGCCTTCGGCGAGAACGCGAAGTTCACCGGCCAGCTTCACCTGAAGCTCGTCCTGGCGGCGAGCTCGCTCCTCGGCTCGGCGAAGAAGAAGAGCGAGCAGATGGAGCGCGACAAAGAGGCCGAGCGCCTCTCGCGCCTCGCCGCGCTCGAGCGCAGCGCGGACGAGCGCGCGCGCGCGATGGGCATCCGGCGCGACGCCGATACGCCCAAGGAGTCGATCCGGTCGTCTCCGGAGACGCCGAAAAGAGGCTGAGCGGCTACTTCTTTTTCGCGGGCGGGACGGTCCTGGCGGCGCCGGGCTCGGGAGCGGACCCGGGTTTCGCGCTCGCCTTCGCCTTGTCGGATTCCTTCGGCTTCCCGTTCGCCGCGTCGCGCAAGGCGGCCGCCGCGCGGCGCAGATCGTCTAGGACGGCTCTGTCGACGAGCATCGGTTCCGGCCTGCCCGTGACCTCCGCCACGGCTCCGGCGGCGCCGGGCGGCGCTTCGAAGAACGAGACGACCCGCTCCGACGTCTCCCCCTCGGACAGCAGCTCGAGCGTCGCGACGGGCTTGTCCTTCGCGGATTTTCCGCTTCGCCTCGGCAGAAACGCCTTCACTTCGGCGCGCGCGATTCCGCCGCCCAGGGCTTCGGCGACCTCCGCGGGAATCTCGCGTCCCGTCGAACGCCAGGAACCTTCCACCTTCTCGGCTCCCACCCGGAGCTCATCCGCGACGAACGAGACGCGCCGGAGAGCGGGCACGTCGACAGGGAGGACGTGCCCTTCCCGCCAGGCCGACATTTCCGCATCGAGGTCCTCGCGCACCCGGTCGTCCACGACGGCCACGACGTTTCCGACCTTCGCGTAGAGCTTGCCGCCGGCGTCCGCCTTGGCGGCACCGAACGAGATCGTGGCGACGACCTCCGCGCCCTTCTCCAGCCTCACCGTCGCCCAGGACGGAGACAGGCCGACGCGCGAGAGCTCGGCCGGAGGAACGGCCGGGAACTCGGAGATCCGCTCGTTCGCGAGGTCGCCGAGCAGGCGATCGACGAACGCGTCCGCGGCGAAATCCGCGACGGGCTTCTCCATCTTCCAGCCGCCCGCGGCGCGGTCCGGCTTCGATCCGCGCGCGACCACGACGGTGTACGGGCCCTTCGTGACGGTGACGCGGGTGATCTCGGCGGTCGGCGTCTCGAAGAGGGAACGGCTGCGGTAATCGTCCAGCGGCTTCGTGAGGGCCGCGAGCGGCGCCGCCCGAACGGCCGCGAAGCGCGCTCCTTCGGAGGCCGCGGTGGCGTCCGTTCCGGGAATCGCCTGCCCGAACGCGAACTTCTTTACGGAGTTGTCCTTGAAGGTCACGGTGACCTTCGCCTTCGGCGTGTCGAGGCCGAACTCCTTCGGGTCGACGTCGGTGCGCACCTCGCCGACGACGTCGAGCCGCCCGAGGTCGCTCGCGAGGTTCTCGGCCGCGAAGCCGTCCGCCGGACCCTCGGGCTCGCCCGAGAGCACCCACCGGTTTTTCTCACGGCGTACGAGCTGCACCTTCGGCAGATCCGGGCGCTCGAGCAGGATCGAAGCCACCTCCTCGACGTTCACGTCCGCGAGCCTCCTCGCCGACACCGCGCGCTCCTCGGACGTCGGCTGCTTGCGCTCGAAGAGGATCACGAACGCGAGGAGCGCGAGAAAGACGCCGGAGAGGATGAGGAGCTTCTTCGTCGGCATGGCTCTATCTATTTGCGCCGGCGGAACCAGATCGCGATGCCCATCGCGACGGACGCGAGCGGCAGGAGAAGGAGCACGACGAACGCGACCTGGCCCATGTCGCGCCGCGTGAGCGTGACGGCGACCTGGTCGGCGCTCTTCGGGGGGATCGCCACGAGGGACTCGCGCTCGAGCGCCCAGTTCACGGCAGACGACAGGAGAAGCCGGTTCGCGGCGTTCGCGATGCCCGCGTTCGACGCCCAATCCGCGTCGCCGAAGACGACGACGCGGGCCCTCTTCTTCGGCGCTTCGCCCCGCTTCGTTCCGTCGTCGGGCACGGCCCCGGAAGCGTCGTCCGCCTCGACGGCGGCCGCCAGGGAGACGGGACCCTTGACGTCCTTGTCGTCCTTTTTCGGCAGGCCCGTCTTCTCGAGCTCCTTCAGGTTCGTTTCGCCCCAGCCGTCGGGCGAGGTCTCGACGAGCGATGTCACTTTCCAGCCCGGAACGGGCGCCTGAGCCACGCTCACCGAGCGCGCGAGCGGAAAGACCACGGGCATGCCGGTGAGGAGCTTCGTGATGGGATGGCTCCGGAAGCTCTTCGCGAAAACCGTCTCGGCTCCCATCATGGGAAGCGTGTTCTTCGGGTCCACCACGACGTCGCTGTCCAGCGTCACGCCGAGGGACGTGAGCAGCGGGCCCAGCCCGAAGTCGGACAGCGTGCTCGACGTTCCCGGCGGAAACTCCACGTCGAGGAAGAACAGGGCTCGGCCGCCGGCGTCGAGATACTTTTTGAGCACGTCGCGCTCACTCTCCGTGAAGGGCGTGCGCGGCCCCGCGACGACCACGAGATCGGCGCCTTCCGGTACGGCGGCCGCGCCGAGCGTGGCCCATTCCTCGACGGTGCAGTTGTCGGCCTTGAGCGACTCGGCGACTTCCGAGAACCCTTCGCGGCTCCGGGCCGCGTCGACCTTGCGCTCTCCGTGCCCGGACGTGAAGACGACCTTCGGGGCCTTGGCCTGCGTGACACTGAGGATCGCGGACGTGAACTCCTGCTCGCCGCGGAAGCTCTTCACCGAGGGCTCGCCGCCCATGCGAGCGCGCGAGTAGTCGTACTCGACGATGCGGTCCTCGGTGACGATTTTCTTCTTGTCTCCCGCGCGGAAGACGACGGCGAGATTCCTCACCCCGGTCTCTTCGACGAAGGTCTTCGCGCGGACCGGGTTGCGCGTCGGGTCGAGCGTCTCGACGGTGAGCATGGCGCTCTTCGCCTTGTAGCGCTTGAGGAGCTCGTCGACGTCCGGATAGAGCGGCGTACCGGCGGTCATGAAGACGGTGACCTGGACGGGGACCTTCAGGCCCTTGAGAACGTTTACGGTCTTCTCGGACAGCGAGTAGCGGCCCGTCGTCGTCCAGTCGAAGCGCGCGTAGCGCCGCGAGCCGATGTAGTTCACGAGGACGAGTATCCCGAGGCCGAGCGCGATCGAGATCGCGAGCGTCGCACGATAGGTGGAGCGCGAGGGCGTGTCTTTCGCGGTGTTGGCGTCCATCTCAGCGGGCCTTGTTCGCCTCGAGGGCGCGCGTCGAGAGGAAGAGAAAGAAGACGACCGTCGAGACGACGTAAAGGATGCGGCGTGTGTCCACGATGCCCCGGGAGAAATCGTCCATGTGCTCGAGGATGTTCAGGTAACTCAGCGCGTCGCGCGCGTCGGGGAAGGGCAGGAAGTCACGCGCGATCCCGATGATGAAGCTGCCGAGGATGAGGACGAACGCGAGGATCGCGGCGACGATCTGGTTCTTCGTCAGCGCCGACGCGAACGTCCCGGCGGAAATGAAGAGCGCGCCGATGAGCGCGATTCCGAAGTAGCCCGAGAGAACCGGGCCGAGGTCGAGCCCCCCGAAGCGAGAGAGCAGGAGCGGGTAGATCGCCGTCGGCACGAACAGGAACAGGAAGAAACACCAGGCTCCCGTGAATTTCGCCGCCACGACGGTCGCCTCGGACACCGGGGCGGTCAGCAGCGTCTCGATGGAGCCCGACTTGCGCTCCTCCGTGAGGAGGCGCATCGCGATGATCGCCGAGACGAGCATCAGGAAGATCCACTGGAACACGTTCGTGAAGAACGTGGACATGAGCGCCATCCGGGGCGTGTCCGGCGAATTGAGTGCTCCGACGAGCACCATGAACACCCATCCGCTCACGAGCAGGAACGAGGTGAGCACGAGGTACCCGAGCGGCGAAACGAAGTACGAGAAGAACTCCCGCTTGACGATCGCGACGAAGGCCCTCACGGCGCCACCTCCGTGCCCGCGGCGGGCGTCTGCACGTTCGAGTCGACACCGGGCTGCGTGTCGACCTCGACGGCAGAGTCGCGCGAGACGAGGCGCACGAACACGTCCTCGAGCGAGGCCTGGCGGGGCGTGAGCTCCAAAAGGGTCCAGCCGCGGGTGACGGCCTCCTTGAAGACGGATTCGCGCAGGTCTGTGCCCGGGTCGCCGTCGAGCGTAACGCGCGTCTCGCCGCCCGCGCCGATGCGCGACGCGCCCGAGACGCCGGGCAGCTGGCGGAACACGGAGTCGGCCTCGGGCACCTCGCCCTTCAGGGCGACAGTCACGCTGGGCATCTGCGACATCTGGTGGCGAAGCGTCTCGGGCGTCCCCGACGCCACGATGCGTCCCTTGTCGATGATGAGTATCCGGTCGCAGACGAGCTCGGCTTCGGGGAGGATGTGGGTCGAAAGCAGGATCGTGTGATCCTTTCTCAGGTCGCGGATCAGCTCGCGCACCTTCACGATCTGCCGCGGGTCCAGCCCGACCGTGGGCTCGTCGAGGACGAGCACCTTCGGCTTGTGGACGAGCGCCCCCGCGAGGCCGACGCGCTGGCGATATCCCTTCGAGAGGTTGCCGATCGGATTCGACGCGACGTCGTCCACGAAGCACTTCCCGAGCGCCTCGTCGACGAACGCCTTCACGTCGCGTCCCGGCACTCCGCACAGCTCGGCGCGGAAGGCGACGTACTCCTTGACCCGCATCTCGGGATAGAGCGCGAGCGTCTCGGGCAGGTACCCGAGCACGCGCTTGGCCAGCAGCGGCTTTTCCCTGACGTCGACGTCCGCGAGCGTGACGCGGCCCGCAGTCGGCGCTAGAAAGCCCGTGATCATCCGCATCGTCGTCGTCTTGCCGGCCCCGTTCGGGCCGAGAAAGCCGAGGATCTCGCCGCTCTCGACCCGGAAGCTCACGTCCGTGACCGCCGGCGTTCCGTAAAACGACTTTGAAAGTCCCTGTGCTTCGAGCATCTCTTTTCGGTGACCTCCGCGTCGGGCCTCGACCGGACGGCACGTGGCCGCCGGCGGGCCGCAGAAGCCGTGGGAATATAGCAGGCCCCGGAGGAAGCCCCGTCCCGGCGCGTTAGGATCGCGGAGGAGGCTCTGGAGGTCCGATGTACC
>CALAQS010000358.1 GCA_937888435.1 uncultured Acidobacteriota bacterium
GTCAGGGGAGGCGTCTGGAAGGAGATCGACGTCGAACGCACGGCGACGATGTCCGGCGGAGGAGCCTCGCGGGCGTCGGTGCGGGCGCCCGCCGGCCCCGCGAAGGCCGGCGCGGCGGGAGCGGCTCCGACGGCGGTCGAGGGCGCGCTTCGCCCGCGCAGGAGGCGTGGGCCGGCGAACGCCGCGAGCGCGAGCACGGCAACCGCGCCCGCCAGAAGCCAGGCGCTTCGCCTCGCGGACCCGGGTCTCGCCGTCAGCCTCTGCCTCAGGCGCGCCTCGAGATCGGGCGCCGGCTCGAAGGGTGTCCCGGGGCGAATGAGCCGGTCGAGTGCGGCATAGTCGCGAGCCGCGGAACGGCAGGCCGCGCATTCCTCGAGATGGGCGACGACAGGCGCATGTCCGCCCTGCGCGGCCGACGCCGGATCCACGATCCGTTCGCGGAGCTCGTCGCAGGTCACGGCGCTGCCGCCGGCGGTCTGCCGGGCCTGGGCGCCCATCGATCCGCGGCGTCGGGCCCGGCCAGCGCCGGCGGAGAGCTTGGCGCTTCGAGAAGCGGACGAAGGAAACCCCGAAGGTTTTCGAGCGCGCGCACGAGGCGTCGCCGCACCTCCGTCTCGGAAACGCCGAGCGCCTCCGCGGCGGCGGCGACGGAAAGCCGGGCGACGCGCATGAGCAGGAACACGCTGCGCTCGCCGGCCGGCAACGCGGCGACCGCCGAGCGCACGAGGGCCGTCCGCGCGGACACCGATTCGGCGAGCTTGGGAGCCGGGATTTCGAGAACCTCGCCGGGTTTCGCGTCCTGGATGACTTTCGCGACGAGGCTCCACAGGAACGCGGGAAAGGGCGACTCGGGCGCATAGCGAGACGCCGTCAGGACGAGGCGTTCGAAGATCAGGACCGTGGCTTCTGTCGCCGCGGAGGGCTCGCGTGTGCGCTCGAAAAGCGCGTAGACCGGCTGACGCCACCTGGCGACGAGGCGCGTGAGGGCCGCGTCGTCACCGGCCGCGACGAGCAGCAGATCACCGGAGTCTGGTGCGAGCTGGACCCCGCTCCTGGAGAATGCCACCGGATCGATTTTGCCAGAGGAGAAGCGGCCGCGGGACGTTACTTCTCGGTCTTGAGGAACCGGGCCAGGAAGAATTCCTGCACCGCGGCGTCTCCCTTTCGGGTCAGAGCAGCCATCTCGCCGTGCGCGAGAACCTCGATGATGCGCGCGTCCGGCATGAGGATCACGATGCCGGGCTGTTCGGCGTGCGTGTCGATGTTGTAGCGGACGAGAAGCGAGGCGTTCTCGCCGCTCGAGACGTCGACGAAGACGGGGACGAACTGGTTGACGAACGGCTCGAAGAACTTGTCCTTGTGCAGCGCGCGGTTGAACGCGCGGCAGGGAGCGCAGTCGTTCGTGCCGAAGACGACGAGGAGCCGGCGGCCGGAGTCCAGGCACACCTTCTGGTAGTCGGCGATCTGCTTCTCTCCGACCGCCTCCGAATCGAAGATGGGAACCTCGGGAACGGCGGGCGTCGGCGCGGGGGTCTCGGACTTCTTTCGCGTGGGCGGAGCCGCCGCCGCGGGGCCGGCGAGAGAAAGGCAGAGGTTGAGGCCGAGAAAAAAGGCGACGAGGGTTCGCGGATTCATCGGTCGTGATCTCCTTGTCTGACTTGAGTCAATTCGGCCGAAAGGATTCCGTACCGCTTGGCCGCAACGCCTCGAAATCGGTGCGGATGGCGCCGAAGGTCTTCTCGTAGAGAGCCACGTTCTGGGCGAGGGCGTTGAGGAGCTGCTTGGCGTGGACCGGAGTCGTGAGGACGCGCGACAGGACGCGGACGTCGCTGCGTCCCGGCACGCTGCGCCCGAAATCGAGGACGAACTCCGCGGGGTTGTGGATGATGTTCGCGAAATTCACGTAAACGCCGTTCGCGACCGAGTCGTCGATCGAAAACTGGAGGGACGGAGGCTTGGATTCAGGCTTGGGAGGCTGGTCAGTCACGGCGACACCTCGTGATTCGTGCGTGTGCCTCCTCGCAAGAGGCGCGCCAGTATAGTGGAGGTCGTGCGCCGTCTCGCCAGCCTCTTCATCCTCCCGGCTCTCCTGGCCGTTTCCGAGCCGCCTCCGAAGCCCGCCGACATCGACCGGCTCTGGGCGCTTCGCGCGGAGGGCTCGACGGGCGGGCGCGCTCTTTCCGGCCCGATCGATCTCGCAATCGACGCCTGTCGTGCCGCTCTCGCGGTGGAACCGGATTCGCTCGAGGTGCGCTGGCGCCTCATGCGCGCGCTTTATTTCAAGGGCGAGCTCACGGCGAACGACGCGGCCGCGAAGCGGACGGTCTTCGACGGTGGGCGGACGGTCGCCGAGCAGGCCCTCGCCATTCTGAGGCGCGGGGCCGGCCGCGAGACGCGCCAGGATCTCAGCAGGGCGACGCCCGTAGAGCTCGTCCCGTACGTCAAGGGAAACGCCGCGGCCGTCCCGTCGTTTCTCTGGGCCGCCGTCGACTGGGGCAAATGGGCTCTCGCCTTCGGGAAGACCGCGGCGGTGAGACAGGGGGCCGCCTCGAAGATTCGCGACTACTCTCAGGCCGTCATCCTGCTCGACCCCGCGTACGACGACGGCGGTGGATACCGCGTTCTGGGCCGGCTTCACCACCAGACGCCGGCAATCCCATTCTTCACGGGCTGGGCGTCGCGCTCTCTGGCGCTGAAGAATCTCCGGCTCGCCGTGGAGACAGGGCCGCGAAACCTCGTGGGCCGCCAGTTTCTCGCCGAGGCGATGTGGGACTACGAGCCGGCCCGCCGGGCCGAGGCGCGCGCGATTCTGGAGAAAATCCTCGCCGAGATACCGGACCCCGACAATCTCGTGGAGAACCGGAAAACCCAGGAGGAGGCGGCGCAGCTCCTGAAGGACTGGGCCGACCGGTGAGAGAATGAGTCGCATGGGCGATAACCGGCTGCGCGCCGCGATCGAGCGGATCGTCACGGAGGCCGAGAACCGCCCCCTTCTGTCCGCCATCGACGCGGCGCCGAGGCCCCAAAAGAAGGAGATCATCGAGATCCTGCGACTGTTGCAGGAAGTCATTTACCCGGGGTTTTACGGGGACGCGGTGCTCTATCGCGCGAACCTGCACGACCACCTCGGAGACGTCCTCTTCCATATCCACCTGAGGCTCGCGAGGGAGATCGAAAAGGTGCTCCCGAGAGAAGGAGACCGGGACTCGAGCGCGGTCGATCTCACGACGCGCTTCTTCGAGGCCCTGCCCGGAATCGCCGACCTCCTCGCCGAGGACGTACGGGCAGCGTTCGACGGCGACCCTGCGGCGACGGGCTTCGACGAAATCGTCCTCGCGTATCCGGGGGTGAAGGCCGTCTTCACCTACCGTCTCGCCCACGCGCTCTACGACCTCGGCGTACCGCTGATCCCACGCATCATGACCGAGTTCGCGCACCTCGAGACCGGCGTCGACATCCACCCCGGCGCGCGCATCGGCCGCTCGTTCTTCATCGATCACGGAACCGGGACCGTCATCGGCGAGACCACGGACATCGGCGACCGCGTGAAGCTTTACCAGGGCGTGACGCTCGGCGCGCTCTCATTTCCGAAGAACGAGCGGGGTGAGCTCATCCGCGGCACGAAGCGCCATCCGACCGTGATGGACGACGTCGTCATCTACGCAGGGGCGACGATCCTCGGGGGCGAGACCGTGATCGGCAAGGGCTGCGTCATCGGCGGCAGCGTATGGCTGACGGCATCCGTGCCGCCGGGCACCCGCGTGACTCTTCCGAACGACCAGCTCCGGATCGAGACGCGCGCCGTTTCTCCGGCTCCCGTCCGCTCTTCAAAATGACGCCCGCGCCCGCCTGACGTTCTCCGTCGAGCGCCGCCGGGCCTCCTCGAGGAATCGCGAGACCGTCTTTCCGGTCCCGGGCACCACGCGCCGCGGCGCGACGTCCGCGAGCGGGACGAGGACGAAGAGGCGACTCGTCATGCGCGGATGCGGGACCTGAAGCCGGGGTGTCGCGACGCGCCGGCTGCCGTAGAGAAGAAGGTCGAGATCCAGCGGGCGGGGCCCATTCTTCGGTCCGCCCGGCTTTCGACCCGCGGCGATTTCGGATTTTCTGAGAAGGGTGAGGAGGGCGTGCGCGGTAAGCGAGGTCGTTCCGACGACGACGGCGTTGAGAAAATCCGGCTGAGGCGGACCGCCAACGGGAGACGTACGATAGATGGGGGACATTTTCGGATTTCTTAGAAGGGGAAAGAGCCTTTGTCGAGCGAGGCGGAAGGCCCGGCGGAGGTTGCCCTCGTTGCCGCCCATCCCGATCGCCACGAAGACGGGCCTCTGACGCGCCACGCCTTCTGACTCAGTACTCGTCGTCGGAATTCCCGGCGCCCTCGAGCGTCTTGGCCTCGCCGAGGGGAAGCTCCTCGTCGTCGTCGACACGCTTGGCGGCGGGGTCCTCGGGCTCCCCGGTCGCGACGTCTTCGTCCTCGCGGTTGCGGTCGAAGACATCCGGGTCGGCGAACTCGTCACGCTTGGCGCGGCGCGCGGCGTGGAGGACGACCGGAGAGGTCGGCTGCGGGGGCGCGTCCTTCTGGTCCGTGCCGCACTTCGGGCAGTGGACGGGCGTCTTCCTGAGGTCGTAGAACTTCGTTCCGCACCTGAAGCACGTATGTTTGAATCCGAGGTCCGGCAATGCGCCTCCTGCCAAACGGGGCCGGAACATAACATCCTTGGTTTTTCAGGGTCAACGCACCGGAGGACCGTACACTGGGGCGCAGATGCCGGCGACCCCCGAGTTTCCCCGGAATTCCGCCCTCGCCGTCTGCGCGGCGGCTCTTCTTCTTGCCGGAGCCGCGCGCGCGCAGATGCCGTTCGCCCCCTTCGGCGGCCGCTCCGTTGCGCTCGGGGGCGCCTCGATGGGCCTCGGCCCCGACGTCGCGGCCGCGGTCGACAACCCCGCGGCCGTCCCGGACCGGAACTTCGCGTTCACGATCTCGGCCGGTCTCCTCACGCGGGAGAGCGGCGACTTTCTGGCCCCGCTCCGCCTCATCTCGGGCAACAACCCGGCCGCTCTCGCCTCGGGCCTGCAGTCCTTGAGCTACGCGGACGTCGTCAA
Source organism: uncultured Acidobacteriota bacterium (assembly GCA_937888435.1). Taxonomy (GTDB): domain Bacteria; phylum Acidobacteriota; class Thermoanaerobaculia; order UBA5066; family UBA5066; genus Fen-183. Next base: position 5,107 of record CALAQS010000358.1, read on the forward strand.
GGCGCTCCGCACGCTTTCGGATCCGGGAAACGGGCTTGTCGGCAACGGGAACGTCGGCCTCGCGATCTCGCACGCCGGCTGGGAGCTCTCGTTCACAGACTGGGGCTACAGCGGGCTCTCGGCTCGCGTGGACCTGGCGCACACGGCGCTTAGCACGGACCCCGCCACGTCCATCGCGTTCAACGATTCGGCGGCGGCGCTCCGCGGCCTCGAGCTGAAGGATCTCGCGCTCTCGAGGTCGATGTCGTTCTTCCTCGGCCGGCTCACGGTGGGCGCTGCGGTTCACGCCCTGAGGGGCACGACGTACACGAAGGAAGAGTCGGTTTTCACGGTGGACGTCAGCGACCCCTTCAGCCTCGCCCAGCGCGCGCTGACGGGAGCGGAGCGCTCCCATACGGACTGGTCGTTCGACCTCGGCGGGCTCGTGTCGCTCGGGGTCGTGAAGGTGGGCGGGGCCTGGAAAGGAATCAACAAGCCTTCCTTTCCGTTCGCCGACGACGGCCCGGCCGCGGACCGCGGCCGCTCCGTCATGTACGGCCAGCAGGCCCGGGTCGGCGCCTCCGCCAGGATCCCGGGCGTCGGCCTCCTCGTCGCCGCGGATTACGACCTCACCGTCAACGACACGCTCGTGCCGGGCCTGCGCGTGCGGCAACTCGGCGGCGGCGTCGAGTGGGAGATTCTCCTCGTCGCCGTGCGCGCGGGCGCCTCGGTGAACCTCGAGTCCCCGGACCGCTCGCCGGCCTTCACGGGCGGCGCGGGCGTGGTCATCGGCCCCGCGAAGGTGGATCTCGGGGGCTGGTACCTGACTGACAAGAGCGCGCTCGGCGTCTCGCTCACGGCCCGCGTCGGCCTCTAACCGCGATGCTGCGCTTCGAGCTTCTCGGCGGTGACGCGGGCGGCCCGCGGCGCGCGCGCCTGACGCTCGACCACGGGGTCGTCGAGACGCCCGCGTTCATGCCCGTCGGCACGGCGGGAACCGTCAAGGCCGCGCGCTGGAGCGACCTCGAGGCCGCGCGCGCCGAAATCGTCCTGGCGAACACGTACCACCTCATGCTCCGCCCCGGAGGCGACGTGATCCGGCACCTCGGCGGCCTCCACCGCTTCGTCGCGTGGGACCGGCCGATCCTCACGGACTCCGGCGGGTATCAGGTGATGTCCCTCGCGGGAAGCCGAAAGCTCTCCGAGGAGGGCGTTCTTTTCCGGAGCCACGTCGACGGGTCGGCGCACTTCCTCTCGCCGGAACGGGCGGTGGATCTTCAGCTCGGCGACTTCGGGGTCGACGTCGCGATGGTCCTCGACGAGTGCACCCCGTATCCCGCAACCGAGCTGGCCGCGCGCGCGTCCATGGAGCTCACTCACCGCTGGGCGCGGCGTTCCGTCGAAAGGCGTCTCGCGCTCGGGGGAGACCGCGGCGCGCTTTTCGGGATCGTGCAGGGCGGGTTTTTCGCGCACCTTCGCGAGGAGAGCGCGGCGGCGGTCGCGTCGCTGCCCTTCGACGGAGTCGCGTGCGGGGGCCTCTCGGTAGGCGAGCCCAAGGCCGAGATGCGCGCGATGGTCGCGCACACGGCCCCGCTTCTTCCTGAGGAGAAGCCGCGGTACCTCATGGGCGTCGGACGCCCGGACGACCTCCTCTACGCGGTCGCGCAGGGCTTCGACCTCTTCGACTGCGTGCTCCCGACGCGCGCGGCGCGCCACGGCCTCCTCTACACGGCCCACGGCACCCTTGCGATCAAGCACGCGCGCTATCGCGAGGACGACGCGCCGCCGGACCCGGCCTGCTCTTGCCCCACGTGCCGGCGTCACTCCCGCGCGTACCTCAGGCATCTCTTCGTCGCGGGCGAGCCCACGGCCGCGACGCTGCTGACCGTCCACAACCTGACGGCGATCCTTGACTTGATGCGGGGAATCCGTGAGGCTCTCGACGCAAAACGGTACGCGGCGTGGGCGGCGGAAACGCTCCCGAGGTGGTCGCGATCGATCGGAAAGGACTCGACATGAACCCGATCCTCCTTCAGGCGGCGCCCGCGGCGGCGACCTCGCCGATCGTGCAGATGGTTCCGTACATCCTCATGTTCGTGATCTTCTACTTCGTGCTGCTCGCGCCCATGCGCAAGCAGCAGAAGAAGCAGAAGGAGCTTCTCGCCACACTGAAGAAGGGCGACCGGGTCGTGACGTCGGGCGGCATCCACGGCACGATCGCTCAGGTCGAGGACCAGATCGTGTGGCTGAAGATCGCCGACACGGTGAAGATCAAGATCAACCGCAGCGCGATCGCGGGTACGAGCGGGGAGCCCGACTCGAAGGAATCGGCCGCGTAATGCGAAACTAGAGGGTGTCCTCCGGACGCTCCCTGACGTTTCTGCAGTCTTCCGACTGGCATCTGGGCTCTGCCCTCACGGGCGGCGGCCTGTCGCTGACGCCTGAAGCGCGCGCCGCGCGGCGCGACGAGGTGGACGCGGCCGCGGAGCGGGCCGTGGCCGCGGCGACGTCCTGCGGCGCCGAGGCGCTGCTCGTCCCGGGCGACTTGTGGGACGCCGAGAACGTTCCGGCCGCGACGATCCACCGCCTCCTCGAGGCCTTCGCGTCCTTCGCGCCGCGCCCCGTGTACGTGGCGCCGGGGAATCACGATTTCGCCGGACCGGGCGGCTACTACGACCCTGCGCTTCTCGCCGCTCTCGGCATGAGGCCGTGGCCGAAGAACGTGGTCGTCTTTCGCTCGCCGGAATGGACCGCCGTGCCGTTTGCGGAGCGCGACGACATCACGGTGGTCGGGCGCGCGTTCCTGTCTCCGGCCATGGTCGTCGAGCGCCCGCTCGCGCCGGCGCCGCCGCGCCCTTCGACGCCCCATGCGCTCCTGCTTCTCCACGGCTCTCTCGAGTCCTACACGGGACCCGACTCCCCGCGGGGACCGAAGCGCACCGCGCCGTTCTCGGCGCGCGAGATCGCCGACGCGGGCTTCTCGTGGGCCGCGCTCGGGCACCACCATCATGTCCACGTCGTGTCCGACGAGCCGGGCCACCCGCTCGGGGCTTACGCGGGATGCCCGACCGGACGGGGCCTCGACGAGGCGGGCCCGCGGGTCTTTCTCAAGGTGACACTGCCGGCCGAGGGGCCGGCTCGAGTCGAGACGATCCCGGCCGACACGCGCGCCGTGCGCGATGTCGTCGTGGACGTGAGCGAGCTCGAGGCGGGTCCTCTCGTCGAGCGGGTCGAGGCTGCGCTCGCCGAGGCCGGTGTGGAGGCGCCGGACCTCGTGCGCGTGACGTTGACGGGAACGCAGGCGTTCGGCGCGCGCCCGGCGGATGTCGTCAGGCCGCTCGCCGCGCGCGTGAAGCACCTCGCGGTTCGGGACCAGACCGAGCCGCCCGCGCCCGAGCCGGGGCCGCGCTCGGCAGAGGGCCGCTTCGCGTCGGACCTTCTCGCGTACCGCGCGGCGGCCCCGGACGACGTGAGGCGCCGCGTCGCCGACGTGGCGCTTAGGCTCGGCCGCGACGCGCTCGCTGGCAGGCCCGTCAGGCCGCCGGAAGCCGAGGACAGATGAAGATAGAGCGCATCCGCATCGAAGGATTCGGTGCGCTCCGCGATCTCGACCTCGCATGGCCCGAAGGACGCGTGCTGCTCGCGGTCGACCCGAACGAGACGGGCAAGACGACGCTCTGCGAAGCCATCGTCGCGGCCCTGTACGGGCTGCCGAAGAAGCGCGGCGAGGCGGGGCGGCTCCGCGACGTGAGGAGGCCGCGCAGCGGCGCCCCGCTGCGCGTGGGGCTCGACGTTTCGGCGGGCGGAATCCGCTGGTCCGTGGACCGCGATCTCGAGGTCGGCACGATCCGCGTGGTGGACCGGGACCGCGGGCTCGAGAGGACGCAGGAGTTCCTGCGGCCGGGGGGGCGGGACGCGTTCGGCGAGACCGTGACGGGAGGCCTCACGGAGGAGCTGTTCCGCGCGACGGCCTACGTGTCGCAGAACGTCCTCGACCGCGATTCGCTCGACGTCGGCCTGACCGTCGGGCTCGCCCGCATTGCCGACTCTGGCGGCGGCGAGGCGTCGGTGGTGCGCGCGCTGAAGACTCTCGACGCGGTTCTCCTGGACATGCCCGAGCCCGCCGCGGGCGCGAAGATCTCCGTGGACACGGAGATTGCGCGGCTCGGCAGGCGCGTGGAGGGTCTGAAGGAGCGGCGAGCGGACCTGGCGGCCCGCCGCGCGGTCGCGGCGCAGGCATCGGCGCGCCTCTCCGGATGCGCCAGGGCGCACGACGAAGCCCGGCGGGCCGCGGAGATCGCCGCTCTCGCCGAGGTCCTCGCGCACCGCCGTGCGCTCGCGAGGCGGCGCGAGACGCTCGCGTCGGCGCTCTCCAAGCAGCGCGAGGCCGAGAGCGAGGCGCGGGCGCTGGCGCCGGAGGCCGAGCTCTTCTCCGACGGCGCCCTGGCCGCCGTGGACCGGCTGCGCGAAGAGCGCGGGAACCGTCCGCAGGTCCTCGAGGCGGCGAGGGCCTCTTACGCCGAAAGCCTTCGGCTCGCAGCGCGGGAGGCGGAGGAAACGGGACGCCGCTTCGGGCCCGCCGCCCGCCTCGGGGACGCCGAGCGCACGGGCCTCGAGGAGATGCTTCGCGCCGAGCTTGCGACGTCCCGGGATCTCGCGGACGCCGAGCGCTTCCTCGAGGAGCGGTGGAACAGCCTCCGCCGGGACGGTCTCGCGGAGGACTTCGTGCGTCTCGAGGCTCTTCCTTCCGAGGACCGCGGCTTCCTCGCCGGCGCAGAGGAGGAACGTGCGGCCCTCGAGCTCGAAGGCGTCAAGCTGGACCGGCGCGTCGCCGACGCGGGGGCCACCGCCGCGATCGCGGCCGGCGAGAGAGCGCAGCGGGTGAAGCTCGCGCGGTCGCTCGTGGGTGCCGCCGCGCTCCTCGTGCCCTTCGTCGCGTGGCTCGCCTGGCGTTCTGCGGGTGTGCCCGTCTACATGACGGCTTCCGTCGCGGTCTTCGTCCTGTCGCTCGGGCTTTTTGGAGGCATCGCCTGGGCGCGCGCGATCCGCTACCGGGTCGGCGACGAAGCCCGGGCGCGCGAGGAGGAGGCCGTGAGCCGGCGCAAGGCCGTCGAGCTGCGCAAGCGGCTTTCCAACGTGCGCCTGAGGCTCGACCGCCTCGCGCGTGGAGCGGGCTATCGCGACACGTCGTCGTTGCTCAAGGCTCACCGCCGCACGCGCGCCGCCGAGGAGCCGCGTCGGCAGCTCGTCGCCGTGACCGCGCGCCGCGACGACGCGAAAGAGCGCCTGCAGTCGCTCGGAGAGGCCCTCCGTCCGCATCGCGCGCCCCTCGCGCTTCCCGAAGGGCTTCCCACCCCGGAAGAGGCCGAGCGCGCGCTCTCTCTCCTCGCCGATCTCGCCCGCGCGAAGCAGGACGCCAGAACGCGTGAGGAAGTTTTCGCGCGCGAGAAGGAACGCCTCGACCGCGAGGGTGCCGGTCTGAGCGAGATCGAGAGGCGGCTCCGGGACGCGGTGGGCCGGACGGGCGTTCCTCTCTCGCTCCCTTTGGCCGAGAGTCTCCTCGCCGTGGAAGCCGGGCGCCGCAAGGCGGCGCGCTTTCGAAGACTTCTCGAGCACGAGCTTCCGGCACGGCGCGAGAGCGCGGGCGAAGGGGAAGCGACGGACCTCGCGTCGCGCCTCGCCGGTCTCGACGAAGAAGGCGCGCGACTCTCCGCGCGCCTCGGGGTCGAGCCTCAGGCGCTCGCCCTCCCCGACACTCCGGAGGCGGCGCGGCGCGAGGCCGACGCCGCCCGCGCGGCGATGGCGGCGGCCGAGCGTGCCCGCGCCTCGGCCGAGCGCGAGCTCGCGGATGCCGCCCGCGAGGGTGGCGAGACGGCGCGCGCCGTCGAGGAAGACCTTGCGACCGCCGAGGCGTTCCTCGCCCGCGCGGTCCTATTTCGCGACGCTCTCGATCTCGCCCGCGGCACGCTGGCGGCGGCCGCATCTTCCGTGTACGGCGACTTTCGCCGCGGCCTGCAAAGCGCCTCGCGCGAGATTCTCGCGACCTGGCAGACGCCGTACGAAGCGCTCGAGTTCGGCGACGATCTCTCCCTCTCGGCGCTCGTGCGCGGAGGGCATGTCGCGACGAAGGCGGAGATCCAGTCGGGCCTCTCCACCGGCGCCCGCGAGCAGCTCCACCTCACGGCGCGCCTCGCGGCGCTGCGCTATCTCGGCACGGGTGTATCGGGGGTGCCGCTCCTCCTCGACGATCCGCTCGTGGGCGCCGACGACGAGCGATTCCTCGCCGTGATGCGCTTCCTCGCCACGGACGTCCTCGGCGAGCGCCCGGTCCTCGTCGTGTCCTGTCACGGCTGGCGGCACGAACGGCTCCTCGAGGCGCTTGGGCCCGAGGTCGTCCGGAAGCTCGCCCGCGTCTCGCTGGCTCCGTACTCCTCGCGCCCGGGCGCTCCCGGGCCCAACGAGACTTGAAGCGCAGGAGTTCTGCTAAACTCCGCCGGTTCGCCCGGAGAAGCCGGGCGCATCCCGCGGTTTTCCCGTCGCCCCGGTGGCTCCGCGCCGCCTCCGGACGGGCCCGCGTCCGGAGGTTGCGTTCGTGAACAAGCCCACTGGATGGCGCGTCGGCGTGACGTTGGCCGTCCTTCTCGGTTCGGTCGGAGCCTACTGGTGGCGCGGCCACGAGGCGTTGAAAAAGTCGCCGACGGCTCCGCCCAACCCGACGACCTCGGACGTTCTGAGGAGCGGGCTCAAGCTGGGCCTCGACCTGCGCGGCGGCATCCACCTCGTCATGCAGGTCAAGACCGCCGACGCGCTGCGCGTCGAGGCCCAGGACACGCTCGAGCGCTTGAAGGACGAGGGCGGCAAGCGCGGCGTGGCGGTCGTGGCGACGGGCCCTGCCGACGGCACGGGCTTCTCTCTCACACTCGACGAGAAGACGGACGCCGCGAAGCTCAAGGATCTCGTGACGAGCGTTCTCCCGCCGAACGCGTGGTCCGTCGACCAGCGCGGCCGCGAGTGGAGGATTTCGTACAAGGACTCCGAACGGATCACGATCGAAGATCAGGCGACGCGCCAGGCCGTCGAGACGATCCGCAACCGCGTCGACGCCCTCGGGGTCGCCGAGCCCGTCATCCAGCGGCAGAGCACCGACCGCATCGTCGTCGAGATTCCCGGCGTGGACGACCCGAGCCGCGTCAAGGAGATCATCGGCACGACGGGCCTCCTCGAGCTGAAGCTCGTGGACGACCGCGGGGGCCCGTACCCGTCCATGGACGCCGCCCGCGGGGCGTACGGCGGGACGGTGCCCGAGGATCTCGAGATCGTCGAGGGCTTCAACGAGGACGCCGACGCCCGCACACGCACTCCCGTCTGGTACGTCCTGAGGCGCGCCGCCGCCGTCACGGGGCGCGACCTGAAGAACGCGCGGGTCGATCGCGACAAGTTCAACCAGCCGGCCGTCATGTTCTTCCTGAATGCGGCGGGCGCCGTGAAGTTCGCGAAGGCCACGGGCGAGAACGTCGGAAAGCACCTCGCGATCGTGCTCGACAAGCGGGTTCAGTCCGCGCCGGTGATCAACAGCCAGATCAAGGAGAGCGGCATCATCGAGGGAAACTTCACGCCCGAGAAAGCCGACGCGCTCTCGCTCGTTCTCCGCTCGGGCGCGCTTCCGGCCGAGATGATCATCCTCGAGGAGCGCACGGTCGGGCCGTCTCTGGGACTCGACTCGATCAAGAAAGGCGTCCTCGCCTCGGTCGTCGGCATGATCTGCGTCTTCCTCGCCATGGTTTTCTATTACCGCCTTTCCGGCTTGAATGCGGTCCTCGCCCTCGTCCTGAACGCGCTCATCCTGCTCGGGGCGATGGCCTACATCAACGCGACGCTCACGCTGCCGGGCATCGCGGGTTTCATCCTCACGATCGGCATGGCGGTCGACTCGAACGTCCTCATCTTCGAGCGCATCCGCGAGGAGATGGACAACGGCAAGGCTCCGAAGGCGGCCATCGACCTCGGCTTCAAACGCGCATGGGGGACGATCGTCGACACCCACGTCACGACGATTTCCGCCGCCCTCTTCCTGTTCCAGTTCGGAACCGGGCCCGTCAAGGGCTTCGCCGTCACCCTCGTCATCGGCCTCCTCGCGTCCGTCTTCACCGCGGTCTTCGTTTCGCACCTCCTCTTCGACCTGATCTACGGGCCGAAGGAGCGCGTCGAGATCCTTTCCATCTGACCAAACTGAGCGGAGAGAACGTGCGCCTCTTCCATAAGACGAACATCGACTTCCTGAAGATCAAGTGGATCTGCATCTCGCTGTCGGTCCTTTCGATCGCCATCGGCACCATCTCGCTTCTCCTCAAGGGCGGTCCGAACCTCGGGATCGACTTCACGGGCGGCGCGCAGATCGTCTATGCGTTCTCGAAGAATCCCGACGAAGACCAGATCCGCAGGATCGTCGAGGCCGCGAACGTCAAGGTCGTCTCCGTCCAGCGCTTCGACAAGCCCGAGAAGAACGAAGTCCTCCTGCGCGTCCCGCTCGAGAAGAAGGAAGGGCGCGACCTCTCGAAGGAAGTCACGACGGCGCTCACGAGGGCGCTCTTTCCGAAGGGGGCGGAGGCCACGGCGTTCGACCTGAACCTGAACGGGGGCGACACGCTTCTCGGGAAGCTGATCGCGGACGACCCCGAGAAGCTCACGGCGCGTCCCAACGCCGACCCCAAAGTGGAGTACGGCCGCGAGGTGCAGGCGGTCATCTCCGCGCGCTCGGAGAAAGGCCTCTTCGCATCAGCGGACGAGGCCGCGAAGACACCGGGCGTGTCACCCGCCGTCGCCGACTGGCTGAGGTCGAAGACGCTCGCCGGCCCATTCACGCTTCTCTCGGCCGAGAACGTCGGTCCCCAGGTCGGAAAGGACCTCCGCGAGAAGGGCATGTGGGCGATCCTCTTTTCGTGGGCGGCGATGCTCGCGTACATCGCCTTCCGCTTCCGCTCCGCCTCGTTCGGGACGGCCGCGGTCGTGGCGCTCATTCACGACACGTGGACGACGCTCGGCCTCTGCTCGATCCTGAACCTCGAGATCTCGCTCACGGTCGTCGCCGCGTTCCTCACGCTGATCGGCTACTCCGTGAACGACACCGTCGTCGTGTTCGACCGGATTCGCGAGAACCGCGAAAAGTCGAAGCGCACGCCGCTCGTCGAGCTCGTCAACCACTCCATCAACCAGACGCTCTCGCGGACGGTCCTCACGTCGGTCCTCACGTTCATGGTCGTCGTCGTGCTCTTCTTCCTCGGCGGCGAGGTCCTGCGCGGGTTCTCGTTCGTGATGATCATCGGCATCATCGTCGGGACGTATTCGTCGATTTTCATCGCCGCTCCGCTCGTCATCGTGTGGGAGGAATGGAAACAGAAGCGTGCGGAGAAGAAGCCCCGGCCCGCGCCCGCGCCCACGAAAGGCGGCAAGCCCGCGGCCGCGAAGGCGCGCTAAGGGCTAGTCCGCTTCGTTCGCCTCCTCTCCGAGGACGCCCTCCCATCTCGCCACGACGACCGCGGCGACGCAGTTGCCGGCGAGGTTGATGGACGTACGGCCCATGTCCATGAGCTCGTCCACGGCGAGAATCATCGCGACGCCCGCCTCGCCCGGCAGGCTGAACGACGCACAGCCCGCCGCGATGATGACGAGCGACGCCCGCGGCACGGCGGCGACGCCCTTCGTCGTGAGCATGAAGACGAGGCACATGGAGACCTGCTCGAGGATCGAGAGATGCCGGCCCGCGGCTTGCGCGATCGTGAGCGTCGCGAGAACGATGTACAGCGTCGAGCCGTCCAGGTTGAAGCTGTATCCCGCGGGGAGGACGAAGCCGGCCACGCTCTTCGGGACGCCGAACTCCACGATGCGTTCAAGGGCGCGGGGAAGCGCGGCCTCGGACGAGGCCGTCGAGAACGCGATGAGGAACGGCTCGCGGATTTTCTCGAAGAACCGCTTCACGGACACGCGCGCGAGCTTCAGCGCTGGGACGAGGACGATCAGCGCGAAGACGACGAGCGCCGCGTAGAGCGACCCGACGAGCTTCGCGTAGCTGCCGAGAACCGTGATGCCGTGATGCGAGACGGCGCCCGCCATGGCGCCGAACACGCCGAGGGGCGTGAGCGCCATGACGTAGTCCGTGAGCTTGAAGAGCACGGCCACCGCGGACTCGAAGAACTCCACGAACGGCTTTGCGCGGTTTCCGACGTGTGCGGCCGCGATGCCGAGGAGCGTCGCGAAGATGACGATCTGGAGGATGTCCTGCTTGCCCATCGCCTCGATCACGTTCGACGGGAAGAGGTGGAGCAGCGTCTCGACGAGCGTCTTCGGCTTCGCGAGTCCCGTCTCGCCCGTGGACGGGAGCGTGAGGTCGAGGCCCGGCTTCACGAGGTTCGCGAAGGCGAGGCCGATGACGAGCGCGATCGTGGTCGCGACCTCGAAATAGATGAGCGCCTTCACCCCCATGCGCCCGACGGCCTTCACGTCGCCCGTCTTGCCGATGCCGAGGACGATCGTCGCGAAGATGAGCGGTACGACGAGCATCTTGATGAGGCTGATGAAAGCTTTCGACAGGAATCGGAACGTTTCGTCGGCCCACGGGTACGTCTCGGCTGGAAGGAAATGCCCGAGGACGACGCCGAGGATCAGCGCGTAGAAGATGAGCGCCGTCGAGGAGCGCCACGCGGACCGCCGGGCGCTCATGCCTTCTACGCCCCCGCCCGGCGCCGGCGCGCTTTCCAGGCTTCCCAGAGGATCGGGAGCGTCGAGACGAAGATGATCGCGAGGATGACGAACGAGAAGTTCTTCTTCACGGCGGCGATGTTGCCGAAGAAGTAGCCCGAGAACACGCAGATCGCGACCCACAGCGCGCCGCCGATCACGTTGTAGGCGAGGAAGACGCCGTAGCTCATGGAGCCGACTCCCGCGACGAACGGCGCGAAGGTGCGGATGATCGGGACGAAGCGGGCGAGGATGATCGTCTTTTTGCCGTGCTTCTCGTAGAACGCCTCGGTCTTCAAAAGATGGTCCTGCTTGAGGAAGCGGATCGATCCGTCGAAGGCGCGGGGGCCGATCTTCTTCCCGATCCAGTAGTTCGCGGTGTCTCCGAGGATGGCGGCGAGCGCGAGCGTCAGGAACAGCACCCAAACGTCGAGCGAGCCGAGCGCGGCGAGCGCCCCGGCCGTGAAGAGGAGTGAGTCCCCGGGCAGGAATGGCGTCACGACGAGGCCGGTCTCGCAGAAGACGATGCCGAAGAGGATGACGTTCGTGAACGTTCCGTAGTCGCGGACGACCTCGGCAAGGTGCCTGTCGAGGTGCAGGAAGACGTCCACCAGCTGCTTGACGAGGTCCATAGGGGCTCCTTCGATCGCGCGGAGAATAGCCGGAATGGTCCCTGACCCCCGATAATGGAGCCGGTGCTGCGCTTCGAGGACATCCTCGAGAAAGTCGAGTCCTACCACCCGGGCCTGGACGAGGACCTGCTGCGCCGCGCGTACGTGGTCTCGGCGCACGAGCACCGCAACCAGCTTCGCTCCTCGGGCGAGCCCTACCTCGTCCACCCGCTCGCCGTCGCCATGACGCTCGCCGAGATGAAGCTCGACGACTCGTCGATCGCCGCCGGCCTTCTTCACGACATTCTCGAGGACACGTCGCTCACGAAGGAGCGCCTCTCGGAGCTCTTCGGATCCGACGTGGCCCACCTCGTCGACGGCGTCACGAAGATCGGCAAGTACGCCTACACCTCGAAGGAGGCCCAGCAGGCCGAGACGTTCCGCAAGATGCTCCTCGCGATGACGGACGACCTCAGGGTCATCCTCGTCAAGCTCGCGGACCGCCTCCACAACATGCGAACGCTCGAGCACTTGCCGGAGCCGAAGCAGCGGGCGACGGCCTCCGAGACGATGGAGATCTACGCCCCGCTCGCGAACCGGCTCGGCATGGGCAAGATGAAAGGCGAGCTCGAGGATCTCTCGTTCCGTTTTCTTCACCCCGAGGAGTTCGCCGCCCTCCGGGCAGCCGTGGACGAGCGGATGGCGGCCTCGGCGGCGAACGTCGAGAAGATCCGCCAGGAGCTCGTCGCCAAGACGAAAGCCATGGGCATCGAAGCCGAGATCACGGGGCGCGTGAAGCGCTACTGGTCGATCCGCCAGAAGCTCATCCGGCAGGCCATTCCGCTCGAGCAGCTCTACGACGTCCTCGCCTTCCGCGTCCTCGTGGACTCGATTCCCGACTGCTACACGGTCCTCGGGATCGTCCACCAGGCCTGGCGCCCCGTGCCCGGCCGCATCAAGGATTACATCGCGATGCCGAAGCGGAACTTCTACCAGTCGCTCCACACGAC
>CALAQS010000359.1 GCA_937888435.1 uncultured Acidobacteriota bacterium
AGGGGTGTTTGAAATCCCGCACCCGGGGTACCTCCACTACAAGGCGTTCGACAAGAGCAAACGGTCCATCCTGATTCCGACCCTCGGGTTGATGCGCGAGCCGCCCGCGCCACCTCGCGAAACGCCCAGCGCAAACACGATCGAGGGGCTCCGGGACCTTGTTCTGAAAGCGGTCCGGAAAGCGTCGGGCAATGCCGACCTCGAGTTCACCGAGGACGGGGACGTTCCCCAGCGATTCGGAAGCGCCGCCGTGCGCCTTCGCGTGCTGGACAATCCGCCCTGCCTCAGAGTGTTCTCTCCGGTGCTGGAGAACGTGGAGGCCGGTGACCGGCTCCTCAGCCGCCTCAACGAGCTGAACGCCGAGATTCGCTTCGCGCGGTTCTTCGTGCTGGACGGGACTGTTTTCGCGGCCATGGAGATGTTCACCTCGCCATTTGTCGCCGAGCACGTGGCGAGCGCCTGCTTGCAGCTAGGCAGCCTCGCCGACGAATACGGGCAGGTCCTGCAGAAGGAGTTCGGCGGCCGCACCGCATTTGAGGACGCCCGGGACGAACCCGAGGTGCAGTAGCGTGATTCGCCGGCCGGATCGAGGCGAGGGAGGCGTTCAGGTTCGCGGTTCTAGGTCGTTAGACAGGAGCCCGGTTATGCCCAGACCCCTGATATCCGTGTACGAGGACCTACCTCTTCCATCGATGTGGATCACTACGACAGCCGGCCTTCTCTCAGTCGTCCACCCTTAACGAGGTGCGAGGGGAAAATCTCTGCCAGGGCAGTTAGGGCAGCGACCCACGTAGCAGTTGCCCTTAGAGAGCACACGGTCGTCATCGAGGAGTTGATATTGCGCAAGAAGTACCTCAGTCGAAATCTGACAGAGTGCCATCACTCTAATGGCGTCCGCCTGGTCAGCGCTTACGCCGAGACACATCGCCTGCTCTTTCGTTGGAAGGATCGCGACGAACGTCCGAAAGCACTGCGTACACTGGCCGGAAAGAAATGTGGCTTCAGGTACTTTCGGCACTGTTCAGTCGATCCATGATACGAGTAACTGTAGGGTGTAGGGATGGAATGGGAATTGTGGCGTGCGCCGGCGCATAGGGACCGGAGGCTTCTCATCCCGCGACGTTCGCCCGCCGCCTGCCGGTCTCCAGGGCTCGATAGTCCCTGACCACCGCGCTCTGAGACATCAGCCCGGCCCCTAGGCTGCTGGGGACCCGCCCCGGTTAGGACGAGCCGGTTTGCCCGCCGTCTCCCGATCTCTAAGTGCCCGGTAGTCCCGGACCACCGCGCTCTGAGACATCAGCTCGGGGATCCTTCAGGGAAAGGGTCGATTACTCGAACCTAAACTGCCGTCCGGCCAGAGCGCCCGTCTGCCGGCCGGGATTGAAAGAGAGACGGAGGGCGTGACTCTGGTCTCTACCCGCCACAGGCCCTCGGCAATTCCTATTGCACCCATACAGCCCTGAAAACTCTGATGCGGATGAAGCATCGACACCGCTGCTCGCACCTCCAAATATCGGTGTACAGTCGAGTAGTGAAAGCTCCGGACCGTCTTCCAACGTTCGTGCCGGGTCTCGACGCGCTGACCGACGGCGGGCTGCCTCGTGGGCGAACGACGCTCATCGTGGGAGGACCCGGCTGCGGGAAGACGATCCTGGCGCTTCAGGTTCTCGTCGAGGGGGCGCGCCGGGCGCGCGAGCCAGGCATATTCGTCGCCTTCGAGGAACGGACGCGCGAGATCGTCGCGGATGCCAGCGCGTTCGGCTGGGACCTTCCCCGGCTTCAGAAGGACCGGCTCTTCTTCCTCGACGCCCATCTCGACAGCTCGACCGTTCACGGAGGCGCGTTCGACCTCGCGGGCCTCCTCGCGGGCCTTTCG
>CALAQS010000360.1 GCA_937888435.1 uncultured Acidobacteriota bacterium
ATCCCGATCCCTTCCTCGACCTCCTCATCGAGCGGGGGCTGGCGCACGAGAAGGAATACGTCGAATCCATCTCGACCGCAGGCGACGAGGTCCTCGATCTCGGCGATCTTGCCTTCCGTTCTCCGTCCGAAGCCGCCGAGCTAGCCACTACTTTTCGGCCTCGGCCGCAAACATTGACGGGTCTGGGATGATTCTCGTTCGTATGGCGTCCGGCTGGGGAGAAGAAGGCGAGGAGAAGCGTGTTTACACAACCCGGCTCCAGAAGGGTGGTGCGCTCATTGATGACATGCGCCGGCTCATTCTCGAGTGGGACTGCCGCGCCGACGCATCGAAGAGAATCGTTGCATCCAACCTACTCTCCTCGCCTACTCGGGCTCGAAGCCATGACGTCCTGATCAGGGCCTTCAATCCCCGATTCGTCCGGTCGACGCCTCCCGACATCTGGCACCCCTTGGCGATCTTCGAGCGGGCGGGATGGTCCCGAGAGCAGCTTCTCCCGTTTCACTACTACCTTGCCGCTGCGGCGGAACCCTTGATGTGGGACTTCGTCGTCGACGAGCTAGGACATCGAGCTGGAACAGGCCGCCTGGAGGTCAGCGTCGCCGACATTCACCGATTCCTGGAAGACGCTCCCCTGGGTCGCTTCCCGAGCGGACGATGGACTCCGACCGTCAGCACCAAGGTGGCGCGAGGTCTCCTGGTGGCTCTCCGGGATTTCGGAGTTCTTTCGGGAGCATCGAAAAAGAGGCTATCTACGCTCTTTCTTCCGGTCGAGTCCTTTGCCTTTCTGGTGTTGATTCGCCACCTCGTGGGACGCCGTGGCCGGGGCCTCGTCACCGATCACTGCTGGAAGCTGTTCTTTCTTTCCGAGCTGGCTGTGGAACGGTTCCTGGCGGAAGCGCATCAGCGAAAGCTTCTGGGATTCCACGCGGCCGGCTCCCTGTTCCGGGTCGAATTCCCGACGGAGAACCTGGAGGAATACGCGAATGCTCTCGTTGAAAGAACGAATTGATTGGCTCGAGAGGGAGCTTCCGCCGAATCCGCCTCGTTTCAAGATCCATGACGATCTCCCGTTCGCCATCCTGCGGTACGACCCTAACGAGGAGTGGGCCGCCCGGCGCGAAGCAAGGCATCTTGCGACGCGACTCCAGAACGCCGGCTTCAATGTCGTCACTATCTCACTCGCGGATCTGATGTGGGAGGCCATCAAAAAGAGTGAGGGGCTCGAGGCGGTCGTCGCCCTTGAGCGTGGCCGAGGATTCGAAGCCGCACAGAAGCAGGTGAACGACTACCTCTCGGACCCCGATTTCAGTCCCCTGAAGGACCTCCTCGCTGCTCGACTAGAGAATCTCGATCCGGCATCCACCATCTGTTTTCTCGTTCGGGCCGGCAGTCTTGCCCCCGAGATTTACCATGTGTCGAAGCTTCTCGAGGAAATGCAGGGGCGGACGAAGGTCCCGACGGTTCTCTTCTACCCTGGGCACCTGCAAGGTTCGAACTCGCTCGCTTTCATGGGCCTTCCCGGCCGCGAGCCCGCTCCATCCTACCGCGTGCGGATTTACGGATAACCGGCAGCATGAGTTCGGAAGTCTCCCTCCAGCAGCCCATCCAGACTTTTGAGGACAGTCTCAGGCCAGCGAAGCTGATGCTTCGTGTTTATCGCCTTCTCGACTCGAACGACAACATTCAGACGGATGGCGATTTTGTCGGGAAGGTTCGGACCTTGGTATCGGCCGCCGCTTCAGAGGACCTGCTCGTCGTCCAGAACGAGATTTTTCTGGGAATCGTTAGGGAGAAGGCGCTTTGTCCACGATCGGACCTCAAGCGCTCCACCCTCTGCCATCTCCTGCGTCAGGCGGTGGTTGCCAGCTGTACGGCGCTCGACGTCTACCTGCCAGCCTTATTGCGAGTTCACCTGCCAGCCGTGATCGCCCTCGTCGGCCGCGAGTTCTACCCGAAGGACGAGGAGGTCAAGAAGTATTTCTCTGACCTGAAGTTTGGGCTGGATGAGGTGCTCCGGGTCATGACCGATGAAGAGGACAGCGCAACCCTCTTCATCGCGATCAAGATTCTGGGAAATACCGAATTCAGATATCTGAGCAGCAAGTAAGGCATACATGTCGTGGCGGCTCTGC
>CALAQS010000361.1 GCA_937888435.1 uncultured Acidobacteriota bacterium
GAAGCAAGGCGGAAATCTACGGAGGACTCTGAGGAAGACTAACCGTCGGCCCAAGAACTGCGATTCCTGCGGTGGACTCGTCATCAGTAGCGTACCTCCCTCCGGGACGTGGCTTACGGGCGCAGCGCGTCTGAGTACACTGCGCCATCGCCCGGCTAGTCATACAGAACAGACGGTCCAGCGGGATCTTCGCGGAACTTCTTCGATCCACAATCGGGACAGCGAATGGGTGCCTCGGCAACAAAGTGGCCACCACAAGTGCAAGGGCCAGCGAACTCTGTCAGCTTAGTCTGATACTCCTCGAAGGTCAGCCCGGGTTTCGGCTTCTGGGTCCGCACAGGCTTCGTCCGCTTCTTGCGACCGGCACCCTCGGACTGCTCCCGCCAGGCCGCTTCGAAAGCCGCGTGAAGCTCGCTGATCTCCGAGTGTGGAATGGTGCGTTCGCGGCCGCACGCATCACAGCGGAGGATCTCGAATGTGAATCCTCCGCCATCATGTACGACGAAGTGGAATCCACATGCACTGCATACGGCTCCGAACATCGATCCCAACTGAAGCCTCCCGTCGGCAGAGATTATCGCGGTAGGCGGTCATCGTCTGGTGGAGAGAAAGAGGCGGGAAGTTCCTTATCCCGCGACGGTTAGGACGAGCCGGTTCGCCCGGCGCCTTCCTACCTCGAACGACCTGTAGTCCCAGACCACCGCGCTCTGGGCCATACCCCACCCTAGGCTGCTCGGGACCGGCCTCGGAGGAGGTAGACGGTGCGGTTGGAGCGGCGTTTCTCCACCGCCAGCGAGGTGTGGTCCCGGAGGCTCGCGCGCTGAGCCATTACTCCGGGGACGCCTTCTAGGAAAAGGCCGATTACTCGAACCTAGATCGCCGTCCGGACAGAATGCCCGTCTACGGGGCGGGATTGAGAAGGAAATCGAGGGCGCGACCCTGGTTTCCACGCGCCACAGGCCCCCGGCAATTCCCATTGCGCCCCTACACCTACTGGGCGCTCGACGAGAGGGAGCGCGACGCGATCCTCGCGAAGCTGCCGAAAAACGTGAAGCCCGAGATCATGCGCTTCAAGGGCCTCGGCGAGATGATGCCCGAGCAGCTCAAGGCGACGACGCTCGACCCCTCGCGCCGCCGCGCGCTCAAGGTCACGGTGCCGAGCGTCCTCGAGGTCGAGAAGACGCTCGGCGAGCTCATGGGCAAGGACGCGTCGCTGCGCTACGGCTTCATCATGGAGCGGGCGAGGGACGCGGACGACCTCGACGTCTGACGGTTACTTGCCCTCGGGCGCGCTCCAGTTCACGGTCGTCTCCTTTCGGTCCCATAGGAGGCGAAGAATCACGGCAGTCGTTCCGCTAAAATTAGCGTTCCGTCGTTCGAAGCGTTGTTGACGTTAACGGCATAGCAGTAGACGCCGTGGCTGGGGTTTCCGTCTCC
>CALAQS010000362.1 GCA_937888435.1 uncultured Acidobacteriota bacterium
GCCCCCCCGCCGTGCCGGGCCGGCCGCCGGTCGCCGCGGAGCTCGCCGGCGGCGCGATCCGCCCAGTTTCCGGAGCGCCGGTCGCCGAAGACGGCGCAGACGACGCGGACCCTGCGGAGGGCGAACCCTTCGCCTTTCGCGCGTCGGGGACGAGATCGGCGTTGTCCGGCCGGAAGCGCAGCGCCGCGTTCGGGACGCGCAGGACGTCTTTGCGGACTTCCACCGGAACCAGGACGTTCGCGGTCATGCCGGGCTTGAGCTTCAGGTCGGCGTTCGGGACGTCGAGCATGACGGGGTACGTGACGACGTTCTGAACCGTCTGCGGCGACAGCCGGATCTGCGAGACCGTCCCTTTGAAGTTGATGTCCGGGAAGGCGTCGACCGAGAAGTTCGCGATCTGGCCTTCGCGGATCCGGCCCACGTCCGCCTCGTCGATGTTCGTGAGGACCTGCATCTTCGTGAGGTCCTGGGCGATCGAGAAGATGACGGGGGCCTGGAAGGACGCCGCCACGGTCTGGCCGACGTCGTACTGCCGGGACACGACGACGCCGTCGATCGGCGACGTGATCCTCGTGTAGGAGAGATTCGTCTGCGATTGCTTGAGCGCCGCGAGCGCTTGCGCGACGGAAGCCGATGCGGAGTCGCGCGCCGTCTGGGCGGCGTCGAGATCCGATTGCGCGTCGAGCTGCTCGTCCGTCAGGCGCTTCGTGCGGACCAGGGAGATCTCCTGGTTCCGGAGCTCTACTTTCGCCTTCTCGAGGTTCGCCTGATTCTGGTCGACCGCCTGCTGAAACGGCGTGGGGTCGAGCTCGGCGAGGATCTGCCCTTTCTTCACGACCGAATTGAAGTCGACGTGGAGCTTCGCGATGATGCCCGAAACCTGGCTGCCCACCTGCACGGTGGTCACCGCGGAAAGCGTCCCCGTGGCCGTCACCGTGGCGACCACTTCCCCTTTGTCGACCTTCGCCTTCCGGAATTTCGGCTCGGCCGACCCGCGGCCCGCGAACAGCAGGATCGCCGCGAACGCGGCAAGGGCGACGGCGATTCCGATGATCAGAATCCGTTTCTTCATGAGCTCCTCGAGAACGCGTGAGACGCGAATTGCGGGAAGGCGTGGACGGCGGGGGATCTCAAAATGCCACCGAGAGGCCGAGCTGAAAGGCCTTCACGACCCCGGTGCCCGAAGCCGTCGTCATCAGCCGCGCACTGTACTCGATCGTTGCGAGAAGGCCCTTTCGCGGCATCCAGACGATGCCTGGCTGATGAAGCTGCTCGGTGGCCTCGGCCCCGCGGTACCGCCACACCGAGTAGAGATAGCGATACGTGACGGTGGGAAATTCCGCGCGAAACCCCACGAGAGCCGCCGTCGCGTCGTCGTAGCCGAGCCGGCACGCCGCTCCCGGAGCGCAACGCTCTCCCGAGCGCGTAAAGCCCTCGAGGAGGAGCGCGAACGGCCCGAACGTCGCGGTCATGTCGAGCGCGGCGTCGGTCCGCCGGAACGAGTCGGGGCCGGTGCGGTCGTCGAGCCGGGCGGACGCGACGGAGAGCCCGGGCTTGAGCGTCCAGAGGCCCTGGTTCAGAAGGTAGAAAACGCGCGCTTCCAGGCCGTCGCGCAGGACGCGCAGGGGATCCGACTCCACGTTGCGCCCGTCGTCTTCCCAGCTCACGTGGTCGTTCTGTCCGTAGTAGCGCGCACTCCAGCCGCACGTGTCGAAGCCCCACCGCTTTTCGCCCGCGAGGCCGGCCCCCCAGTCCGGATTCCGCGTGACGCCGTTCACCGAGAAGAGAGTCCCGTTGAACGACTCGTCCGCGAGGCCGAAGTCGCGAGGAATCTTACCGGCGCTGACGGCGCCGATCGGGGTTGCGACGGAGGCCCATCCCTCTTCGAGCCAGACCGAGCCGTCGTAATAGGGGCGGAACCGCCCGTCGCGGCCGCGCACTTCGGCCTTCGCGGCAAAATCCCCGCGCGTCCAATCCGCCGCGAGAGCGCCGTAGAAGAACTCCGCGAGGCGTTCGTGCCGGTCCGAGACCGGTTCGTAGTCGTGAAGGACCGCTTCGAAACGGAATTTCGGCAGGCCGGATTCCGTTTGCTCAGGCGCGTCCTCTCCCCGCGCGGCGGAAACGACGCCGGCGGCGAAGATCGCCAGGAGGAGCGCACGTCGCCTCAACACAATCGTTATATTACGAACTCGCCTCGCGCGGGTTTCTCCGAGGAGGACACCATCACCTCTGCCCTCGATCTCGAAGTTCCGTTTCACGTCGAGCGCCTCGCGAACGGCCTGACGGTCGTCGTGTCGCCGCAGCGCGGAATTCCCCTCGTGACGGTCGATGTCACGTATGACGTTGGAAGCCGTGTCGAGCCGCCCGGCAAGACCGGGTTCGCGCATCTCTTCGAGCACCTCATGTTCGAGGGCTCGGAGAACGTCGGCAAGGGAGACCACTTCCGTCTCGTCGCCGAGGCGGGCGGCTCGATGAATGGGACGACGTCCGAGGACCGGACGAACTATTTCGAGACCCTACCCGCCGAGTCCCTCGACCTCGCCCTCTTCCTGGAAGCCGACCGGATGCGCGCCCTCGTCCTCACGCAGGAAAAGCTCGACAACCAGCGCGAGGCCGTGAAGGAGGAGAAGCGCCTGCGCGTGGACAACCAGCCGTACGCCTCGTCGTTCGAGACCGCCGACGCGCTCGCCTACGACGCCTTTCCCTACAAGCACCCCGTCATCGGATCGATGGACGATCTTCAGGCGGCTTCGCTCGACGACGCACGGGACTTCTACCGCCGCTACTACGCTCCGGCCAACGCGCTTCTGGCGGTCGTGGGTGACGTCGATCCCGCTGACGCCTTCCGCCGCGTGAAGAATGCCTTCGAGGAAGTTCCCCCGCGCGAGACCCCGGCGCGCTTCGCGTTCACGGAGCCCGTCCCTTCCGGCGAGCGGCGGCAGAGAGTGGACGACTGCCACGCGGCGATGCCGGCGCTGCATGTCAACTTCAAGGTGGCCGAACGGCGTCATCCCGACCTCTTCGCCCTCTCGGTCGTGGAACGGATCCTCGGAGCGGGTGAAACGGGACGGCTCTGGCGCCGGCTCGTGAAAGACGACTCGCTCGCCCTGTCGCTCTCGGTGTCGCTCGACGAGCGCCGCGGCCCCTCGCTCTTCCGCATCTTCTCTCTCGCACGGCCCGGCGTGACGCTCGAGCGGCTCGAGGCGGAGATCCTCGGCGATCTCTCGCGCTTCGCCGCGGACGGGCCGACGCCGCGCGAGATGGAACGCGTCCGCCGGCTCCTCCTTTCGAGCGCCGTGCGCGCCACGCAGACGACTCAGTCGATCGCCTTTCTGCTTTCCGAGTACGGCCTCTACGACGGCGATCCGGGCCTCTTTCCGCACGATGTCGAGGCGGTCCTCGCGTTGGACGCGGCCGCGGTCCGCGACGCCGCGGCGCGGCTTCTCGTCGCCCCCCGCCGCTCCGTCGTGACGGTCGTGCCCAGCGGGCCCGGCGAGTCCAAGGGCCCCGCATGAGCACCTTGCGCCGCCTGCCCCCGCCACCCCTGCCCCCGCTGCCCTTCCTCCTGCCCTCCTTCACGGGCGCACGGCTCGCGAACTCTCTCGCGCTGCGCGCGGCCCGCTGGGGCCGCCGCCCCACCGTGTCGGTCTCGGTGCTTTTCCCGGGCGCGGGCAGCGCGGCCGATCCGCCGGGACGCGAAGGCACGGCCGAGATCACCGGCGAGACGTTTCTCGGCGGAACGCACCGCCGCGACGCGCGCGCGCTCGCGGAAGCGATCGACGACCTCGCGGCGAATCTCGAGGTCTCCGCGGGCAGCGACTCGTCGGTCGCGCGCCTCTCCATTCTCGAAAAGGATCTCGACGCGGGCCTCGCGCTTCTCGCCGAGGTCCTGACGGAACCCGCGTTCCCCGAAGACGAGTTCGAGAAGAACCGCAGACGCCAGATCGACGTGCTCGCCGAGCAGCGCTCCGAGCCCGACTTCCTCGCCCGCGAGCGCCTCCTCGACCGGCTCTACCCCGGCCATCCGTACGGTCGCCTCACCGCGACGGAAAAGGGCCTCGAAGCTCTCACCCGGGACAGCGTCGCCGGCTTCGCGGCGGACCGCTTCTCGCTCGCGGGGGCCACGCTCATCCTCGCGGGCGCGGCGGATCCGGACGCACTGCTCCGGGCGGGCGCCCGCGCGTTCGAGGGCCTTTCCGCCGGTTCCGGCGCTCCGGCCGCCGCGGTTCCTCCGCCGCCCCACGTCGACGGCTTCTCGATCCACCTCGTGCACCGGCCGGGCTCCGTGCAGACGAACCTCCTCTACGCGCGAGCCGCGCTCGCACGCCGGAGCCCGCGCTTCACGGCGGGCCTCGTCGCGAATCAGTCGCTGGGGGGCGGCGCCTCCTCGCGTCTCTTCCACGTCCTGCGCGAAGAGCGCAGCCTGACGTACGGTGCGTACTCGTCGCTGTCCGCGCGCGTCGCGGGCGGACAGTTCGGCGCCTCGATCGACTGCCGGACCGAAGTGACGCACGAGGCGTTTACGGGCCTCTTCGACCTCATCCGCGCCTTCGCCGCGGAGGGGCCTGCCGAGGAGGAGCACGCTCGCGCGCGAAAATACCTGCTCGGCAGCTTTCCGATCCCGCGCGAAACGCCCGGCGGCGTCGCGCAGGACGAGATCACGCGCCTTCTCCACGGGCTGCCCGAGGATGAATGGGCCACCTGGCGGGACCGCGTGGGTGCTGTGTCGCGGCGGGAGGCGTGCCAGGTGGCGGCGGACTTCTTCGATCCCTCGACCGGCATTCTCGCCGCGGTTGGAGACGCAAAGGTGATCCGGCCCGTCCTCGAGTCGTTTGGCAACACGACGCTCTGGGACGCGGACGGCCCTCGGGCGTAAACGCCACAGGCGGACGTGCCCGGAGTCCCGTAGGACTAGGGGGTGCCGGGGCCCTCGGGAGTCTGCTCTTCCCCGAACTCCCCCGACTCGCGCACGTGAAATCGCGCGGCCCGCGCCTCCTGCGTCCTTCGGAGCCGCGTCCGGAAGGTGAGGACCTCGAGCTGTCTCAGGCGCTCGGCCTCTCCGGAGCGGTGCCTCTGCTGGTGGCGCGCGACGGCGAGGAGGAGCGCGCTCCTCACGTATTCGCGGCGTTCGTCCGGGCGCCCGAAGCGCTTCTCGAATCCGCGCGTCCACGGGAGCCGCAACGCGAGCGCATCCTCCTCGGGAAGCAGGCCCAGCGTCACCTCCTCGGTGAGCTCACGCGAGACGCGCGCGCGCTCGGCGAGGAGCGCCGGGATCCAGACGAGAATGCCCGCGGCGAGCACCGCGGCCACGACGAGGGGCTCGAGTCGGCGTGGAACCCCGGCGAAGAGGCCCGCGAACGCTGCGGCAAGCAAGGCGGGCGCGAGCACGGCGCCCGTCCAGGCGGCTCCCTCTCTCCAGCCGGCCTCCGCGCTCGCGCGCGTGGCCTCCGCCGAAAACGCTGACAGGGCGGCTAGGGCGATGGCGGCGAGGGCCGGCGCCTGCCATCCCGGGAGCTGCCGTCCCGCGAACGCGGCGGCGCAGGCGGCGCCTCCGGCGGCCAGCGCGCCAGCCGTGAGGCCGTCCCCGGCGATCGGCGACCACGTGCGCGCGGCTCCGAGCGCGACGAGCGCGACGAGACACGCGGCCAGGAGCGCGGCCCAGCCGGGGCCGGGCAGGACCGCGATCCGCGCTCCGAAGACGGCAAATCCCGCGAGGACGCCCGTGACGAAAGAGGTGGACCGATTCGAGGACCGGCTCACGAGAAGGAGGGCGAGAACGGCGGCAACGAGCCTGGCCAGGGTCTCGGCGCTCATGGCAGGGGGTGTTTCTGGAAGTAAAGGCGCGTCGCCTCCACGTCCCGTTTGATCTGCGCCGTGAGATTCAGCAGGGACGGAAACGTCTGCTCGTCGCGCACGCGGTCGAAGAACGACAGGCGCACGCGCTCGCCGTAGACGTCCGATGAGAAGTCGAGGATGTACGACTCGATCGTCGTCGCGAAATCCTCGTACACGGTGGGCCGGCGCCCGATGTTCGTCACGCACGGGAAGGAGCGCTGGAACGACTCGATCCTCACGGACGTGAAATAGACCCCGTCCTTCGGATAAAGCTCGTTGTCGGGCTTCAGGTTCATCGTCGGAAACCCGATCTTCCGCCCCATGCGGTCTCCCTTGGCGATTAGTCCGTCCATTGCGTACGCGCGCCCGAGGAGCGCGTTCGCGGAGGTGACGTCTCCTTCGAGGAGCCCGTTCCGAATGCGGCTGGACGAGATAGCTGCCGCCGCGTCCGTGACGTCGGCGATGCCCGTCACCGTGAAGCCGGCCGCGTCGCCGATGCGCCGGAGGACCTCCATGTTTCCGCCGCGCTCCCGCCCGAACATGAAGTGCTCCCCGACGTGGACCTCCCGCACGACGAGGCGCTTCACGAGAAGGTCCCGGATGAAATCCTCCGCCGGCGTCAGCGAGAAGTCCCGCGTGAACGGCACGAGGACGAGCGCGTCGATCCCGCAGGCTTCGATCGCCTCCTCTTTTTGCCGGAGAGTCTGGATCATCCGGGGCGCGCGCTCGGGGTGGAGGACCTTGAGCGGGTGCGGCTCGAACGTCACGACCACGGCCGGCGCGCCGAGCTCGCCCGCGCGCTTCGCGACGTCCCGGAGCATGGCCTGGTGCCCGAGATGCACGCCGTCGAAGTTCCCGACGGTCACGACGCCGCCTCGGGGAAGATCGGCGGGACGGAAAGGATCCTTGATGACCTGCAACGGCGGGAGATCTTAAGCGACGATCTTCCCCACGAGGTCGTAGGGGTGTGCTTCGGTGATCGTGACGCGCGCGATCTCCCCGACGCGCGGCGCCCAGCCCTCGGGCACCTCGTTGACGAGAACGCGGCCGTCGATCTCGGGAGCCTGCCCTGCGAGGCGCCCCTCAAGGAGAAGGTCGGTGTCCGAAGACGGCCCTTCCAGGATCATGTCGAACGATTTGCCGCGCTTCGCGCGGTTCTTGGAAAGAGAGACCTTCTGCTGAACTTCCATCAGGATCTCGCGGCGGGAACATTTTTCTTCGAATGGGATAGGGTCGCCGAGCATCTCGGCTCCGCTGCCGGGCTCGGGCGAATAGGTGAAGACGCCCGCGTTGTCGAAGCGTACGGCCTCGAGGAACTCTTTCACTTCCAAGAAATCTCCTTCCGTCTCTCCCGGGAAGCCCACGATGAACGTCGAGCGCAGCGCGATGTCCGGGACGATCTCGCGGATCCTTTCGAACTGCTTCCGGTAGCTCGTCGCATCCCCGCCTCTCTTCATCGCGGAAAGCACCCGCCCCGACACGTGCTGGAGCGGCATGTCGACGTAGGGGACGAAACGCGGCGCCCTCGCCATGAGCTCGAAGACGGAAGCGTGAATGGTCTTCGGGTACGCATACAGGAAGCGAATCCAGGGGAAGGACGTCTCGGCAAGAAGCGCGCGCACGAGCTGCGTGAGGCCCGTCCGGCCGAGGTTGAGGTCCTCTCCGTATCGCGTCGTGTCCTGCGAGATGAGGACGAGCTCCTTGACGCCCAGCGCCTCGAGCCCCTGCGCCTCCACCACGAGCGACGCGACCGTCCGCGAGCGCATGAGGCCGCGCATCTGGGGGATCGTGCAGAACGTGCACGGGTTGTTGCAGCCCTCGGCCACCTTCAGGTACGCGTAGCCCTTGCGGTGCGTGAGGACTCGCGGCGAAAGCTCGTCATAGAGGCGCGTCGCGAGCGGTTTGTCGGTGAACCGCGGGAGCGACGGGAGCCCCAGCGCGGCGGCCGGCGCGTTCTCCAGCTCGTCGAGGCCGATGAAGTGGTCCACTTCGGGGATCTCGGCGGCAAGCTCTTTCCCGTACTTCTGCACCATGCAGCCCGCCACGACGACGCGGTCGATCTCCCCCGCCTCCTTTCGCGCCACCTCGCGAAGGATCGCCTCGACCGACTCCTCCTTGGCCGAATCGATGAAGCCGCACGTGTTCACGATGACGACCCGCGATTTCTCCGGATCCGTCAGGGTCAATCCTTCGCGCTGCAGATGTCCCAGCATCACCTCGGTGTCGACGAGGTTCTTCGGACATCCCAGAGAGACGATGCCCACGGACGGGAGGGAAAGGGAAGAAGAGTTTTTCATGGAAAGGTGAGAGGGATCGCAGCTTTGCGCAAGAGCCGACCCCGCGCGCTGGAGCCCCCCAAGTCTACATCGAATAGGAAACCGCGTCAGTGCGGAGCGGCCTCCGCGATCGGCGCGATCTTTTTCGCACGCAGCTTCTCGTTGAGGGCCGGAAGGTCCTTCGCGGCGAGCGCCGCCACGCGGTCCTCGACCTCCTTCAGCTCGCGCTCGAGGACGGCGACGCGCTCGACCTGGTAGTCGCCGGGCCGGCCCTCGTACGAGAGGAGGGCGTCGTAGACGTAGCCGAGGTGCTCGCGCAGGCGTTCCTCGCCCGTGATCGCGCCGCCCTCGGACGTCGCGACAACGTCCTTGCGGATCGCTTCCGCCTTCTCCGCGAAGGCGTCGAGGCCCTTGCGGACGCCGTCTGCGGCGGGCAGGCCCTTCGCACGCGCGGCCGCGAGCACCCGGTAGCCGTTCAGGCGGTCCACGACGTCGCTCATGCGCCCGAACAGCGCGTGCGCCTTCATCACGGCGTCGTACTGGGACTTGCGCTCCGCGGGCGTGAACGGCGCGCGCGGGTCGAGCGAGACGACGAGCGGCGTCTCGACGACGTCCTTGCCCTTCGTGAGGCGCACCGTGTACGTGCCCGGCAGGACGCGCGGCCCCGAGGAGGCGCCCGCTGCGGACGCGGCCGTCGGGACGCGCGGCGGCTTCTCCTGCATCGACCACACGACGCGGTTGATCCCCTTGCGCGTCCCGGCCGGCGGCGTGTCCACGACGCGGCCCGAGGCGTCGAGGATCTCGAGCTTCATCCGCCCGAAGGTGTGGCGCGTCTTCTGGTAATACGTGATGACGGCGCCGGACGGCGGGTTCGGGCCGGCGTAAGAGGCGTCCCCTTCCGGCCAGCCGCCCGATCCGCGCGGCCTCTGGACCACGGGGCGCCCCGCGAGGAACGCGACGTCCTTCTCGAGCACGTCCGGCGTGAGCACGCGGAGCGGCGTGAGGTCGTCGAGGATCCAGATCCCGCGCCCGTGCGTCGCGACGACGAGGTCCTGCTCGCGCGTCTGGAACGCGAGGTCGCGCACGGAGACGGACGGGAAGTTGCCGCCCTTGAACTCGGCCCACGTCTTTCCGGCGTCGAGCGAGATCCAGAGCCCGAATTCCGTCCCGAGGTAGAGGAGGCCGGGCCGGACCGGATCCTCCTTGATCACGTAGGCCCAGCCGCGGACGCCCGAGGAGGGGCCCACGATCCGCTCCCACGTCTTCCCGAAGTCCTTCGTCGCGTAGACCCACGGCGCCAGATCGCCGAACGTGTGGCGGTCGAACGCCGCGTACGCGGCGCCGTTGGCGTGCGGGCCGGCCTCGACCCACGAGACCCAGCTCGCGGGCGGGAGGCCGGGGACGTTCTTCACGAGGTTCGTCCACGCCTTTCCGCCGTCGCGCGTGAGCTGGACGTTCCCGTCGTCGGTCCCGACCCAGATCGTCTTCGCGTCACGCGGGCTTTCCGAGATCGAGTAGATCGTCGTGTGCATCTCGGCCGCGGAGTTGTCGACCGTGATGCCGCCCGAACGCTCCTGCTCTTGTTTCGTGGCGTCGTTCGTCGTGAGGTCTGGCGAGATCCGCTGCCACGACTGGCCGCCGTCCTTCGTCATGAAGAGGAACTGCGAACCGATGTAGAGCTTGCCCTTCTCGAGACGCGAGACGTGGATCGGCGTGTTCCAGTTCCAGCGAAGTTTTTCCTTGTAGAGAGCCTTCGGCTGGATGTCGCGCGCCGCGAGCGTGCGCCGGTCGATCCGGCCGATGGTGCCGCCCTGTCCTTCCGCGTAGACGAAGTTTGAATCGGCCGTGTCCACGAAGACCCAGAACCCGTCCCCGTTGTAGAGGTTCTCCCACCGGCTGTTCGTGATGCCGCCCGGATACGCGGAGTCGCCGGCCCACGAGCTGTTGTCCTGAAGGCCGCCGTAGACCTGGTACGGCTCTTTTTCGTCCACGGACACGTGGTAGAACTGCGAAACCGGTAGGTTGTTGCACTTCCACCAGCGGTTCGCGCCGTCGTACGAGATCCACAACCCGCCGTCGTCGCCCGTCACGACGTGCTTCGGGTTCTTCGGGTTGATCCAGACGTCGTGGTGGTCCCCGTGCGTGCCGCCGCCCACGTCGCCGAAGCTCTCGCCCCCGTCCTCGGACGCGATGAGCGTCAGGTTCGGCTTGTAAACCCGGTCGGGGTTCGTCGGGTCGACGACGAGGCGCGAGAAGTAGAACGGCCGCCAGACCATCCGCTGGCTGTCGTCCTTCCGCGCCCACGTCTTCCCGCCGTCGTCGGAGCGAAAGAGCGCCGACTTCACGCTCTCGATCACGGCGTAGACGCGGTCGGGCTTCGAGGGCGCGATCGCGATGTCGAGGCGGCCCCACGGCGCCGGCGGCAGGCCTGGCGCAGTCTTCTCGTCGAGCTTCTTCCACGTCGCGCCGCCGTCCTCCGTGAGGAAAAGGCCAGACCCGGAAGTCCCCTTCGGTCCTTCGCCCCCCGACCGAAACGTCCAGCCTCTACGCCGGAAATCCCAAAGCCCCGCGAAGAGGCG
>CALAQS010000363.1 GCA_937888435.1 uncultured Acidobacteriota bacterium
CGTCCGACCTCCACTACGGGCGATGTCGCTCAATCGAGCTCAGCGGCGGCTGCCGCGGACCGACTCGATGGCCCGGTCTTGGGTCGTCCTCGATTCGCTTCCGGTCGATCCGCTACACGCCCTCGGCCTTATCGCGTTCGGCCGGATCGGCGGTCGGCTATCTCCCTGGGGATCACAAACAACACTTCGAATGCGGCGTGAAGACCCGAACACGAGAAGACGGCGAGCGTGGAGTGAAGCGGGCGGCGCATAATCCGCACTGGATATGTTTCCAGATTTTCTGCGATCCCGATCGCGCCTGTCCACGTTCCTGCGGGAGACATGGGATGCCTCGGCAACGACGGGTCTCTGCTGCTCTACGCGAGGTGTCACGCTCCTGAAGCGATTCGCCGCCCCATCCCCATCGGCCGTGACCCCTGGGAATCCTACGGGAGTTTCGCGAGACGCTCCCGAGACCCCAGGGAAGGTTGACGTCGGTCGTCCGGTCTCCTTAAAACCCGCGCTCAGACCCTGATAGGCCTCGGCGGGAGCGAGGCAGCCGCGGCCGGCGATCTCGAAAGCTCGCCTGGCGTCGTCGATCGTGTCGGCGATGTTCACGAGAGAAGTTTCGCAGATTCCCTCGGCGACCACCTCGAATCCGAAGAGGGCGTTTGCGGCGAATGCTACCGTCACCTGATGACACCGCCTCCGACCACCCCGGCCCTGGAGTTCCGGTGAACGCTGGCTCCGCCCGCGAGTCCTTCGCGCCGATCGGCTCGAACCTTCCGGGCTACGACAACTACTTCTGCCGCGACTGCCGGCGAATCGTCCACGTGCGGAAGGGATCACCCGGGTTTCGAGCGTGCCCGACTCAGGGATGCACTCGGCCGACGGGGTTCGGGGTGTACGCGACGATGCCGAAGTCGAGAGCTGCCAGAGCGATTCCGGCCCGTTGACGGCTTGCGCTCGTTGCTGCGCACGTTATCGTTAGGCGTTTCCCTCATCCGGATTCCCTCAGCCTCGGAGATAGCACTTCAGGGTCATTGTCGCCATCCGTGAATGCACAGAACGAAAGGAGAAACCGCTAGGATGCGTGGAAGGTGTGACCGGTTCGTGCAGAATGGGACTGGAAAAACATGATTCGCATCATCTTCGCAGCGGTCGTCACCTTGCACGGGCTCATCCACCTCATGGGCTTCGCCAAGGCCTTCGGGTACGCCGAGCTCCCTCAGCTCACCCAGCCCATCTCGCGCCTCGTGGGTGTGTTCTGGCTCGCCGCGGCCCTGCTCTGCCTTGCCACCGCAGCCGCGCTCTTCCTCGCTCCGCGCGGCTGGTGGGCCCTGGGCGCGCTGGCCGTCGTCGCCTCGCAGACCGTCATCGTGATGTCCTGGAGCGACGCGAAGTTCGGTACTCTCGCCAACGTCGTGTTGCTGGTCGGCGTGCTCTATGGCTTTGCCTCGCGCGGCCCCCTGAGCCTTCGCAGTGAGTTCGAACACGCCCTCACAAACGCCACTCTGATCACGTCCGGCGAGCTCCTCACTGAAAAGGACCTCGCCCCGCTGCCCGAGCCGGTCCAGCGGTATATCCGCCGCTCAGGGGCCGTCGGCCAGCCTCGCGTGCACGACTTCCTCGCGACATGGAAGGGCCGCATCCGCAGAGACCCGAAGAGCGCGTGGATGGCCTTCACCGCCGAGCAGCTCAACACCCTCGACGTGCCCCGGCGCTTCTTCATGATGGACGCAACCATGAAGGGCCTGCCTGTCGACGTGTTTCATGCCTTCGACGAGGGCGGCGCTACGATGCGGGTTAGGCTGCTCTCGGTGGTGCCGATGGTCGACGCGAAGGGCGCCGAGCTGACGCGCGCCGAGACCGTGACGATCTTCAACGACCTGTGCTTCTTAGCCCCGGGGGCGCTCGTCTCGCCCTCCATCGCATGGGTCCCGGTCGACGCGCACACCGTTCGGGCCCGCTACAGACAGGGTGCCAACACCGTCGGCGCCGAGCTGACCATCAACGATGCGGGTGAGCTCGTCGACTTCGGGTCCGACGACCGCGCGGCCGGTTCTTCCGACGGGCGCACCTTCACACCCATGCGGTGGACCACGCCGGCTCGCGACTACACGCAGGTGGGCCCCGTGCGCGTCGCCACGAGGGCCGAGACGCTGTGGCACCCTACCACCGGCGCCTGGTCGTATGGTGAGTTCGAGCTCACCTCCCTTCACTACAACGTCGGGCGGTGATCGGGGGCTCGCTATTCACATGAACGTAGCTGTAGGGGCGCAATGGGAATTGCCGTGGGCTCTGGCGCGTACAGACCAGAGTCTCGCCACCTGAATCCGGACCCCTAACCGGACATTCTGGCCGACGTCGTTTAGGTTCGAGAAACCGGCCCTTTTCCTGAAGGATCCCCGGGTGGATGGCTCAGAGCGCGGTGGTCCAGGACTATAGGCAGCTCGAGATCGGGAGACCGCATCACAGAACGAGACTCGTCATAGACTCTTAGGTGCTGGAGGCGACGCCTCGACCTGCTTTCCCACGTCCTTCGCGCCTCGTGGTCGGCACATCGACGAAAGGCACTTCATGTCGAGCACGCAAGCGGCGGTGGTTCTCGGTGCATCGGGGTCGGTCGGCCACGCGCTGATCAAGGAACTGATTCGTAACGGATCGTTCAAACCCATCGTCACCCTGGTGCGTCGTTCGCAGCCTGAACAGGTCGCAATGGCGCGTGATGCGGGAGTCGAACTGCGCGAGAGGCTCGTTCCCGGAATGGATCCAGCCGGTCTAGCGACTGCGACGACGGAGGCCATTCGTTTCCTTGAAGGCGACATCGTCGGGTTGAGCGTGTTGGGTGTCGGGGCCGGCACCGCGAAACTCAAGATCGACGAGCATCGTGCGGTCGATGTGCGATTGAATGCCGCCTTTGCGCGCGGGCTGAAGGCGTCGGGTCGAGTGAAGCACCTGGCGTTCATGTCCGCAGCCGGAGCTGATCCCACCGCAGCGGCGACCGGACCAGGCGTCGCGGGGATGGCGCGCTACGCTCGTGTGAAAGGAGAGGCCGAAGAGGCAGTGAAAGAGAGTGGTCCGGCTGTCGTGAGCATCTTCCGGCCAGCGATGATCATTGGATCGCAACACACACCGTGGCTCCTCGAGAAAGTGCTTCCCGCGCTCTCGTTCGTGACGCCCGCGAAATACAAATCGATCACTGTCGAGCAGATCGCAAGAGCGATGATCGCGACGTCACTGAACACGCCGGCGAAATCGGGCATCTACCACTACCCCGAAATGACGGCGTTGAATGCGCGATTGCCGGCTTAGTTCGAAAAGATGCGAGTCTGTAGGGGCGCAATGGGAATTGCCGGGGGATGTAGGGGCGCAATGGGAATTGCCGGGGCGCTGTGGCGCGTAGAGACCAGAGTCAAGCCCTCGGTTTCCCTCTGAATCTCGCCCGTAGACGGGCATGCTGGCCGGACTGTGATTTAGGTTCGAGTAATCGGCCTTTTCCTAGAAGGCGTCCCCGGAGTAATGGCTCAGCGCGCGAGCCTTC
>CALAQS010000364.1 GCA_937888435.1 uncultured Acidobacteriota bacterium
AGGGAAGAGGTGACCATGCGCCGGAACGGGCTGATCCTTCTCGCGATCGGAGTGGTCGTCTTCCTCGTGGCGTCGAGCCAACGCAGGAGCTATGACAGTGTCGAAGGCGTCCTTAAGACGACCTTCTCGAAGAGCGAGCGCGGCAAGAGCGATCTCGCGGGCACAGGGCGCTGGCTCGGGCTCGGCATCGTCGCCGTGGGACTCGTCATGGTCTTCATTCCCGAGCGGAAGGGTTGACGCGGGCAGGATCCCCCTCCCCTGACGCGACGCGTGGGTGACGCGACCTGCGTCCTCCGTCAGCTCTTCCGGTAATGACAGCCCCGTGAAACCGGGTTCTTGAAGGCAGCCGTCGCGATCAGGTGCGCGGCGCGCACGCCGTGGAAGAGGTCGACGATCTCCTTCGAGATCCGCGTCACCTGATAGAAGCGCAGGATGCGCTTCTCGAGGTCGCGCAGGTCGGCCACGGCGCGCGCGAGCCGCGCCGTCGTGCGCACGATGCCGACGTAGTTCCACATCGTGGTGCGGATCGTCGCCCAGTCCTGCTGCAGGAGCGCGGGGTCCTCGTTCTGCGCTTCGCCGGGCGACTCCCAGTCCGGGATCGCGCGAAAGACGTTCGCCGGGTTCACGCGGCCTCTCTTCAGT
Source organism: uncultured Acidobacteriota bacterium (assembly GCA_937888435.1). Taxonomy (GTDB): domain Bacteria; phylum Acidobacteriota; class Thermoanaerobaculia; order UBA5066; family UBA5066; genus Fen-183. Next base: position 643 of record CALAQS010000364.1, read on the forward strand.
CCGCGCGCGATGGACGTGCCCGCCGCCTCGCCCCAGACGAGGCCCTCGAGAAGTGACGTCGACGCCAGGCGGTTCGCCCCGTGCACGCCCGTGCAGGACGCCTCGCCCACGGCATACAGGCGCCGGATGGTGGTTCTGCCCTCGAGGTCCGCGAGGACTCCTCCGCAGTGATAGTGCGCCGCGGGCACGACGGGGATGGGCTCGGTCGCGATGTCGATGTCGAACTTCTCGCACGTTTTCGCGATCGTCGGGAAGCGCTCCTTGATGCTCTGTCCCTCGTGGACGCGGTAGTGGTGGGCGAGGTCGAGGTAGACGCAGGGCTCGCCGCGTGACGTCATCTCCTCGACGATCGCGCGTGTCACGACGTCGCGCGGAGCGAGGTCCTTGAGCTCCGGAGCGTAACGCCGCATGAACGGCTCGCCCGCGCGGTTCACGAGCACGGCTCCTTCGCCCCGCAGGGCCTCGGAGATGAGAAAGCCCTCGGCTTCGGGGTGGTAGAGCGTGGTCGGGTGGAACTGCACGTACTCGAGGTTCAGCGTGGCCGCGCCCGCCCGCTCGGCCATCGCGAGTCCGCCGCCGATCGCGTGGCGCGTGTTCGTCGTGTGGAGGAACAACCGCCCGACTCCCCCCGTCGCGAGGACGGTGAAGTCCGCGAGGACCGTGTGGACTTTTCCCTTCCCGTCGAGGACGTAAGCGCCGAGGCAGGGGTCCTGCAGGGCGTACCGCTGGGCGACGTCGCGTGAGTGATGGCGCGCCGTGATGAGGTCGATCGCGTTCGCCTCCGTGAGGAGCGTGACGTGCCTCTCGGAGGCGAGCCGGGCGAGGAGAGCCGTTTCGATCGCCCGCCCGGTCGCGTCGGCCGAGTGGACGATGCGCGCCACCGAGTGCGCGCCCTCGCGCGTGAAGTCCAGATCGCCGTGCATCGTGCGCGAGAAGGGCACGCCGACCGCATCGAGGAGGATCTCCTTCACGACCTCGGGGCCGCGCCGCGCGAGAAACATGACGGCCTCCGGCTGGCAGAGGCCCGCCCCGGCCCTGAGGATGTCCTTCACGAGAGAGCGCGGCGAGTCCTTCTTGCCGAAGTAGATGATGCCGCCCTGCGCCCACGCCGTGTTGCAGTCCTCGGGCTGCTTCGCCTTCGTGAGGACGACGACCTTGACCCCGCGCCGGGCGAGCGTGAGTGCGGCGGTCAGGCCCGCGATTCCCGTGCCGAGCACGAGAACGGGCGTGTGAAGGCGCGACGGAAAGGCTTTCATTTCTTTCTTTTCGCAATTTTGAGAAGGCGCGTGAGGGGCTTGCGCACGGCGCTCGCCTCGAGTCGCGGCTGGGGAAGGCCCGCGACGATGTCCAGCGCGATGTCGATCGCCCGGGCCGAGTGCGTCAGCGCGCCGGCCGACACGAAGTCGACTCCGGCTTCCGCTGCGGCGCGGGCCGTCTCGGGGGTCATGCGGCCCGAGGCTTCGGTCGTGACGTCGTGACCCGTCGCCTCGTTGAAGAGATGGACGTCCTCGACGGCCTTCCGGATCGCCGCCGTCGTCATGTTGTCCAGGAGCACCCGCTCGGCGCCCGCGTCGAGCGCCTGATGCACTTCGTCGAGGGTGCGCGCCTCGGCCTCGAGAAGGAGGCCGTGCAGGCGGCGGTTCAGCGCACGAAAGTCTCCCGCGCGCCGCGTCGCTTCCCACGTCGAGCCGGCGCCGTCCGCGTGGTTGTCCTTGACGAGGAAACCGCCGGAAAGGCCGGGACGGTGATTCGTGCCCCCGCCGCAGCGCACGGCGTACCGCTCGAAGACGCGCAGGGAGGGGGTCGTCTTCCTCGTGTCGAGGAGGACCGCATTCGTGCCTTTCAGCGCGTCGACGTACGCGCGGGTCATCGTCGCGATGCCGGTGAGCCGCTGGACGAGGTTGAGAGCCGTGCGCTCGGCCGCCAGCACGGTGATCGCCGGTCCCTCGATCTTGGCGAGGACGGCGCCCGGTTCCACGAGGTCGCCGTCTGTGACGCTGAGCGCCACGCGGGCGGGCGGGGAGAGGAAGGCGAAGAGACGGGGCAGGAACGCAGCTCCCGAGACGACGGCGCGCTCGCGGCAGACCATCTTCGCGGCCACGCGCGCAGCCGGTCCGAAGACCGCGAGCGACGTGATGTCCTCGCCCTCCTCGGCGAACGCGCGCGTCAGGAGGTCGTCGAGGGCGGCCGTGAGGGATTTCGGGAGGTTCATCTCTGACCAGAATACTTGACGAGGGCGAGAGACAGCGTAAGGGCATAATTCGATGTTTGCGCAGCCATCTTCTCGAGGAGGAATTCTTGAAAACCCGTCTCGATCTCGTCCTTGTTTTCTGTCTTCTGTCTGCCGCCGCTCGCGGGGACGAAGGCATGTGGATGCCGCAGCAGATCCCGCAGCTCGCCGAGCGCCTCAAGGCAATGGGGTTCCGCGGCGACCCGAAGGCTTTTGCCGATCTCACGGGCCAGCCCATGGGAGCGATCGTGTCCCTCGGCGGCTGCAGCGCGTCGTTCGTCTCGCCGGACGGGCTCATCGTCACGAACCATCACTGCGTGCAGGGCGCCCTCCAGTTCAATTCCACGCCGCAGAAGAACCTCATGGAGGACGGCTTCCTCGCCACGGCGCGGGAACAGGAGCTGACCGCCGGGCCCGGCTCGCGCGTGTACGTCACGACCTCGGTCAAGGAGGTCACCGACGAGATCGCCGGGAAGATCGACCCGAAGCTCGGTGACCGCGCGAGGTACGAGGTGATCGAAAAGCGCATCAAGGAACGCACGGCCGCCTGCGAGAAGGACGGCCAGCGCTGCCGCGTTGCGTCGTTTTTCGACGGTCTGAAGTACTACGAGCTCGCGCAGACGGAGATCCAGGACATCCGGCTCGTCTACGCGCCGGCGGAGGGCATCGGCAACTTCGGCGGCGAGACGGACAACTGGCAGTGGCCGCGCCACACGGGCGACTGGTCTTTCTACCGGGCCTACGTGTCGCCCGCGGGCAGGTCCGTGCCGTACGCGAAGGAGAACGTCCCGTTCAAACCGAAGCACTGGCTCAAGGTCTCGACCGAAGGCGCCGGTCCCGGCGACCTCGTCTTCGTGGCCGGGTATCCGGGGCGCACGGAGCGCTTCGCGACGTACGCGCAGACGAAGGAGCTGGCCGAGTGGGCGTTCCCGCGCACCGTCCGCCGGAATACCGAGCTGATCGCCCTCCTCGACGAAGTCGGGAAAAAAAGCAAGGAGACGGAGCTTCGTGTCGCGACGAGGAAGCGGGGCCTCAACAACGCACTCACGAACCGCAAGGGCGTCGTGGAAGGTTTCAAAAAGGGCAACCTCCTCGGGAAGAAGGAAGGCATGGAAAAGGCCCTCGCCGCGTGGATCGGCGCGGATCTCGAGCGCCAGAAAAGGTACGGCGACATCCTGCCGGCGCTCGACGCCGTTCAGGCCGAGAAGGTGAAGACGCGCGAGCGGGACACGACGCTTTTCGACCTCCTCGGCAACGGCAGCTCCCTCCTCCCGGCGGCCCACACGCTCTACGCGCTGTCGCTCGAGCGTCCTAAGAAGGACCTCGACCGCGAGCCTGAGTACCAGGAGCGCAATTGGAGCCGCATCCGTGAAGCGCAGGACCGCCTGCAGCGCTCGTACGACCCGGTCGCGGACCGCGCGCTCCTCCGGTACATCCTCGTCGAGGCGTCGAAGCTTCCCGCGGGTCAGCGAATCGAAGCCCTCGATAGGAAAGCCGGCTTTTCCGCCGGCATGTCCGATGTGGACGCTGGAAAGAAGATCGGCGCACTTCTCGATCGTCTTTATGCGGGTACGAAGCTCGGCGACAAGGCGGTGCGCCTCGCCCTCTTCGACAAGTCCACGGCCGAGATCCTCGCGACGAAGGATCCGATGATCGAGCTCGACGCCGTCCTCGACCCTCTATGGCAGGCGAACCGCGAGCGGGCGAAAACGCGAGAGGGGGCTCTAGAGCGTCTCGGCTCGCGCTACGCCGAGGCGGTGCTCGAGAAGAGCGGCGGCCTCACGGCGCCGGACGCGAACGGCACGCTGCGCGTGACGTACGGCCGCATCCTCGGCGTGCCGGAGAGGGACGGACTCATCTACTCCCCGCAGACCACGCTCGCGGGCGTGGCCGAGAAGGCGACGGGTGCCGGTGAGTTCAACGCCCCGATAAAAGAGCTCGACGCCATCGCAGCGCAGAAAGCCGGGAAGAAGACTCCCTACGCGGACCCGAAGCTCGGAAGCGTGCCCGTGAACTTTCTCTCGACCGTCGACACGACGGGCGGGAACTCGGGCTCGGCCACGCTCAACGCGAAGGGCGAGCTGTGCGGCCTCCTTTTCGACGGCACGTTCGACACGGTCGCATCCGACTATCTCTACGACACGGAAAAGACCCGCTCCATCCACGTCGACACCCGGTACATGCTCTGGATCATGTCCGAAGTCGACGGCGCGACGAACCTTTTGAAGGAGATCGGCGAAGCCCCGAGCCTCGACGTGGTGGCGCCCGGACACTAGTTTTCTGGGGGGAACCAGGGCCGGTTCCCCCTCCTTCGTCACTCCCGCTCAATCGGCGTCTTGTCCGGCGTTTGTGCGGTTCATCACACAAATCTCGCCTCCATTCGGGCTCGTCCCCGCGCCTTGTAATCCTGCTACCGCGATCCTGAGTCTCATGTGACGAGGCGCCGCGGTGGGCGGCAAGGAGTGGAGCCGCATGAGCATCCGGCCGCGGTCCTCGCGGGGACGAATCCTCCTCGCGGCTGCCGCGGCACTCGCGGTGCTTACTGCCGGCCGTGCGCCCGCCGCTAGTTCCAGAACGCTTAGCTCCGATGAGCGCGCGTGGAGCGTCGGCAACTCCCTCGTCTCGACGGTCCTGCGCTACACGGACGATGGCCGCATCGTCACGATTGAGCTGAGGGATCGGTCCCGGGGCGTGGACTGGGCGTCCACCGCGGGCGGGCTCGGCTTCCGGATCATCCTGCGCACGCCGTCGCCCGATGCGCCGGCGGACGCCGATCCGTCTGTGTTCGACGCGGTCACGCTCACGGAAGGCTCGACATGGGACCTCGTGCGGGCGACGACGAAGCCCGCGCCCGACGGGACGGTCCGGTTCGACCTCGTCCTCGCCTCGCGCGAGGCGCCGGTCTCCGTCACGTGGTCCCTCGTCTGTCACCCCGACTCTCCGGTGTTCCGCTCGTCGGTCGCCGTGTCGAACACGGGCGCGCACCGCGTCCTCCTCGACGTGGTCGACGGCCTCGACGCCGGCCTGACCGCCGCGGGCGGCGCGCTCTCGTCGCTGACCGTGAACAACTTCAACTGGAGCCAGCCTGCGACGTCCTTCCAGACGTCGCAGGCGACGCTCGACCCGGGCGGCCCGGTCCTCGCACGCACGGGCCCCGGCGGCAACCAGGCGGCCTGGCTCGCGCTCCGCTCGTCGAAGTGGAACGCGGGCGTCTTCGCGGGCTGGGAATGGAGCGGGCCGGGGCTTCTCGCGGCGTCGGCCGCCGCCGACGGGACCACACGGCTCGGCGTCGGGTTCGCGCCCGCCACGTTCGCGCACGTGCTTCAGCCGTCCGAGACCTTCGCGTCTCCCACGGCATTCCTCGGCGTCTTCTCGGGCGACCTCGACGCGGCGGGTGCGGCGACGCGGGTCTTCGTGGACCGCCGGATCGCCCCGCCGCTGCCGGCGCTGGATTTCCCGTGGGCCGGCTTCGACACGTGGGGCTACAGCCTCGAGATCGACCAGCCGACCGTGGAGGTCCTGATAGACCGCGCCGCGGCTCTCGGCGTCGAGACCTTCACCCTCGACGCGGGCTGGTTCTCGCGCCTCGGCGACTGGTTGGTGGACCCGCAGCGCTTCCCGGGTGGTCTGGAGGCGCTCGCGGCGCGCGCGCACGGCCAGGGGATGCGCTTCGGGCTCTGGATCGCCCTCGGCGCCGCGGACCCCGCCTCTCAGGTCGTACAGGAGCATCCGGAATGGGTCGCGCGCGCCGGCGGCCAGCCGGTCACGACGGACATGGGCGGGGTTGCGCTCTGCCTCGCGGATCCGGACGTGCGCGCCTGGATCCTCGCGCAGGTGGACCGCCTCGTCACCGAAGGGTCTCTCGACTGGCTCGTGCACGACTTCACGGTCATCACGGCGTGCGACGAGCCCGGGCACTCGCACCAGGCCGGCGACGGCGCGTGGGCGTCGACGGCGGGTTACTACGCCGTCCTCGACGAGATCCGCCGGCGCCATCCGAAGCTCGTCCTCGAGAACTGCTGGGACGGCGGGAGCCTCTTCGACTTCGGGATGGTCGCGCGTCACGACACGTCGGCCACGAGCGACCGGGACGACGCGTACGGGAACCAGCGCGCGATCTACGGGGGGACGTATCTCGTGCCGCCGCGGTACCTCGACAAGTACGTCGGCGACGACGGGACGCCGGACGTGTACCGCTTCCTCTCGGCGCTGCCGGGCGGGCCGCTCCTCCTCATGGGGCAGCTCACGAACTGGTCGCCCGACACGGAGGCGGCGGCGAAGGCGGCACTCGCGCTCTTCAAGCAGACCCGCGCGATCAACCGCGACGGAGCCGTCTACCACCTGACGGACCAGCCGGGCACGGGCCCGGTCGCCGCCGTCGAGAGCTACGACGCGAGGACGCGCGCGGGCACGATCGTCGCGTGGGGCGCGCAGAACGCGACGCCGAACGTGACGTCGGCGACGCGCGTCCTTCCGGTCGGGCTCGCGGCGTCGGCGCTGTACGACGTCTCCGTGAGCATGAGCCTCTCCACCGCGCGCGCGCTCCAGGCCCTCCCGACGGAGACCGGCGCGAACCTCATGAGCACGGGGATCATGCTCGGGCTCCCGCCCACGGACGGCGCCGCGCTCGTGACGCTTAGTGCCCTTTCAGCGCGGCGATGAGGAGCAGCAGGAGAAGGACGGCGATCACGGCGCAGCCGA
>CALAQS010000365.1 GCA_937888435.1 uncultured Acidobacteriota bacterium
TTCAGCGCGGCGATGAGGAGCAGCAGGAGAAGGACGGCGATCACGGCGCAGCCGATTTTCGCGATCGACCATGGCGCCTTGCCTCCGACCTGTCCCGTGACGCCGTTGACGAGGAAGCGGTACGGCGTCCCGGCGTACTGATAGGCCGCGATCCAGATTGGCAGCAGGGCGTTCTTGTACGTTACGGCGGACCAGGCCGTGCGCACATTCAGGTTCCGGCAGCGGTCGCCCGGGACCTCGCGGCTGCACGCCGCGTAGATCTCCTGGCTCATGCGCTCTTTTGCCCGCAAGAGCGCGTCCTTTGCGCCGAGCGCGTACTCCTCGGCGAGGAAGCCCGAGAGGTACGACGGCTCATAGGAAATCAGGTCGTGCGTGGGAAAGGGCTCGATCGAGCCCGCGAGATCGGGCGGCAGGCCCTTCGACGCCGGCACCGGCACGTCGTCGAAAGCGTGCTCGTGGACGCCCTCGGCGCTCTCCCAGCGGGTGCGCGTCTCCTGCCGCGTCACCCACCGGCCGTTCTCCTCGACCTGAACCGACACCTGGGTGTCGTAACCGGCCTCGGCCGTCCACGCGGAGTGCGTCGCCGCGTCGAAGGTCCAGAACGGCACGTAAACGCCGGTGAGCTCCGAGAGCGAAGACTTCGCCGAAAGATCGTTCGGCCGGAACCACAGGCCCGAGAGCCACTGACGGAACTTTCCGGCAGCGGCATCGCGGTCCACCCGAAAAGGGAGAAGCCCTTCGGGCCGCACCATCGACTCGTTCGCCGGCGCCTCGACGACCGAGGGCGCTCCGCAGAACGCGCAGCGCGAAGCGGCGACGCCGGCCGCGAACGTCGTCGTCGCGCCGCAGCCGTGGCATATGACGGCCTTTCGCGCCATGCCCCACCCGAGGTCGTGCGCGCCGGCGAGCGCCTCCTCGATCGGGTGCTCGTGCACCTCGGCGGTGGTTCGGGGAAAGTGCCGCTCGGCTCCGCAATACGGACACTTCAACGAGGCGGCGCCGGGATTCCAGACGACGTCCGCTCCGCATGCGGCGCAAGGGAATTTCCTGAGCTTCGCCGGAGCGGCCGGCGCCGCGCCTTCCTCCATTCCGGAGTACGCGTCAGCGGGCGGGCGGCGGCGGAGGCGGCGGCATGGGCGGGGCCGGAGCCGATGAGCCGGCAAACTCCGCGAACGTCGAGAGTGGCGCCCAGCCGGTGGCGCCGGGCTTCCACGCGAGCGTCCCTGGAGCCACCTGGCCGGCGGCCACCATGCCCTTCAACGAGTCGTCCGTGTACGGGCCGTACGTCTTGCCGTCGATCGTGACCGACCAGCGCGGTGCCGCGAAGCCCGGTCCCGCGGGCGGGGGCGGAGCGCCTCCCATGCCGGGCACGGGCGGGGCGCCGCCCATGCCGGTGGCCAGCGCGCCGCCCATCATTCCGCCCATCGCGATGCCCGCGCCGATGCCGACGCCGGCGCCCGCGGCGCCGCCCGGATTCGCGGCTGCGATCTTCATCGCATCGGCGGCCTGGAGCTGCGTGTACTGTCCCATGCGGTCGCCGAGGACGCCCAGCTTCGTGCGCTGGTCGATCGCGGCCTCGACCTCCTCGGGCAGCGAGACGTTTTCGATGAAGAACTTCGAGAGCTCGAGGCCGTAGGCCGCGAACTCGGGCCCGAGAATCTGCCGGGCGTGCGAGGAGAGCTCGTCGTACTTGGACGCGATGTCGAGAGCCGCGATCTTCGCCTCGGCGATCGCGTCCGAGAGGCGCGAGAGAATCGTCGAGCGCAGCTGGCCCGTGATCTCGTCGGTCGTCGTGAGGCCCTGCGTCCCGACGATCGTCGCGAAGAACGTCTTCGGGTCGGCGATCTTGAGCGCGTACGTGCCGAACGCGCGCAGGCGGATCATCCCGAACTCGGCGTCGCGCATCATCACGGGGTTCGTCGTGCCCCACTTCAGGTCCGTGAAAAGCCGCGCGTTGAAGAAGTAGACGTCGGCCTTGAACGGCGACTGGAAGCCGTACTTCCACCCACGCAGCGTCGTGAGGATCGGAAGGTTCTGCGTCGTGAGCTGGTAGCGGCCCGGGCCGAAAAGGTCGGCCGCCTTTCCCTCGTTGATGAAGAGCGCCGCCTGGTTCTCGCGAACCGTGAGCTGCGCGTTCATCTTGATTTCCTGGTTGTAGACGGGGAAGCGGTAGACGAGCGAATCGTTCGTGTCGTCGAGCCACTGGAGGATCTCGATGAACTGCGAGCCCATCTGCTGTTTGAGGTTGTCGAGCAGGCCCATGAAAGAACCTCCTTGGGACGGAAACAGATGACCCAGTCTATCCAATGATACGGATCGGGGAGAGGATGGGTTCAGCGCTCATCCGGAAGGACTTACGGAGGCGTCTACCGGGGTTCCGCGAACGCCCGCACGGGGCTCGCATGCCCCGGCAGGCTTCACGACTGAGGTGGTCTGTGATGACCGGTCCGGGCAGGCCCCGGTACGTGACCATCCCGGCTTCCACCGCGTGGCTGAGGTCGAAGAGGCGCGACATGGCGCGATCCTACCGTTCCCCGGGGCGCCGGAGGCTGGGCGGGGCGCGGCGGAAGGCCTCCGCGCTGGCGCCCCGCCATCGCCGCCTCGTGCTGTCCTCTACGATCCGCCTTCTCTCTCGCGCGCGTCCGCTCCTCGGCCTTGCGCGCGCGGATGGCCGCGATGCGCTCGGCGATCGGGATCTCGAGGCGCTCGGTCGGGCGCGTCGTGTAGTCGAACCCGGGAACCGTGACGCGCGGCAGGCGCTTGCTGATCGCGTGCTCGATCTGCCTTAGATCCGCCTCCTCGTCGGGAGCGACGAACGTGAAGGCGTCGCCGGTCAGCTCGGCTCGCGCCGTGCGGCCGACGCGGTGTATGTAGTCCTCGGGAACGTGCGGGACGTCGAAGTTCACGACGTGTGAGAGGGCCTCGACGTCGATGCCGCGCGCCGCGACGTCCGTCGCGACGAGGACCTTGAACTTCCCGTCCTTGAAAGAGGCGAGCGCCTGCGTGCGCTGGGCCTGGCTGCGGTTGCCGTGAATTCTCTCGCAGGGCACGCCGTGGCGCGTGAGCTGGTCCGCGAGGCGGTTCGCGCGGTGCTTCGTGCGCGTGAACGTGAGGACGCTCTTGAAGTCGCCGCGCTTGAGGAGCGAGAGGAGCAGCGCGAACTTCAGGTCCTGCGGAACGGGGTAGACCGCCTGCGTGATGCCGATGGCGGGCAGCGCCTGCCGCTCGACGTTGACGGTCACGGGGTTCTTCAGCATCTCCTTCGAGAGCTGCGCGATCGGCGGCGGCATCGTGGCCGCGAAGAAGAGCGTCTGGCGGTTCTGGGGAAGGTGCCTGAGGACGCGGCGGATGTCGGGCAGAAAGCCCATGTCGAGCATCCGATCCGCCTCGTCGAGGACGAGGATCTCGAGGCCGGACAGCTTCGCGTAGCCGAAACGGAAGTGGTCGAGGAGGCGTCCGGGCGTCGCGACGATCACGTCGACGCCGCTCCGGAATGCGTGCTCCTGTAGACCCATCCCGACGCCGCCGAAAACGGCTGCGCCGGAAAGCGGGGTGTGGATCGCCATTGCCTTCAGGTGCTCGTCGATCTGCGCCGCGAGCTCCCGCGTCGGCGTGAGGACGAGCGCGCGCGTCGTGCCGCGGGGCTTCGCAATGAGACGGTGGAGGATCGGGAGGACGAAGGCGGCGGTCTTGCCGCTGCCCGTCATCGCGCAGGCGAGGAGGTCCCTGCCTTCCATCGCGGGTGGGATGGAGTCGTTCTGGATGGGCGTGGGCTTCGTGAAGCCCATTTCCTTGACGCCGCGGAGGAGGTCGGGATGGAGACGGAACGAGGAGAAAGGCATGAGAGAGGAATCGCTTTCCGGGGCGGCCCCGCGCACGCGCACGTCCGTCCCGTGGAATCTCCGGCGGGGCAAGGAACGATGGATCGCCGGTGGGGCCATCGCACGGACGCGGGCGGTCGATTCCTGAAAATGAGGTCGACGCCGGGTCCAGTTGGGTTCAAGGCCGGGACGCTTGAACGCGCCCGTCAGCCGAAGATAAGGATCGCACGCCGGGCGCGCCGCGTCAAACGCGGGGCGTTCGGAGCTTACCGGCCTCGCGTCTCGAGGACGTCCAGGAGCGGGCTCGACAACAGCCGCCGCGCGTGTCCGAGGCGCGAGGCGATCGCGGCCGACGCTTGCGACCCGCGCGGCAGGACGAAGAGAGTCGGCGCCCGCGGGGCCGAGAGAATCGCGTCTGCCTCGGCCGCGAGCGTCGCGTTCTGGAGCTCCTCCTCGCGGTACCAGCCCGGATGCGCCGCGACCGCGGACGGAAAGAGGACGACGCGGCCGGGCGCCCCCGCGCGCGCGAGCCGATAGTCCAGCTCGGGCCCCCAGTAACCGGCGGCAAGAACGCGGCGCCCCGCCCTGGCGGGCGCCTCGAGAAGCCGGGCGAGGAGCTCGCCGGGCGACGGCTCGGCGGCGCGCGGAAGCCAGAGCGCGAGGAGCGCCGTCGCGAGCGTACCAGCGGCCGCGGGGACGAAGGGCGGCGCTGCCGCGAGGAGAAGCGCGGCGAACGGCAGGAAGACGAGGGCCGTGCGTTCCGGCAGGACGAGCGTCGACGCCCCGAGCACGGCGAGCGCGAGAAGCCCGAGCGAGACTGCGAGGACGCGGGCCACGGGCGAAAAGGGGCCCCGCCATGCGCGCGTGAGGAGGGCCGCGAGGAGGAGAGCGCCGGCCGCTCCGAGCGCCGCCATGGCCGGACCGCCGGCCGGAGCGCCGAAGACGAGATTCGCGGGAAAGTCCCGGAGCGCGCTCGCAAACCCCGCCTCCCTCGACCACGCCATGGAAGCGTGAGGCTGCGCGAGGGCGATGGGCACCCACGTCGCGGCGAGCACGGCGGCAGCGAGCCCGGAGAGGACGAGGGCGTGGCGCGCGGCGGGTCGGGCGTCGAGGGCGAGAATCGCGAGAGCCGCGACGGGAAAGACCGCGAGGTAGTGGGTGAGAACCGCTCCGGCCGCCGCGAGCGTCAGGCCCAGAGCCGTACTAAGGCGCGGCCTTTCCCTGAGCGCGAGCGCCCGCTCGAAGGCGAGGAGAGCGAGAAGCGACGCGAGCGCATACGCCCGTCCCTCGGCTGCGTACGCGACCGCGAGCGGGAAGACGGAATAGAGCGCCGCGGCCGGGAGGCCCATCTCCGGGCGCCCGAGCCGCCGCGCCACGGCGAAGAGGAGCGGCAGGTGGAGGAGGGATGCGACGAGGGAGAGGAGGCGCACGAGAACGTCCGGGAGGCCCGGGGCCGGGCCGAACGGCACGAGGAGGACGTGCGCGAAAAGGTAGTGGAGCGGAGGCCCCGAATCGACGCGAAGGGCCGCGAGAATCTCCGAAGCGCTCTTCCGGGCGAGCGTCAGCGTGAAGATCTCGTCGGCCCAGAGGGGCCGGATGACGAGCGAGAAGACGCGGGCGACCACGCCGACCGCCATCGCCGCCCACGCGAGCGACCGTGCGAGAGGCGGATGCGCGCGGACGATCGCTTTCATGGGGCTCTCCTCGTCCGAAACGTGCGGTGAAAAGACTAACACCCCGGGCCGGAACCGATAGACTGCGCGTTCTCCGAACGCCGGCCGGAAGGATCGATGGACTCTCGCGAATCGAAGTCGCTTCCCGAAAACGCCTACGAGACGCTCGCGCCCGGCGTGACGTATCAGCCCGTGATACCCGCGAAGAGCGCGCCGCCCGAAGTCACGGCCCGCTCGGTCGTCTGGGGGCTCCTCTTCTGCGTTATCTTCACGGTGGCGTCGGCGTACTCCGGGCTGAAGGTCGGGCAGGTGATGGAGGCGGCGATCCCGATCTCGATCCTGGCGATCGGCCTCGCCCGCCTGTACCAGCGGCGGTCGCACCTGCTGGAAAACGTGATCATCACGGCGATCGGCGGCGTCGCCGGAGGCGTCGTCGCAGGCGCGATCTTCACGCTCCCCGCGCTCTACTCGCTCAACCTGCACCCACACCCGGTGCAGACGATCTTCATCTGCCTCGCCGGCGCTTGCCTCGGGATCCTCTTCATCATCCCGCTCCGCCGGTACTTCGTGCGCGAGATGCACGGTCGGTTCCCGTTCCCCGAGGCCACGGCGATCACGGAGGTCCTCGTCACGGGCGAGAAGGGGGGAGCGCAGGCGAAGCTCCTCATCCAGGCGACGGTCGTCTCGGGGATCTATGACTTCTTCGTGACGACGTTCAACGTATGGAAGGAGTACGTCGACTTCCAGTTCCTGCCTGTCATGAGAGACGCCGCCGAGAAGGCGAAAGTGATCGTGAAGTTCGACGCGATCGCCTTCATCCTCGGCCTCGGCTACGTCATGGGGATCCGCTCCTCGATGATCCTGTGCGCGGGCGGCTTCCTCTCGAACTTCGTCCTCGTGCCTCTCATCTGGATGGTCGGCCGCCACGTCCCGGATGCGGTCTATCCCGGCACGATCCCGATCGCACAGATGACGGCTGCGACCATCTTTAGCAAGTACGTCCGTCTCGTCGGTGTCGGGGCGATCGCGACGGCCGGGATCTTCGGCATCGTGAAGTCCCTTCGGATCGTCGCCGCGTCGTTCGGCGTCGCGGCGAAGGCGTTTCGCGGGGGCAGCGGCGCGTCCCAGGAAAGGACCGACCGCGACGTTTCGGTGATGGCGATCCTGCTCGGAACGATCCTGAGCGCGGTCGGCATCGCGGCTTTCTATGGCACGCTCGGGGCCTCGTGGGCCGTCGTCGCCGTGGCCCTCGTCCTGACGCTCGTCTTCTCGTTTTTCTTCGCCTCGGTAGCCGCGAACGCGATCGCGACGACCGCGCGCAATCCTGTCTCGGGAATGACGATGCTCACGATCATCGTCTCGTCCGTCATCCTGCTGCGCTTCGGAATCTCCGGGACGACGGGGATGTTCTTCGTGATGGCACTCGCGGGCATGGTCTGCACGGCGCTCTCGATCTCCGGCCAGATGATCACGGACTTGAAGACCGGTTACTGGCTCGGCTCGACGCCGGCGGCGCAGGAAAAGGTCAAGTTCTACGGCGCGATCGCCGCCTCGATCGCCGTCGGACTCACGATCGTCATGCTCGCGCGGGTGTTCCAGTTCGGGGAGAAGGCTCCTGGCGACGCCCGTGAGATCCTCGCCGCGCCGCAGGCCTCGATCATGAAGGCGATCGTCGAGGGGTTCATGAACCGGCAGCCGATCGCGTACTTCCTCTTTGGCACCGGCGCCGCGATCGCGATCATCTTGGAGATGGTCAAGGTGCCGGCGCTCACGTTCGCGCTCGGGATGTACCTGCCGCTCGAGCTGAACACCCCGGCGCTCGTCGGCGGCATCATCTCATACTACGTGGCGAAGAAGTCGGAGAAGGCGGGCGGGGAAACGGGGCGCACCATGCGCGAGCGCGCCGTGGTCATCGCCTCGGGCCTGATGGCCGGAGGGGCTCTCGGCGGCGTCTTCGGCGCCGCGCTGCGCATTCCCAAGTGGTATCGCGAAGACCTGATCCAAACGCCGTTTTACGGGAACGAGGCCGTCTCGCAGGGCGTGTCGATGCTGTTCTTCGTCGGCCTCTGTCTCTATCTCTGGATCGATTCGACCCGCAGGGTCGGGGAGAAATGACCATGTCCTTGAACGCACGCGACGCGGCGACTGCCGAAGCGCTCATCGGAATCGACACCCTCTGGGGCGGCGACGTCATGAACCCGTCCGGAACGGGCCGCTTCATCGCCGACTGCTGGTTCTCGGACGAGCCGCTTCCCCCCGCGTACACGCACCCCTCGGCCACGGCGCTTCGCGCGGGCGGCGGCGTGGGCGCGAAGACACCGGATAAAGCCTCGATCGAGGCCTACGTCGCCGCCGTGGACGTGAAGGGCGCGATCGCCCGGGTGATCTCCGAATCGCGGCGCCTCGGCGGCCTCCGCGGCGATTATCTCGAAGGGCTCGGCCTCTGCTGCGAGGTGATGTGGGACCTCGCGATGGAGATCCTCGGCAAGGGGCCGGAGGTCCCGTACGAGACGTGCGTGATGACGATCACCGGCTCTCTGCCGGAGCCCTCCCACCCTGAAGAGAAGCGTCGGCGCGTGGCCGACCTCCTCACCTCCGCCGGCCACCCGTCGAGCGGCGCGGATTCCCTGCTCGCGGCCGTCGACGCCTGGCGCCAGGAGCGGCTCGTGCCCGGCAAGTCGATCCCGGCTCTCGGCGATGCCTTCATCGCGCGGTACGACGCGCTCGCCGTTCGAAACCTCCTTCCGCACCTGCCGCGCGAGTTCGCGCGGGTCCCGCGGGCGAACGTCAGGTTCCTCGCGATCGAGAACGCCTGGTTCTCCGGCTCGATGAACTACCTCGGCCACGCGCGCAAGAAAGACGGCTCGCCGGAATACGAGGCGACGTACGAGCTGAACGCCGCGCTCCAGATCTCGGTCCCCGAGTTCCAGCAGCTCGTCAGCCACGAGGTCGTGCCCGGCCACGTGACGACGTTCGCGTATCTGCAGGACCTCTACGTCCGCGGCCTTGCCGCGTTCGAAGCGTCGGTCCTCACGATGAACACCCGTGCGGCCGTTCTCTTCGAGGGCATCGCGAACAACGGGATCCTGATCGCCCACGGCGTCACCGAGGTCGACGAGCTTCCCGACCCGGACCTTCAGGTCGGCGTCCTCCTCGCGCTCCTGCAGGACGACGCGAAGAACCACTCTTCATACCTCACCTGGAAAGAGAAGCTCCCGCAGAAGGACGTCGCCGCGGCGCTCCGGAAAGACTTCCTCGTCTCTCCCGAGCGCGCCGACAAGCTCTCCGGCGTGTGGGGCCGCCACCCGCTCCTCGGCCGCATGTACCTTCCCGCGTACCGGGCCGGGACCGAGATCGTCGCGCGCCTCCGCCGGAGCCACCCACCCGAGAGGATCCTCCCGGCGCTCTACGGCGCCCGCGGCCTCGTCGACGCGTTCACGCTTCCGCGCGCCATGGAGGAAGCTCCCGTCTCTCGCTGAAGGGGTCGACCAATGAGTCAGCAGAAGAGCCTGGCGATCCTCGTGGGGGGCGGGCCGGCCCCGGGGATCAACAGCGTCATCAGCTCGGCCACCATCCGCGCCGTCCTCGAAGGCGTGGAGGTGACCGGCATCCGGGACGGCTTCGAGTGGCTCATGAAGGGGAACATCGAGCACGTCTCTCCTCTCACGATCGAGGAGGTCAGCCGCATCCACTTCCGCGGCGGCTCCTACATCGGCATTTCGCGCGCGAACCCCACCCTCGATCCCCAGCACCTGGAGAACACGGTGATCTCGCTCCTGCGCCTGAACGTCTCGCGCCTGATCACGATCGGCGGCGACGATACGGCGTATTCGGCCATGAAGCTCGTGGAGAAGGCCGAGGGGCGCATCCGGGTCGTCCACGTTCCCAAGACGATCGACAACGACCTCGACCTGCCCGCCCACGTGGACACTTTCGGCTACCAGACCGCCCGCCACTACGGGGTCGAGATCGTCAAGAACCTGATGGTGGACGCGCGCACGACCTCCCGCTGGTACTTCATCGTCGCCATGGGGAGGAAGACCGGCCACCTGGCGCTCGGCATCGGGAAGGCCGCGGGAGCTTCGCTCACGCTGATCCCCGAGGAGTTCCTCGGCCACCAGATCCGCTTCAAAGCCATCGTGGACACGTTGGTGGGTGCCATCCTCAAGCGCCTCTCTTACGGCCGGCGCGACGGCGTCGCCGTGATCGCCGAAGGGCTCGTCGAGGGCCTCGACCCTTCGGAGCTCGAGGGCCTCCAGGACGTCGAGCGTGACACGCACGGGAACGTCCGCATCGCGGAGGTGAACATCGGCGAGATCCTGAAGGCCGCCGTCCAGCAGCGGCTGAAGGAGTTCGGGATCAAGACGACCGTCGTCGCCAAGAACATCGGCTACGAGCTGCGCTGCGCCGACCCGATCCCGTTCGACCTGGAGTACACGCGGGATCTCGGTTACTGCGCGACCAAGTGCCTCCTCTCGGGCGGGCACTCCGTGATGATCTCGATGCAGGGGGGCCACTTCGTGCCGATTCCTTTCGAGGAGCTGATCAACCCTTCGACGGGCCGGGCGAAGATCCGGATGGTGGACATTCACTCCACGCGCTACGCCATCGCGCGGCGGTACATGCTGCGCCTTCGTCGCGACGACTTCGAGGACCCCCACGAGCTCGCGAAGTTCGCGGCCACGGCGGGCATGTCGCTCGCGGATTTCCGCAAGGAGTTCGGGTACCTCATCGAGTGGGAGCTGCCTCCGCTCGTCTTCGGGTCGGAGCCGGAGGGCGGCGTCCCCGAGCGGCACGGCGTCGTGATCGGGCTGGACCCGGCGCCCTAGTCGTAAACCCGGCAGAGCGTGAGTAAACTGAACCCGTGGCGAGAATCGTTCTCGCCACGATCCACAAGGAGGATCCATGAAGAAACTCGCTGCCGCCCTCTTTGGCTTCGCCCTCGCGCTCGTCCTCGTCGCGGCCCCGCCCGCCGCCGCCGCCGAGCAGACCTGGAAGGACGTGACCGTCATCGACAACCATTGCTTCGCCAAGCTGAGGGACACTCCCGAAAAGCACACCAAAGCATGCCTATGCCTCCAGAAGTGCGAGAGCTCGGGCTATGGCGTCATCACGACGGACGGGAAAGACAAGAAGTTCGTCAAGTTCGACTCGAAGGGGAACGACCTCACCGTCGTGGCCCTCAAGGCCGCGAAGAAGACCGAAGGCCTCAAGGCCACCGTCGTCGGCGAGATGTCCGACGGGATGATCAAGGTCAAGTCGATCGCGTTTGACTGAGCAGAGAGAGAAAAACGGGCTAGCCCATGAGAGCTAACCCGTTGATTCTTCTGGTTGCGGGGGCAAGATTTGAACTTGCGACCTTTGGGTTATGAGCCCAACGAGCTACCAGGCTGCTCCACCCCGCGTCAGGGAGGGGGAAGATAACGGGACGGTCCCGAGGAGTCAAGCCGGCCCGCCCGCTGCTAACCTTCGGCGGCGGAGGGAATATGGCTCTCTTTTCGTCCACGTCTCTCGAGTCCGGCATGGCCGCGCCTGATTTCACGCTCCCCGACCAGCACGGGAAGAGGGTGCGCCTCTCGGATCTTCGCGGAAAGCGCGTCGTCCTCTACTTCTTTCCGAAGGCCGACACCCCCGGTTGAACGATCGAGGCGAAGGCCTTCCGGGACGAAGGCCCGAAACTTCTGAAGAACGTGGCCGTCGTGGGCGTGTCGAAAGACACGGTCGAGGCGCAGGAGAAGTTCGCGAAGAAAAACGAGCTCACGTTTCCGCTCCTCGCGGATTCCAGGGGCGAGGTGATCCGCCGCTATGGCGTGGACCTCGCCTTCGGCATCGCGAAAAGAAAGACGTTCCTCATCGACTCGAAAGGGAAGATCGCAAAGGTCTACGAGTCGGTTTCGCCGAAAACGCACGCGGCCGAGGTGGCCGAGGCGCTGAAGGACATTGGCTAGAGAGGTGCTCCGGGCCCGAGCGGCCATACAGATTCATACGATAATGTCGCTTAAAAAGCTTCATCCTACTTTCTTGTAGCCAAAGCGCTCTTCTGCCGCGCCCTCTCTGCGCGGCGCCTAGCCCCGCTACTGGAACGACTTCCGAGCCGTCCGCGGCAGAAACGCGAGGCGGCACGCGCCGTGCGAAGGGCCGGCCACGGGAGGGTGACCGTATGACGAAGAAGAAGACGATTTATTTTCTCGCGCTGGCGGGATTGCTCCTCGTGTCCTGGGCGGTTCTCGCGGACGCGACCGGCGACAAGACGGGCGGAATTGCGAACGTGCCCGCGAAGGTCGCGGGCAAGCCCACGCTCGAGGAGATCGGAGCAGCCGTCGGCCAGACGCGCGTGTCGCTCAACTTCGTCTGGACCCTCATCGCGGGCTTTCTCGTGATGTTCATGCAACTGGGGTTCGCGATGGCCGAGACCGGTTTCACGCGCGCCAAGAACGCCGCCCACACCATGATGCTCAACCTCATGATCTACGGCATCGGGATCCTGGGCTTCTGGGCGATGGGTTTCGCGCTCCAGATGGGCGGCTCGGGTGCCTCCGCCGGCTCGTCCGTCACGGCGCCCGCCGAGATGGCGAAAATGATCGGACCGACGATCGGAGGGAAACTGTGGGGGCTCTTCGGCGGGAAGGGCTTCTTCCTGACGGGCGCCGCGTACGACGTCTCGGCGTTTTGCATCTTCCTCTTCCAGATGGTCTTCATGGACACGGCGCTCACGATACCGACGGGCGCCATGGCCGAGCGCTGGAAGCTCTCCGCCTTCACGATCTATGGATTCGTGGCGTCGATGATCATCTACCCGGTCTTCGGCGCATGGGCGTGGGGAGGCGGCTGGCTCTCGACCCTCGGCAAGTACGTCGGGCTCGGGCACGGGTACGTCGACTTCGCCGGCTCCGGCGTCGTTCACCTGACGGGAGGGGTCATGGCCCTGATGGGCGTCATCGTGCTCGGGCCGAGAATCGGCAAATTCGTGAGAGGCGTGCCGCAGGCGATTCCGGGCCACAACCTTCCCATGGCCCTCTCGGGGTGCCTGATCCTGGCCTTCGGATGGTTCGGATTCAATGCCGGCTCGACGCTCTCCGGCACGGACCTCAGGATCGGCGTCGTCGCGACGAACACGATGCTCGCCTCCGGTGCGGGTGCCGTGCTGGCGTACCTCGTGACCTGGAGGAAGTACGGGCGGCCCGACCCCTCCATGAGCGGGAACGGTCTCCTCGCGGGCCTCGTGGCGATCACCGCGCCCTGCGCCTTCGTCACGGGCCCGGCGGCTGTCCTGATCGGAGCCGTGGCTGGTGTGCTCGTCGTCTGGTCCGCGCTCTTCGTGGAGAACACCCTGAAGCTCGACGACCCGGTCGGCGCCATCGCCGTTCACGGCTTCAACGGCGCGTGGGGGCTGATCGCCCTCGGTCTCTTCGCCGACGGCACGTATGGCGGCGGCTGGAACGGAGCCGCCGAAGCCGGTGTGACCGGGCTCTTTTACGGCGATCCGAAGCAGCTGCTCGCCCAGGTCGTCGGCATCGTCGCGAACGTCGTCTGGGTCGGCGCGTCGAGCTTCGTGCTCTTCAAGGTGATCGACCTCGCGATCGGGATGCGCGTGAAGCCGGAGCAGGAGATGCAGGGCCTGGACTTCAACGAAGTCTCGGCGCCGGCCTATCCGGGTGAGGGCTCGCCCGTTCATTTCCCGGTCTTCGTGAGCCCGCCGGCGAAGGTCGCCTCGACGATGCTCGCGGCACGAACCTCGCCGGCCGGCGGCAAGTGAGAGGAGCGACGATCCCATGAAAATGATCACCGCCATCATCCGCCCGGAGAAGCTGGACGACGTGAAGGCCGCGCTCTTCGCGGCCGAGGTCGAGGGACTCACGATCACGCGGGTCTCCGGCCACGGTGGAGAGAAGACAATCCTCGAAAGCTACCGGGGACATCCCCTCGTCTACGAGTTCCACGACAAGGTCCGGCTCGACATCGGCGTCTCGGAGCCGTTCGTCAACGTGACCATCGAAGCAATCGTCAACGCGGGCAAGACCGGTCAGGTCGGCGACGGAAAGATCTTCGTCATGCCCATCGAGAAGGTCGTGAGGATCAGGACGGGCGAGCTCGACCGCGATGCCGTCACGCCCGTCCACATGCGGGCCGAGAAGAAGTAGCCGAAAGACATTCTGAAAAAACGGAAGACGCGCAGCAGGGCTCCTCCTCGCGAGGAGCCCTCTGTGAAAGGAGTTCCTGAGATGCCCCGACCTCGCCGGGCCCGCCTTCCGTGTCGCCGGCGTTTCGTCGCGCTCGCATTCGTCGTGGCGGCCGCTTTCGGCGCCGCCCGTCCGACGCTCGGCCAGCCAGCCCCGACGCCGACGCCCGGCCCCGCCCCGGCGCCAAGCCCCGCGCCCGCGCCAGCCGCCAAACCCTGGTACGAGGAGATCGCGGTCAACGCCTTCCTCTCCGCGAGCTACTCCTATAATTTCAACCGGCCGGACTCCGGGACGAATCAGCTTCGGGTCTTCGACTTCGACGACGACAGCTTCAAGGTGGATGTCGCCGAGGTCGTCCTCCAGAAGGCGATCAGCAAGCCGGGCGAGGCCGGGTTCCGCGTCGACCTGGCGGCCGGTTCGTCGATCCCCCGCGTCTCGTCCTCCTACGGCCTCCTCCAGGGGCAGGACGTCGACCTCCAGCAGGCCTTCGTAAGCTGGATCGCGCCGGTCGGGAGCGGCCTCCGACTCGACGCGGGGAAATTCGTCACGCACTTCGGCTACGAGGTGATCGACGGATATGACGGCTACAACGACAACGCGACCCGTTCGTTTCTCTTCGGCTACACCATTCCGTTCACGCACACCGGTCTGAAGGCGTCGTACACGTTCAGCGACCAGCTCGCCGGGATGTTCGAGATCTGCAACGGCTGGGACGACGCACGGGACAACAACAGCTCGAAGAGCGTCGGCGCTCAGCTCGCATGGACGCCGTCGAAAACGGTGACGGTCTACGGGAATTTCATGACGGGCCCCGAACGGACGAACGTCAATTCCGATCCGCGGACCCTCTTCAACGTCGTGGCGCAGTGGAAACTCAGCGACCTGACCGTCTTCACGCTCGACGCCGTCTACGGCAACGAGAAGGGAGCGGTGACGCCGGGCGCGACCGCCTCGTGGTCGGCGATCGCCGGCTACGCCCGCCTCGGGCTCAGCGAAACCTTTGGCTTCTGTCTGAGGGCCGAGTATTTCAACGACGCGGACGGCGCCCGGACGGGCACGGTCCAGAAGCTCAAAGAGCTGACGGTCACCCCCGAGGTCAAGGTGTCGTGGCACCTGATCTTCCGGGGAGATCTGCGTGTCGACTGGTCCGACGCCGACGTCTTCAGCAAGAAGGGCGGCGTCCTCAAGGGCAACCAGCCGACGGTCCTCCTGAACGTGATCTATCTGTTCTAGGCCGGTGCCCAAGAGCTCTCGGCCTTTCCGTCCGGACCGGTTCTACATTTCTGTTCCCGGCGGCCTCGGTTCCGACATTCCTGTAGGATCCGAGAATGTCGCGCTCCCGCCACGGCCCGACTGCAAATCTGCGCGAGCTCCCCGCCCTCCTGGAGCTCTCGCAGATGTTGGGGTCGGCACGAGGTTTCCGTGCGGCGCTGGACGGCGCTCTCGCCATCCTGCGTGAGAGCTACGGCGGAAGTGTCGTCACAGCCGCGCTCGTCGACGAGGCGACCGGCGAGCTGAAGCTCGAGGCTTCGGCCGGCCTTCCCCCCGGGCGGCGGCCCGCGGTGAAGCTGCGCCAGGGCGAGGGAATCACGGGCCGCGTCGTCGCGAGCGGGAAGGCGGTCGTCGTTCCGCAGGTGACGCGCGAGCCGCTTCTCAGAACGCCGCATGAGGTTCTGCCCGTTTCGGCCGCGGCGCGGCACGAGCTGAGCTTCGTCTCGGTTCCTCTCGCGCTCGACGGCCGCACGGTCGGCGCCCTCGGGCTCGCGCTGCCGTACGACCCGGCGCGCGACTTCGCCCGCACGACGTCGTTCCTGAAGGTCGTGGCCTCGCTCCTCGGGCAGGCGATGCACGTGGGCCGGCTCATCGAGGCGGAGCACGAGAGCCTTCTCGACGAGAACCTCAAGCTCAAGCGCGAGCTGAAGGGCCGCTACGACCTGAAGAACATCGTCGGCCACAGCGGGCCGATGAAGGAGCTCTACGAGCAGGTCGCACAGGCCGCGCCACGCGATACGACCGTCCTCATCCGCGGAGAGTCGGGAACCGGCAAGGAGCTCGTCGCGCACGCTCTCCACTACAACTCGTCGCGCGCGGGCAAGCCGTTCGTGAGGGTGAGCTGCGCGGCGCTTCCCGAGAGCCTGATCGAGTCCGAGCTCTTCGGCTACGAGCCGGGCGCTTTCACGGACGCGCGGACCCAGAAGAAAGGGCGCTTCGAGCTCGCCGACAAGGGGACGCTCTTTTTGGACGAGGTGGGAGATCTGTCCGCCGCGACCCAGGTGAAGCTCCTCCGCGTGCTGCAGGAGCGGGAGTTCGAAAGGCTCGGCGGCACTCATTCTGTTTCGGTCGACATCCGCCTCGTGGCCGCGACGAACCGGGACCTCGAAGCCGCGATGGCGAAGGGGAAGTTCCGCGAGGATCTCTTCTATCGCCTCAACGTGTTCACGATCTTCATGCCGCCGCTGCGGGACCGGCGCCCCGACATTCCCCTCCTGGCGGACCACTTCGTCGAAAAGTACGCGACGCGGCATCGCAAGGACGTGAGGCGTGTCTCGACGCCGGCGATCGACGTCCTCATGAGCTATCACTGGCCGGGGAACGTTCGCGAGTTGGAGAACTGCATCGAGCGGGCCGTTCTCGTGTGTGACGGCGGCGTTCTCCACGCCCACCACCTTCCCCCGACGCTGCAGACCGCCGAGGTCTCGGGGACGCTGCCGCGCCAGTCGCTCGGAGCGGCGGTCGAAGCGTACGAGAAGGACCTGCTCCTCGACAGCCTGAAGATCGCGCGGGGAAACCGGGCGAGAGCGGCGCGCCTGCTGCAGACGACCGAGCGCATCTTCAGCTACCGCCTCAAGCGCTACGGGATCGAGGCGGCCCGCTTCCGGCCCTGAGCTACGCGATCTTCTGGAAGAAGTCGTTTCCCTTGTCGTCCACGAGGATGAACGCGGGGAAGTCGACGACGTCGATCGCCCACACCGCTTCCATGCCGAGCTCGGGAAACTCGAGAACGTCGACCTTCCTGATGTTCTCCTCGGCGAGGAGCGCGGCCGGGCCGCCCGGCGAGCCGAGGTAGAAGCCGCCGTGCCTCTTGCACGCCTCGGTCACTTTCGGGCTCCGGTTGCCTTTCGCGATCATGACCATCGATCCGCCCCTGGATTGAAAAAGATCGACGTACGAGTCCATGCGTCCGGCCGTCGTCGGTCCGAAGGAGCCCGAGGCCTTGCCCTTCGGCGTCTTCGCGGGGCCGGCGTAGTAGACGGGATGGTCCTTGAAGTACTGCGGCAGGTCCTTTCCTTCGTCGAGCCGCTCCTTCAGTTTCGCGTGCGCGATGTCGCGCGCGACGACGAGGCGGCCCGTGAGCGCGAGCGGTGTCGAGACGGGGTGCTTCGACAATTCCGTAAGGATCTCCTTCATCGGCTGGTTCAGGTCGATCTTCACGAGGCCCGCGTGCTGCTTCGCGCCCGTGTGGACGGGGAGGAGCGCCTCGGGATGGCGTTCCAGTTCCTCGAGCCAGAGGCCCTTCGCGTCGATCTTCGCGAGAACGTTGCGGTCGGCCGAGCAGGAGACGCCCATCCCGACCGGGCAGGACGCGCCGTGCCGCGGCAGACGGATGACCCGGATGTCGTGCGCGAAGTACTTTCCGCCGAACTGCGCTCCGAGGCCGAGCTTCTGCGCCCTCTCGAGCAGCCTCTTCTCCAGCTCGGGATCGCGGAACGCGCGACCGGTTTTGTCGCCCGTCGTCGGGAGCGAATCGTAGTGGCCCGTCGAGGCGAGCTTGACGGTCTTGAGGCACGCCTCGGCGGACGTCCCACCGACGACGAACGCGATGTGGTACGGCGGGCACGCCGCCGTGCCGAGGCTCTTCATCTTCTCGACGAGGAACGCCTCGAGGCTCGCGGGGTTCAGGAGCGCTTTCGTCTCCTGGAAAAGAGCGCTCTTGTTCGCCGAGCCTCCCCCTTTCGCGACGAACAGGAACTTGTATTCCATGCCCGGCGTCGCGAAGATGTCGATCTGCGCCGGCAGGTTATTGCCGGTGTTGACCTCGTCGTACATCGTGAGCGCGGCCGTCTGCGAGTAGCGGAGGTTCTCCTCGGTGTAGGTCTTCCAGATCCCTTTCGAGAGGAGCGCGGCGTCGTCGGCTCCCGTCCAGACCTGCTGGCCCTTCCAGCCGACGACGGTCGCCGTGCCGGTGTCCTGGCAGAACGGCAGCTCGAACTTCGCGGAGACGACGGCGTTACGGAGGAGGGCCGTCGCCATGAAGCGGTCGTTCGGTGAGGCCTCGGGATCCTGGAGGATCGTGGCGACTTGCCGCTGGTGCTTCGGCCGGAGGAGGAACGACACGTCGCGCATCGCCTCGTGCGCGAGGATCGTGAGGGCCTTCGGGTCCACGACGAGGACGGGCTTGCCGGCGAACTTCGCCTTCTTGACGAAACCCTTCGGACCCGAGACGAGGCGGTACTTC
>CALAQS010000366.1 GCA_937888435.1 uncultured Acidobacteriota bacterium
CAGTCTTCGGCCTGAAACTCCCGCAGGAAGTCGCGGGGGCGCTCTTCTCGCGCTACAGCCGGACCGCGAAGAGCCTGAGGCGCGTCTTCCTCGACGAGTTCGTCGGCGAGCAGGGCCTCGCCGGGGGGCTCCTCGGCGGGGGCGCGGCGGACGACGGCGACGCGCTGAAAAAGGCCCGCGCCTTCTACGACCGGGTTCTCGTGGGCTACGGCGACGACTCCGTCGCGCAGCTCGGAGGCGCGCATCTCGCGGTCGAGCGCGTCTCGAACGTGGCGGCGCAGGTGCTCGAAGACGCGCGCATCGGAATCGCGTTCCTCGAGAAGTCCACCCGCTACGTCCGCTTCGACCAGCGCGACGCGGCCGGAGATTTTCTCTGGTTCCGCGAGCCGTCGCTCATGGCCTCGCGGCACCGCGACGCGTACGCCGCGCTCATGGACCGCCTTTTTTCCGCGTACGCGGCCCAGATCGAACCGATGATCGCCCACATCGAGCGCGTGCTCCCGATCGAGTCCGTGGCCGTGCGCCACCCGAGGACGGGCGAGCCGCTCGACTTCGCGGACGTGAAGCGTGACGAGGACCTGCTCAAGGCGGCGCGGCGCGCGTACGCCGCGACCGTCCGGGCGCACGCCTGCGACGTCATGCGCAGCTACCTTCCCGGCGCCACGCTCACGAACCTCGGCATTTTCGCGACGGGGCAGGCCTTCGAGCACCTCCTGAACCGGCTTTTGACGCATCCTGCTTACGAGTGCCGTGCGCTCGCGGCGGCCATGCGTCACGAGCTGGACCGGCTGATTCCGTCCTTCGTGAAGCGGTCCGCTGAGAGCGCGTGGCAGGAAGGCCTGCGCGCGCGTGCCGCCGCGGCCGCGAGGCGTGCGCTTCCCTCCGGCGAGCTTCCCGCGCCGGGAGTGACGCTCGTGGATTTCGACCGCGACGGGGAGGAGAAGGTCCTCGCGGCGCTTCTCTACCCGCATGCGGACCGGCCGCTCGCCGACGTGCGCTCGCGCGTCAACGCGATGAGCCCTCCCGAGCGCACGGCGCTCCTCTCGTCCCTCGCCGCGGGCCGGAGGAACCGGCGCGACAAGCCGCCACGCGCGCTCGAGGAGGCCGCGTATACGTTCGACCTTCTCGGGAATCTGGGCATCTATCGCGATCTCCATCGCCACAGGGTCCTCTCGCAGGAGCGCCAGCCGTTCACGACGGTGCACGGGCACGACACGCCGCCCGAGATCCTCGAGTCCGGGCACGGCGCGGTGTTCGAGGAGTGCATGGCACGGGCGCACGACCTTCACGAGGCCGTGAAGACGGACCATCCGGCCGAGGCGCCGTACGTCGTCCCGTTCGCGTTCCGCGTGCGCTGGTACGTCACGCTGAACCTGCGCGAGGCCGTGCACCTCTGCGAGCTTCGCTCGATGCCGCAGGGTCACCCCGATTACCGGCTCGTCGCGCAGGAGATCTGGCGGCGCATCGAGGAGGTCCACCCCGGCCTCGCCCCGTGGGGCGGCTTCGTGAACCGCGACACTTACCGCCTCGGCCGCCTTCAGTCCGAGATGCGCACGGAGTGGAAGCGCGCGGGCGGCGCCTGAGAAGTCAGTCCTCCGCGGTCAGCGCGTCGAGACCCGCGAGGATCGAAGCCGTGTCCTCGTCGGCGCGCGCGAGATAGACGGGAATCGCCCCGGGGATCTCGTGGTAGATCTCCATGAGGACCTCCGGGGCGTCCGTGACGACGGCGTCCATCCGCGCCGACCTGCCGAGGCGCTCGAGAATCGCCTCCAGGCCCCGCTCGCCGAGGAACGTCGTCGTGGCCGGCGCGATCGCGCGCAGGCCGTCGAGCAGGTCGTGCCGCTCGAGCGTGGCGACGAGGACGTGGCGCATCGGATCGGCCTCCTCTTCCTTCATCTTGCAAACGGAAAGCCGCGGGTCGAGGATGACTACAGGCGGCGCCCCTTGTCGTTGAAGCTTCCCGTCTACCTCGATTATCACGCGACGACGCCGGTCGACCCGCGCGTCTTCGAGGCGATGCGCCCGTATTTTTCCGAGCATTTCGGAAACGCCGCGTCGACGAGCCACGTCTTCGGCTGGCGTGCCGAGGCGGCCGTGACGAAAGCTCGCGAAGCCCTGGCCGCGCTCGTCGGCGCGAACCCCCGCGAAATCGTGTTCACGTCCGGCGCCACCGAGTCGAACAACCTCGCGATTCTCGGCGCCGCGCGGGCACGCCATGCGCCTCACGCGCACGTCGTCACGTCCGCGATCGAGCACCGCGCCGTCCTCGACCCGTGCCGGCGCCTCGAGTCCGAGGGTTTCGCCGTGACGTATCTGACGCCGGACGCGCACGGCGTCACGAGCGCCTCGGCCGTGGCCGACGCTCTCACGGAGCGCACGGTTCTCGTGTCGGTCATGGCGGCGAACAACGAAATCGGCACGCTCAATCCCGTCGCTGAGATCGCACGGGTCTGCAAGGAACGGGGGATCCTCTTTCACACGGACGCCGCTCAGGCGCTCGGCAAGATCCCGCTCGACGTCCACGCTCTCGGCCTCGATCTCGTCTCCTTGTCGGCGCACAAGGTTTGTGGGCCGAAGGGCGTGGGCGCGCTCTTCGTGCGCGCGGTGAACCCGCGCGTGAGGCTCGATCCGATTGTTTTCGGCGGGGGGCACGAGCGCGGCCTCAGGTCCGGGACGCTCGACGTGACGGGCATCGTGGGCTTCGGCGCGGCGGCCGAGATCGTGCGGGCGGAGGGAGAGGCCGAAGCGCGCCGCGTCTCGGCGCTCAGGGACCGGCTGTGGGAGCGACTTCTCTCGCGCGTCGACGGCCTCTCGCGGAACGGCCACCCGGCCGCCTGCCACCCGGGGAACCTGAACGTGACGATCCCGGACGCGCCCGCGGATGCCGTCATGGCCGAAGCCCGCGACCTCGCGGTCTCGTCGGGCTCGGCCTGCACCTCGGCGGAGGCCGCGCCGAGTCACGTCCTCCTCGCGCTCGGGCGGACGCGCGTAGAAGCCGAGGCCTCGATCCGCTTCGGCCTCGGCCGCTTCACGACCCAGGAAGAGGTCGACTGGGCGGCGGACGAAGTCGCGCGCGCGGTCGCGAAGGTGCGGGCGAGAAGGCCCCGATGAGACGCGCGAGCCTTCCCATGCGCGCCGGGCCGGGGCTCGCGACGAAGTTCTCCGTCGCGGCCGCCCTCCTCGTCCTTTTGACGCTCGGCGGAGCCATCGCGGTCGTCACGTGGCGCGCGAACGAGGTCGCCGAGAAGAGCATCCGCGAAAGTCTCCTTCTCGTCGGCGGCCTAGCGCTCCTCCTCGCGCTCCCGATCTCCTTCGCCATGGGCCGCCGCGTCGCGCGTCCCCTCGCCCAGCTCGCAAAGGGTGCGGCCGAGATCCGTGAAGGGAACCTCGACGTCAAGCTGCCGGAGGCGGGCGGCGACGAAGTCGGCGCGCTCGCCCGGGCGTTTCGCGCGCTGGTCGGCGAGCTGAAAGAGAAGGCCGCGCTCGAGCAGATGCTGGCGGAGATGCGGCGGCCCGATGCGAGTGTGACGCGGGCGTCGACGCTCACGGCGCCCGCCGCGCCCGACGCGGCGGCGCGCGCGTTCGCGGGCCCGCGCACGGGGACGGTCTTCGCGGGGCGCTATCAGATCCTCGGGACGCTCGGCAAGGGCGGCATGGGAACGGTCTACCGCGCACTCGACCGGGAGCTCGACGACGAGGTCGCCGTCAAAGTCCTCCTGCCCGAAGCCTTCGACGAGGGCACCACCATCGGCGTGACGCTCAAGCAGGAGATACGGCTCGCGCGGAAGATCACGCACCGCAATGTCGTGCGCACGCACGATCTCGGCGAGGCGGACGGCCTGAGGTTTCTCACGATGGAGTACGTGCCCGGAACGACTCTGCGCGACATTCTCGACCGGAAGGGCGCCCTCGCTCTCTCGCCCGGCCTGCAGATCGCGAAGCAGCTCTGCCGCGGCCTCGCGGCGGTGCACGAGGCGGGCATCATCCACCGCGACATCAAGCCGCCGAACATCATGGTCCTCCCGAACGGCCTCGTGAAGCTCATGGACTTCGGCATCGCGCGCACGGCCGAGGGCACGGATCCCGCCTCGCAGGACGACCGCACCGTCGGCACGCCGTACTATATGAGCCCCGAACAGGCGGTCGGCCGCGAGCTCGATGCGCGGAGCGACATCTATTCGGTCGGCGTCGTTCTTTACGAGCTGTTCTCGGGGAGGCGGCCTATCGAAGGGCGCGATCCGGGCGAGCTCATGCGCCGGCACGTGTCCTTCGAGCCGAAGCCCGTCACGATGCTCCGACCGGACCTGCCCGATCTCCTGGCGCGCGTGCTCATGGCGTGCCTCGCGAAGAACCCGGCGCAGCGCCCACCCACGGCAAACGATCTCTACGGCGCGCTTCAGCGCGTCGCGGCCTGAGGACGAAACATGGCAAAAGGCATTCTCAAGGACAGACTCCTCTCGGGTGAGGTCGTGCACGGCCTCCTGTCACCGAACATCGAGCCGAATCTCGTCGAGACGCTCGGGCTCCTCGGCTTCGACCTCTACATCCTCGACGCGGAACACGGGACGGCCGGCCCGGTCGAAGCCGCTGCGGTCGTGCGCGCGTGCGAAGGGGCCGGTCTCGCGCCGCTCGTGAGGCCGCGCGACCTCGACCCGAAGCTGATCCTGCAGTACCTCGACGCCGGAATGACGGGGATCATGCTTCCCGGAGCGCGGAGCGCCGACGACGTGCGGCGGCTCGTGGAAGCCGTGAAGTATCCGCCGGACGGCCACCGCGGTCTCGCGGCGATGCGCGCGAACAGGTTTCTCCTCGGGGCCGAAAGGCAGGAAGCCTGGGTCGCGCGCGCGAACCGCGAGACGCTCGTCCTGCCGCAGATCGAGACGCGCGAGGCGCTGGAACAGGTCGAGGACCTGGCGGCCGTGCCGGGCATCGACGGCTTCATCGTGGGTCCGCGCGACCTCGCGCTCGCGCTCGGCTTCCCGGACGGGCCCTCTCATCCCGAGATCGAGTCCGCGATCGACCGCGTCGTTGCCGTCGCGAAGCGGCGCGGACTCGTCGTCGGCACGGTCGCGCCGACGGGAGCGCGCGCGAAAGACCTCGCGGCGCGCGGCCTCTCGATCCTCCTCCACTCCGTGACCGCGCTCCTGAAGTCAGGAACCGAGGCCTACTTCCGCGCGGCACGCGGCTGACTTACGACTTCGCGATGAAGCCCCACGGCGCGGCCTGCCGCGCGTGGGGATCGAAGACGCCGCGCGGGACGGCGTGCGCCGGAAGCGCGAGCGCGCTGCCGGGCCGGACGACGGCCATCAAGGCGTCGCGGTGCGCCTTCACGAGGCGGCGCACGGGCGCTCCCGCCGCGGCCTCGAGGAGGATCGGGGCCGACTCGGGCCCCATCTTCGCGAGGTACGCTTCCCAGATCGCCTCGACGACGGGCATGCCGCGGAACGTCACGTTCGGCATCTTCCAGAACGCCGCGCTCAGGCGCTTCATCTTTTCTTCGAGCGCATCGGGATCGTCCAGCGCCTCGTTCTCGAAGGGCGTGTGCGGCTTCGGAATGAACGCGTTCACCGTCGGCACGAGCGTGCCCACGCGCCCACGCTTTCGGCCCTCTTCGAGAAACACGAGGCGCAGGGCGCCGACGAGGCCGACGACGTCATCCACGTCGCCGTCGGTCTCGCCCGGGAGGCCGACCTGTAGGTAGAGCTTGAGCTGCGTGATTCCCGAGCGCGCGATCAGGCGCACCTTGTCGAAGAGCATCTCGTCGGAGACCTTCTTGTTGATCGCGCGGCGGAGGCGTTCGTTACCGGCCTCGGGCGCGATCGCGAGCGCGCGCTCGCCCTGTGCCGTCAGGATCGCGAGGATCTCCTCCGAGATCGCGTCGATCTTCACGGACGAAAGGGCGATGTGATAGCCGAGGCCCGCAAGTCCTCTCAGAATTGGAAGGATTTCCGGATGGTCGGCGACCGCCGTCGCGATGAGGCCGGCGCGCGACGTGAGAGGGCGGTTCTTGCGGGCGATTTCGAGCACCGCCTCGGCCGTCACCCGCACCTGCGGGGCCATCGCGTAGGCGGCCCAGCAGAAGCGGCACATCTCCGAGCAGCCCCGCGCGATCTCGATGAGGAGCTTGTCCGAGAGCTCGGTGTGCGGCGTGAGAAGCGTCGTGTGCGGCGGCTCGCGGAGCGCGCCCTCGCCCGCCTTGAACTGCTGGACGACGATCTTTCCGTCCTCGGCGCCCTCGGCGCGCACGCCGTGGACCGCCGGGACGTAGAGACCCTTGAGCTCCGCGAGTGCGGCGAGGGTGGCCTCGCGCGAGAGGTCGCGCCGGAGCACGTCCGCGAGGGAGGGGACGATTTTCTCCGCGTCGCCCATGGCGAAGACGTCGACCCACGCTGCGAGCGGCGCGGGGTTGATGCGCGCGCAGTCGCCGCCCACGAGGACGATCGGGTCGCCCTCGCCGCGCTCCGTGCGCTCGAGCGGGATGCGTGCGGCAGGGAGCAGGCGGAGGAAGTTGACGTAGTCCATCTCCCACGAGATGGAGAACGCCACGAGGGGGAAATCGCCGAGGGGGGTGTCCGTCTCCAGCGTGCGCGGCCCGCGCCGGTCAGCGTCCTCGTCCGCGAAGAAGCGGTCGCAGGCGATGTCCTCCTCGCGGTTCAGGAGGCGGTACACCCACTGAAAGCCGAGGTTCGACATCCCGATCTCGTAGGAGTTCGGAAAGCCGAGGGCGACGCGCGTGCGCCCGTGCCGCGAGAGTTGCTCCGTCGCGCGCTCTGCCGACAGCAGCGTCCGGCGGCGCGAGACGGAGGGAGGAGAGTGGGGGGCGGGCATGGGACTTGCGGTTTCGGGCCGTGTGGTCCGATATTGTATCGAGAGGAGAGCGCCCATGAGAGCAACCGTTTCGAAACTGGTCAGCGGCCTTCTTCTCGTTCTGGCCGCGGGTGTTGCGCGTGCCGCCGCGCTCACGCCAGACCCCTGGCCCCGCGAGTTCACGACGCCCAAGGGAAACACGGCTGTCATGTACCAGCCCCAGATCGAGACCTTCAAAGGGGACACGATGAGCGGGCGCGCCGCCATCTCGGTGACGAAGAAGGGAGAGACGGCGCCAAAGTTCGGCGTCATCTTCTTCACGGCCTCGGTCTCCGTCGACCGGGACGACCGCTCGGTGGAGATCCGGCACATCAAGGTGAGCCGCGTTCGCTTCCCGAACATCACCCCCGAAAAGGAGAAGACCTTCGCCGGAATCATCGAGGCTGAGGTTCCGAAATGGAACCTCGTCATCTCGTACGACCGCGTGATCGAGGCCGTGAAGGTCGCGGACCGCGAGAAGAAGAGCGCGCAGGGCCTGAAGAACGATCCGCCGAAGGTCCTCTTCGCGCAGGAGCCCACGGTGCTCGTACTGCTCGACGGCGAGCCGCAGCTTCGCGACGTGGAGAGTGCGCCGGCCCTGAAGGTCGTCGTGAACACGGCCTTCTTCATGGTGCTCGACACCCGCAACAACCGCTATTACCTCGCGGGCGGCAGGAAGTGGTGGTACGAGGCCCCCGACGCGAAGGGCCCCTGGCGCTCCATCGGTGGCCCGCCTTCCGACATCGCGGACCTCGCCGCCCAGGCGGTCGACGCGCAGAAGAAGAGCGACAAGGACACGCCGGACGAGGACGGCACCGAGGCGGCGAACCCGCCGCGGGTCGTCGTGGCCACTGAGCCGACCGAGCTCGTCGTGTCCGAGGGCAAGCCCTCCTTCAAGCCCGTCGCCGGCGCCAGAGCGGACCTTCTCTCGATGGAGAACACCGAGAGCGACGTCCTCCTCGACGTGCCCACGCAGACCTACTACGCGCTCCTGTCTGGCCGCTGGTTCAAGAGCAGGTCGCTCGGCGGCGGGGCGTATGCGTACGTGCCGCCCGATCAGCTTCCGGCGAGCTTCGCGAAGATCCCCCCGGACTCGGACATCGGCGACATGCGCGCGAGCGTGCCCGGCACGGACGAGGCCGAAGACGCGCTCCTCGACGCGGAGATCCCGCAGACCACCGCCGTCAAGCGCGCCGACGCGAAGCTCGACGTGCAGTACGACGGCGATCCGCAGTTCGTCCCGATCGAGGGCACGCAGACCGCGTACGCGATCAACACGCCGGCCTCGGTGCTGAGAATGGGCGGCCGCTACTACGCCTGCGCCAACGCGGTGTGGTACGTGGCGGACTCGCCGACGGGCCCCTGGGCTCTCGCGGACGCGGTCCCCAGCGACGAGTTGGACCAGATTCCGCCGAGCGTTCCCGTCTACAACACCAAGTACGTGCGCATCTACGATTCGACGCCGGACGAGGTCGTCGACGGCTACACGCAGGGCTACGAAGGTTGCTACCCGTGGGGCGGCACCGTCGTCTGGGGCACCGGCTGGTATTACCGCCCGTGGGTCGGGCCGGTCTTCTGGTGGCCGCGCCCGTATACGTGGGGCTTCCATGCGCACTACACGCCGTGGTCCGGCTGGGGCTTCGGGTCGTCGTGGAGCTACCCCTTCTTCAACACGAGCTTCGGCTGGGGTGGCTGGTTCCGCCCGGTCGGATGGGGCCGTCCGGGGCGCATCGGCGGCGGATGGGGAGGCCGGCGCGGCTGGTTCGGGCCCGCCGGGTACCGTCCGCCGACGGTCATCGTGAATAACTACTGGGGCAATCGCCCCGGCGGGATTCGCCCGCCCGGTTGGAATCGCCCGGGCGCGGGAGTCGGGGCGGGCCTGCACCGTCCGGGAGTGGTCCGGCCGGGCCGTCCGGTCATCGGGTTCCACCCGCCGGTAAAGGACATCCATCCCGTGAAGGTTCAGAACAACATCTACGGCCGGCTTCCCGATCGGGTGCGCGATGTCCCGCGACCGCCATCCCGCGACGTGTCGCGTGCGGTCGATCGGTCGAACAACGTCTATGCGGGCAAGAACGGCGAGGTCTACCGGAAGACGAAAGACGGCTGGCAGCAGCGCGCGAACGACACGTGGAGGAATTCGGGCGGCGCCACGGGATCCGGCCCACAGACGTCCAGAAAGCCGGTGGACAAGGGGTCGAGGGTGCATTCCTCGGTGCCAGGCGCGCGTCCCGTCGTACGCCCCGCGCCGCACCCCGAGCTGAACCGCGAATTCCAGGCACGGCAGCGCGGCGAGGCGCGCGCACAGAGCTGGTCGCGGCCCACGCAGTCGAGAGGTCCGTCTCCGACCGTGCATTCGGCGCCCTCCGGCCACTCCGAACAGAAGCGGCGTTAGCGCGCTAGGATGAGTCCGGCCCGGGGAGAGAACCTTCCGGGGCCGGATTGCGTTCCTGAGGAGTGAGGAGACGCCGATGTATTACGTGATCGGGGCGAACGGCAGCCAATACGGTCCCGTCGACGAGGCGACGATCCGCGCGTGGGTCGCCGAAGGCCGCGTCGCGGCGCCGAGCCTGTCGTTCAAAACGGGCGAGTCGGGCTGGGTTCCGCTCCAG